>NZ_PJPV01000148.1 GCF_002864045.1 Endozoicomonas acroporae
TCTGGAACACCGTCTGGCATTAAACCGGTGATGGGTAAAGGCAATGAAAAAGTATCCACAGCAGAACGTGAGCTGGATACCCAATACGTCCTTTATGAAGCCGATGATCTGATCGCCAGCCACAACGACACTGGCAAGGTAAATCCGGACTATCCAGCAGAGCTGCAACCAAGGGATCGAACCCGCCAAGCCAGTGAAGACCAGATCAGGGGCATTGCCAGCAAGCTGAATCCGAAACTGCTGGGAGCCAACCCACTGGCCAGCAGCGGAGCACCTATCATCGGCAGTGACCGTGTAGTAGAAAGCGGCAACGGTCGTGTTTCAGCGATCCGCAAAGCCTACCGAAATCATCCTGAAAAGGCGAAAGCCTACCAGGAGCACCTAAAGAAGAGCGCTGAATCTTTTGGCCTGAAGCCAGAGTCTGTGGATAACTTCAAACAGCCAATACTGGTGCGCCAGCGCCAGGGAGAAATGGATACCGACCAACGCATTGCTTTCACCAAAGAAGCCAATGCCCGTGATACCGCTTCAATGTCTCCGGCAGAAAAAGCCAAGCTGGACGCCTCCCGCATTACCCAAGAAGACCTCTCCCACTTTGATACCGATGATACTGGCGACCTGCTGCACCGAAGTAATGACGTATTCCTTGCCCGGTTTGCGGACCGGCTGGGTAGCGAAGCCGGAGAATTGAAAACCCGTCAGGGTGACTGGAATAAACAGATGCGTGACCGCGTAGAGTCGGCACTGTTTATGAAAGCCTACGACGATGAGCGCTTGAACAGTCTGTTTGCCGAGGACGACAAACCAGACCTGAAGAACCTGATCAAGTCGCTAGCCATGGCTGCACCGCACTTTGCCAGGGCCAAAGGCATAGATCCGGAATTGGGAGGTTACGGAGTCATTGAATCCCTGGTGGAAGCCAGCCGCATCCTTCAGGACTCCCGCAACCGAAACCAGTCAGTGGATGAGATTCTGGATCAGCATTCCCTGCTGGATAGTTTCAGTCCGGAAACCGAATTGTTCGCCAGGTGGCTCGATGCCAATCTGCACAAATCAAAGCAGGTAGGTCAGGCCCTGAGCGAGCTGGCCATCCGGATTGAGCAATACCTGCAAAAGCAATCACAAGCCGATGGGGATATGTTCGGCACTGCAGAGGCGACACTGGATGACTTGATTAACCAGACCAATAACCAACTGGAGAAAAGCTATGGCGATAAGAGCACCCCGATCAAAGACCCGAAGCAGAGTGAGAAAGCCGAACCTGTTCAAACTGCTGAAGGAAGCAACAGAAGCAGTGAACAAAAAGAGCGGGAAGGACGAACAACTGATCTTGCCCCAAGAGCCGAAAGAGAAGCCGCAAAGGATGAAGTAGACGACCTGCTGGATGTCGTTGATGACGGTACGCTGGACAGTGATGAATGGTCGGACGATGACTTTGCCGGGATCGAGGAAGGCTCTCCAGATGGGAGTGGCCAGTACAACAGCCGTAATGCGCCCCATCATTCCGTACCAGGCTTCAAGAACTTGGGCAGTCCGGAAAGGGCCGCCATCAAACGGTATCTGGACAATCGCTCTGACAAGCAGGGCATCATCCAGAGACTGAAGAAACTGGCCGACACCCCCTGGGCAAGAAAGACCGTTCAGGCCATGCTGATCCGCCAGACCATTAATGACCTGGTGGCAGGCAGGAAGGTCGACTACCGGTCATTACTGTCAGATAAAAATAACGCATCCATTCTCAAGGCCCTGAAAGATCACGGGGAAAAGGGCCTTTGGCGTTACCTCCATACGGAAGACCTGATTGGTCATGCCGGCAAACCCCAGAACAGTATTAATGGCAGTTTTGTCGACTGTCTTCCCAGTCGTGACTGCGCCTCATTCTGTTACGCTACTAAAGGAAATTACCGGTTCAGTAACCCGCTGATCAAATCAGAACTGGTTAGCTGGGCAGTAGAAAAAGACCCGATAAAGTCCGCCAAAATTGCCGCCAACAATTACCGGGGGACACAAGAGTACTACCAAAACAAAGCCCTGCGATTGTTTGATATGGGCGATGGTTCCATGGAGTGGTTGCCGTTCATTAAGGAGATGAATAAAGAAGGCATCCGTCTTCAGATATTCTCCAAAAACCCTGAGTTCCTGAAACAGGTGCCAGAACAAAACTGGCGAGCCCTGTCCGTGGACGACAGTAATTTTGAGCTGACAGCACAGCATCCGGATCTGCCGCTGGCAGTAGTGCTTGACGGACAGAAAAAAGGCATCGACTTTGTGCGGTCAAACCTTGATCGCATACTGGTCATTCTACCCATCAAACAGGGGCAGAAGGTGCTGGCCGATAAAGCTACCCTGCGTCGTATGCTGGGTATCGATGCCATGAAACGACTCTGCCCCATTGATGGTGGCTGGAAAAAGATCAAGCACCCCACTGAACCAAAGAAGGACTTCAACTGTACATCCTGCGATAAATACGGTGGCATGGGCTGCTTCCATGGCAATGTCACCGGCAAGGTGATGAAGGCGGCCACAGAAGCGCCCCACGATAAGAACCTGCAGCGGCTAAAAGAGGAAATAGAGAATGACCCTGAAAGATACGGTGGCAAAGAGAGCGCGGCAGAGCTGCTTGGAAACCTGGGCAAAATCCGATCTGCGCTACGGGCATCTGATAACACCAGAACAGAAGAAGCAGATGCAGGCAGCAAGGGACAAGATGCTGAAGGCACAATCGGACTTCGACAAATTGATGAGCCAGAAGGCAAGTACGACCCCCACGGACGGGGGAAGTCCCGCCGCACCCTGAAGGGCGTAAAAGCGCAGGAGCGCGAACGGCACGACCCCCGGGGGCGGGATAGAACAGGCGAAGTAAACGACGAGCAAGACCCCGACGGACCACGGGTTGTCAAACTCCGAGGGCATAAGCGAGACTCCGGCAAGGCACCAGGCAGGAAAGGAAAGAAAAGTGATCCGGCTGCCAGTGGTCAACGGGACCTATTCGCCTCCCTCGATCTATCCGGTGAGCAACGCAAACAGCAAATCGTCCAGAACCAACGTGTATTAGTTAAACACGTTGAAACAGGAACCATCAGAGTCGGCACCGACACCCTGAAAGACGTGCGGGACGTAGGCCACTTTATTGCCCCGATCCGCAAGCTGGCCCAGGAAGAAATGTACGCCATTGTGCTCGATGCCAATGACAAAGTGATTAATGTCATCAAGCACAGCAAGGGGCAGAAATCCCAGGCAACGGTATCCACATGGACACTGGCCGGTGCTGTTGTCGCCCCCCCCGAAGCAAAGAGTGTGTGGTTTGCCCATAACCATCCCTCCGGTGAAGCGACTCCCAGCTGGGCAGATCAAGGGATTACCTGGCACCTCAATGACGTACTGGATGGCAGCGGAGTGGTCAACAACGGCCATGTAGTGGTCAGCAAAGGCAGCTCATTTCATGCAATGGACGCTGATGGTCAGATGCTCGGCGCCTTTCAAGCCGAAGCCCTGCCCCGGAAGCAGAGCGTTGCTGTGACCGAACGGCAGTTACGCAAGAACGACCCGAAGTTCCAGGTGAGTTCTCCTGATACTGCAAAACCGATACTGGATGCCATTAGCCCCAATGCGCTGGTATTGCTGAACACCCAGCATAAGATTACCGGCATTCTGCCACTGTCTGACAGCGACCTGTCTACCCTGCGTTTCCCTGGTGATCCGGCAGTGGTCAGAATAATGAAAGCACTGGACAGCACCAACAGCACAAAAGTCATCATCAAGACCGGCAATTCCACCAGGGAAATGAACGCTGCCCGTAACCTAACCCGGTTCTTTAACCGGGGTGACAAGATTGAAGTGCTGGATCATTTTTACACCAAAGGGGATACCTACCAGTCCGGTGCTGAAACAGGCGCTAACCTGGGAGAAACCGGTGCCTTCTATGCCTGGCGCAACAACAAGGCCAAAGGCGTCCAGTCTGGTCCCCTGCGGCTGAAGCTGCGACCGCTGGAAAACGAGCTCGGTCAGGCCATTCATGTCTTGCAGTCTGAAAGCGAGCTGCCCTCCCGCCTGTACCAGGAAGTAATGAAGGACAAAGCCCTTGGACGGGTGAAGGGGATGTTCGATCCGGCCACCGGGGAAACCTACCTGATTGCTGCCAATCTGGATAATGCCGGTGAAGCGGTGCGTACTGTCCTTCATGAAATGGTGGGTCATAAAGGTGTTCGTAGTTTGCTGGGTAACCGGCTTGATACCGTGCTGGATGAAATCCACCGGGATATGAATGACCGGCTGAAACAGGCACTGGCCAAAAGGTATGAACGACAGATTGAAGGCAAATCCGAAGCAGAAGCCAATCGGATTATCGCCGAGGAATACCTTGCACATCTAGCGGAGAAAGACCCGAAAAACGGCCTGCTAACGAAAGTGGTCAGCATGATCCGCAATGCCCTGCGCCGGTTGTTCCCCAATATCAAGTGGACTGATGCCGATGCGGTGGAACTGCTGGCAGCTGCCCGTCGTAAGCTGAAGCGGAATGGCAGCAATGGTCCACAAGGGCCGAAAGGCAATCGCTATAACGACGCTGGTCGTGCGCCAACCTTTTACTCCTCTGTTGAACGAAGTGCAGCTGCCGTGAAGTCTGACCGCCTGCCTGCCCAAAGCTGGCTCAATGCCATCAAGAAAGGCAACAACGTGCAGGATGAGGAGGTTCAATGGCTGGGACTGGATCTGTGGCTCGCGGATAAGAAGGGCGAGAAGCTGAGCAAAGCCGAGGTGCTGGACTTTATCCGACAGAATGAAGTGAAGATCACCGAAGACCTGAACGTGGATGGTTTCGATGAACAGGAACTGGAAGATCGAATCTATGATAAGCAACGGGATTTTATCCGGGAGCGTATCGGCGATTACGAGCATGGCTACTCGCTGGATGAACTGGGGGATGCCCTGGAAGAGGCACGGGAGGATTTACGAGAGTCCGAGTATGACTACCACTATGAAGAGATAAAACAGCGGTATGAAGACGAAGAGCTGGATGATCATGAAGCTGAAGCCTTACTGGACGACGATGGCGATCTGAATGAATCAGTCCTGCATGAAGAAGCCCAATGGCGAGCCAATAACAGCGTCGATAATATGGACGACAAAGAGCTGGCACGGGATCACGTCAGTTATTCCGATAAGGAAGATGCCGCACTGGAAGCCTGGGAAAATGACTATGAATCGGATTACCGCAGCGATATGGAGGCAGAGCTGCGGGATGAATCTGATGTTCAGTACCGCCAATACGCCATGCAAGGTGGCGAGGATTATTCCGAGCTGATCCTGTTCTTGGATAACAACAAGACCGTATTCCCTGCCGATCATCCGAACCATAAGAACCGAAACCCCATCACCGAAGAAGAAGCGGGCTATCTTAGCCAGGGCGTGTTGCCCCACGATTTGAAAGTGAATGATTCGGAATGGGGTGCGGAGTTCAGGCACTATACCCTCTACCGTGTCGATGCTGATGGTAACAGAAACATTATCACCACTGGCCATGCTTCCGCAGCCTCGGCCATTGCCGCTGCAGTCAGCGAACACCATTCCTTCGCCCGGTGGGAGCAAGATGCCTACACCGACAGCCACTGGGGTGAGGCAGAAAATGCGCTGGCCCATGTACGCTTCCAGACCTTTAATGAAAACGTCCATGGTCGTAATGAACAGATTCTGTTTATTGATGAAGTCCAGAGCGACTGGCATCAGCAGGGGCGGGAAAGAGGCTACCAGACACCAGAGGCCATAAAAGCCAATGAGGAATGGATCAAAAAAATTGATGCCCTGAGAAAAGAAAAGCGGGAAAAGACCAGTGAAGAACAGACCGTAGTCACAGAAATCTATATGACCAAAGATCGGCTAAACCTGCTGAATGAACAAATGGCCAACGAAGAAGGCTGGAACGACTGGGGCGACCAAGAGCTAAAAGAAAAACTGCAACCACAGATTGATCAGGCAAGGGGTGAACTCAAAGAACTGAATCGGCGCAAGGACGAGTTGCTAAATCGACTCAGGCAGATCGAAACAGAACTGGAATCACTCTATAGCCGTAACTCAGCAATGAATACTTACCGCATGAAGCCCGATGCTCCGCTGAAGGAGAACTGGCCCAACCTGGTAATGAAGCGCATGATTCGCCACGCCGCTGAAGAAGGCTTTGACCGGATTGCCTGGAGCAGTGCCGCGCAACAGGTGGAACGGTATCCGAGCCTCGGGCAGGTGGTGGATTCTCTGAAAGTAACACCGGTATTCACCAGCTCAGGCCGTTTGACCGATTTCACCATGGTAATCAAACAGAGAAACGGCAATCAGCGGCATGAGCGCATCGCCGAAGAAAGGCTGGAAGATTATGTGGGTAATCAGGTGGGCGCAAACATCAGGCAGCAGTCCGATGATATTCAACAACGGCTGAAAGAAAGAGAAGCCAGTTATGAACTGCGCCGTATGATTCACTTTGATAAGTATGAAATTATCGATGCTAACGGTGAAGTCATGCACGACCCGCATGGTGATTCGTTGCTTTTCAGGAGCAAAGAACGTGCTCAGGAATTTTTGAAAGATCAGGTCTACGACCAGCATCAGGAATCGTTCACCCTGGACAACCTGGATGAGGTAATCGGTGACAGTGGCGCCAGGGGCATGAAGGAGTTCTACGACAAGCGCCTCGCCAACTACATGAAGAAGTACACCAAAAAGTGGGGGGCCAAACTTGAGCCGGTGGATATCAACTTCAATGGCTCGCAGTACCCATACGATACCAAGCCCGATACTGTCTGGTCAGTTACTGTCACCGACAAAATGAAAGACTCGGTGCTGAAGGATGGCCAACCACTCTTTGCTTTGAAAGGTGCTCTGAAAGATAAGAAGCAGGCAAAGAAGTCAGACGACAGCCCCCGCTACGCGCTCAAAGACGACCTGCCCGATGACGTACAGCAGGTGATCAAAGACATCCACGGAGCCACCCAGCCCAAAAGCCCCATGGAACGGTTTAAGGAGTGGTGGGACTGGGGGCGGATCCAGCGACAGGTCAATCAGGGTGTCTTCAACCCCTATGCTGCTGTCGAACATAACGAAAAACTGCTCAATGAAGGCAAGCTGCTAGATGCCTCACTCTCGGCCAGCAAGGCAGCGTTCCTGACCCGCAACCTGGACAACGTCATGGAGGTCATGCTCCACGAAGGTACCCCGCAACTGAAAGACGGCAGTGTGGTTATTAAAGAAGGCAGTATGGGGCTACTGGACGTTCTTCACCCAACAGCCAAACGCAACGAACTGGAAATTTGGGAAACCTGGGCAGGCAGTCTCCGCTCCGAAAGGATTATGGCGGAGGACAAAGCCGCCAGAACCAAAGGTAATCAGCTACTGGCACAGGGGCAGGCCCTGAAAGAGACACTGGACGCCATTGCACCGGATGAGTATCCCGGTGGCCGCAGTGGCTGGCAGCGGGATATGAAGCAGGCCAACAAAGACCTGAAAGAAGGCAGGGAACTCAGCCAGCAGAACCGAGAAAACCTCTACGACCATCAGAAGATCAAAACCATTCAGAACTGGGTCAACACCCAGCCGCAACTTAAGCAGCGGTTTCAGCAGGTGAAGGATAACTACCAGGCCCACAATAAAGATCTGCTGGATTTTCTCACCGATGCGGGATTGATTGACCGGGAACTGCGCAAGGTGTGGGAAACCGACGACTACCTTCCGTTCCACCGGGTTCACGACCTGGAAGGCAAAGAGCAGACCGGAGGCCGGACCAGGCGAGGTCTCTCTGGCCAGAAGTCTGGCATTGAGAAGCTGAAAGGTGGCGTGGAGAAGATCAGTCCTCTGGAAGCGATGCACCGCAACACGCGGTCCATGCTCGATGCAGCATTCAAGAACATAGCCCAACAACGCATTGTTGAGGACGGGCTGGCCGTGGGGGCGCTGGAAGAAATCGACACAGCAATCCGTATCACAGACGACGATGTGATCAGCAAACTGAAAGAGATGGAGCAGAACACCAACCTGCCCCCGGAGCAGATGAAACGCTGGAAGTCCCTGCTGGCCAAATATTCGGTACTGGGGGAAGGCACGGTTAGCGTGTCGGTGAATGGCAAGCTGAAAACGTACCTGGTCAATGACCCGTTGCTGCTGGCCTCAATTCAGGACCTGGGCGCACCCACCCACAGTACCCTGCTGGAACTGGTGGGCATCCCCCGCAAAGTACTGACCAAGGCGGTGACTGCCCTGCCCGACTTTATGTTCCGCAACATTATTAAGGACACCATTTCCACGGCGGTGCATATTGCCCCGGAGGTGAATGGAAAGCCACTGTCGCTCAATCCGTTGGCGGGGGCGGTACGAGGTTTCCGGCAGTCCCTGAAAAATGACAAAACCCGCTGGGCCATGATGATGGGTGGTGGCAGTGGCGGGGGCTACTACAACATCACATCGAAAAATATCCGCAAGAAGTTATCACCGGACGAACAGAAGAAAATTCTCAATAAACCCGGGCAACTGTGGGACCTCTGGGAGAAGATCGGTTCCCGGTTTGAAAACTCCAACCGGTTGCACGTTTACGACCAGGTGATCAAACAGGGCGGCTCCCCTGCCGAGGCCGCCTATCAGGCCATGGACGTACTTAACTTTACCCGCAGCGGCCAGTGGCCAATTATCCAGTTTATGGTGCAAAGCCTGCCGTTCTTTAATTCCATGTTGCAGGGTGTGAACCGGTTATGGCGGGGTATTAAACCCGGCGACAAACTGGATTTAGCCTCCTTTTCAGGATCGGTGCTGATTCGGGGGCTGGGCTACGGACTGGCAGCTTGGGCATTGATGCGCCACTACGAAGACGACGAGCGTTATAAAAAGCTGAAAAACCATGACAAGCTCGGTTATCACCACTTCTGGATCGGTGAGGGTGAAGACGGACACTACCGCATTCCAAAACCCTTTGAAGTGGGAGCCATCTTTGCCTCCCTGCCGGAGATCATCACCCAGAGTCTCGATGGCAGCGAAGATATGAAGTGGACGAAGGATATGCTGTATGAGTTGGTGATGAACACCTTTGCCCTTGACCCGATCCCCCAGTTGATTAAACCGATATGGGAAGTATCTGAAAACCGGGACCGTTTCCGTGACAAGCCCATCATCCCCATGCGCTTGCAGAACCTGAAGCCCGAAGCCCAGTACGACCCTTATACCAGTGACACCCTGAAAGAGCTGGCCCAGCTTCTGCCGGAAGGGGCTCCGGACTGGATGCGTTCCCCCAAAAAACTGGAGCACCTGCTGAAGGGCTATTTCGGTTCATTGGGGACCTATGTGCTGATGGCTACTGATGTAATGACTCGTGAAACCACCGGTGCAGGCGAGCTCCCATCCCTACGCAAGCGAGATATACCTTTAGTAGGGAGTTTTGTTCAGGACGATGTGGCTGGTAGCAATCGCTACACTGATGAGTTCCACGATATGCATAAGGATGTCACTGAGATAGCGGCCTCCATCAAACGATACCAGGAGTCCAGTGAATCAGAACGGGCAAAAGAGCTTGAACTGTCAGCAGCGGAGAAACTTCGCAATAAAAAGGGGCTTCAGAAAGCCAGTCGCCAGATCAGCAAACTGAGAAAAGAGGTTCGCAAGGTGATGGAAGACAAGCTGATGAGCAGTGACACCAAACGCCAGCGAGTGGATGTTCTAAACCGGAAGATAAACCAGACATCGACAGATGCGGTGAAACGGTATCAGCAGCCCTTTCGTTAAGGGGAAGCTAAAAAAACTGGTACTAGGTCTTTCATTTTGAATGAATGCAAAAATAAAGATCCGACCCCATCCGCCACGTCATTAACCAGACTTCTGTTGAGGGAGTTAAACACTATCAGTCTACGTTCCACTAACCTTAGTAAATCGGTCACTGAATGGGGATGGTTGGAGAATAGATAGTCTATCTTATCCGATTTAGCATGCAACGTAATTTTCTGAATCTTGGATGCTTTCAATAGAACATTGTTTAGCCAATCTTTGCCGGAAATTAATATTTGAAATCTTACTTTTCACTGTCGATTTAAACCTAGCTGTTAGTAGTGGAAATAAATAATCTTTGGCAGAGATAACATCCATTTTTGTTAATGACTGACTTTCAAAACGTTTAAGTATTTCATCTCTGGTTTCTATGTACAGAGTTTCTCCTACAACAGACTGAGCCTTCACTCTTAAATCATGTATCCTTTTTTTTGTTTTATCTTTATCTAAATTCCCCTTTCCATCAGCAACAATCTCATTAACTTTAAATGATGTCGTTGGTTCAGGCTGGTTTACCTTGAAGCTAATTGCATACTCTACAAAAAGTTCAAACAGTAATGGCTGATTAACATCCAGCCATTCCGAGAAATTGAACTCAGACACAACTTCCTGAAAGCTTTTAATAGGTTCTTCTTCATCTAATAAAATAGAAAAAGCCATCTCATTAATCAGCAAGTTTTCAATACAGTAAAATGGTAACTTATACAACCCTTTCTTATTTTCAACATCATCCCCAGACAGTAAAAATAAATCACCATCAATAATAAATAAACTTGGCCTAGATATATCATTGATACAAGTGTTAAACTCCTCCAATACAGCTTTTCTACCACCCAGTGGAAAAACCTTCTCCACATTATATTTATTTCTAAATACTCTCGAGAATATTATTGAGAAGATTTTTTCATAACCAATAGCTGTATCCTCAATGTATATATCTATATCGTTAACATCATCAAAAAAAACCGACTTGGCTGAATTTGCTACTGTACTTCTTTCTGGAAACATATTAACGACACTTCACTACTTTGTTTTTGTAGCGACCTACAATTTCAGGTGAATGTGTCGCTAAGATGAATTGAGATTTTTTTGATAAGTCTAAGACAATTTCAGCAAACTTCTCTTGCCATCTCAAGTGAAGAGAAAGTTCAGGCTCATCAATGATAAATACATTTTTCTTGCTCTTATCCAGATTTAGGTAAGCATGTGCAAATATAATTAGAAGTTGTCTTTCACCTGACGATAAACTTTCTATGGTGCAGGTTTTTCCATTTGGTCTTCTGACTAGCAGCTGTCCAACTGCATCAATTTCGACGCTTTTATTTGACTCACTATAGAAAGAATTTATCGTTGATATAAAGTCATTTATTGGTTTAAATAAAGTATCAATTTTTGACTTATGATCATCGACAATATCAACAATGCTTGACATTCTTTCTATTTGGGCCTTATTCATTAGCCATTCTAATGAGATACCTTTTTCGCCTTCTTGTAACTGCTCAAACAAGTTGGTTAGTTTTTCAAAAAATTTATCCACCTCAATGCCTAGTCTTGAACCTTTTATTCCTATCTTAGACAGAGCTTCTTTTATTTCTGCCTGCCGCTGTATTAGCTTTGTTTTCTCAGTCCAGCTTATTGATTCTACATCTAAATCTTGAGCGGCGAACATACTGTATTGAAATGTTGAGGCAAGAATCGCATCACGTAATTTATCCGATTGCCTTTCCTCAAGAACCCTTAACCTTTTATATGCATTTTGGACGAGAAACTCAATTTCCATCAAGCTAACACCTAATGATCCTTTTATTAATCTTCGAGCAGTTCTTGACCTCTTGCTTGATTCTCTTAAAAACACCTCTCTTTCAAAGAAATAGTCATTCCCGCTATGCGCGCTTCCTTCTCTTCGCCTATCAAGTCCTAAAAAAATCGGGGTGGAAATGGTTGTTATTTTCTCTACAACCTCATGGTCTGAAAAATCCCTATTGACGCTTTCAACTATGTCGTTTATTTTTTCCGCATTCCGTGAGAAGTAGTCGAATTCTAAGTCAGCGTAAGTTGGGAACACTATTTCAGAGTCTAAGGAATTTACCTTTAGTGTTTTTTTATCATGTTCTTGGTCAGATGTAATTACGATGATCTCGCCATTTTCTTCTAATTCAAGCTCGATATGCTCAAAGGATATTTGTAATAAATCTTTGAAACTTGGTGTCACCAGAGCATTCATTAGTTTTAATGCCGTCGTTTTACCTGTACCATTACCTCCGACAAGAAAGCTAATATCTTTTTTGAAGTCTATATTGAAATCTAAATAACCAAAAACTTTTTTGGCTCTGAAGTTTTTTACTATCAATTTAAATTCCTTGGTTTGCTTTGAAAAACTCTGGATGGTAGATCCAGATTCTTCATATTAATTAAACTAACGATGGTATCATTAGAGCAGTGGAACTTAGTGCGCCTATTGGCAGGCTAGTTAACAGTAAAGCTGGATTCAAGCAAATAAGTGCAACAGACATTCATAATGCAGACCTCAATCGGTGTTAAACCGACAAGAACCTTTCTACCCATGCTGTTTTCTTGAAATCCCATAGGCCAACTCCCTCTTCTGTAATTGCCCAAGCGCCATTTTTTTAGGCCACTAGGAGCCTGTCGGACTTAGCACAATTTTTGAGTATAATCCCCACCACAACCGTGAACGACAGCAAATCTGCCAATGAAAAAATGGACTTTCAGACCCATTGACCGCGATACCCCTGACTTCTTCCCTGCCTCTGTGCAGGATTATTTGCCGGAGGTACATCTCGCCCGTTTTGTTGTCGAGGTCGTTGAACTGCTGGATCTCACGCCTTTTACCAGTGCCTATAAAGGCACTGGGTCGAAAGCCTGGCATCCTGCACTCATGCTACCGCTACTGTTCTATGGGTATGCGACAGGAGTCTTTTCCAGCCGCAAGCTTGAGAAAGCAACTTATGACTCCATCGCCTTTCGATACATCTGCGCCAATGAACATCCCGATCACGACAGTATCAACACCTTTCGCAAGCGCTTCCGCAAACAGATCAGCGAACTGTTCGTTCAGATATTATTGATTGCCAAGCAGGCTCAATGGCTGAAAATGGGCACCATCAGCCTTGATGGTACCAAAATAAAAGCCAATGCCAGCAAGCACAAGGCACTCAGCTATAAGTATGCCTGCAAGCTTGAGGCGCAGCTCAAGGCGGAAGTAGAAGAACTTCTCAAGATGGCTGAAAAAGCAGATACAGAACAACTGCCAGATGAGTTGTCCATCCCTGATGAACTGAAGCGCAGGGAAGATCGTCTTAAAGTGGTTGCTGAGGCCAAGGCTGAAATTGAGCGCCGAGCCGAAGAACGCTATCAACAGGAGCTGGCAGAATATCAGGAAAAAGTGACCCGTCGTGAGGCCATCAAAGAAACAGGAAAAAAGCCTCGGGGCAAAGAACCCAAGGCCCCTGTGCCAGGTCCAGGAGATAAGGATCAGGTCAATCTGACTGACCCGGAATCTCGCATAATGCCCACATCAGGCAGCGGCTTTGTGCAGGCGTACAACGTACAGGCAGCAGTCGATACTGACAGTGGTCTGATTGTTGAAAATCACGTCACTCAAGCGACGAATGACAAACAACAGGTCGAGCCAGCCCTTGAAGTACTGGCATCTCGTGAAGAGACGATTGGCAAGCCCGATGCGCTGCTTGCTGATACGGGTTACTTCAGCCAGGCCAGCGTGTCTGCTGTGGATAACTTTGGTGCTATACCTTACATTGCAGAAAAGCGGGATGCCCATAACAAACCACTGCTGGAGCGCTTTAAGCCTGATGAGCCAATGCCAGAAGGCGATGACGTTACTGCACTGGAATTGATGCGCTGGCGATTGCAAACCAAAGAAGGGCGGGCGTTGTATGCACTGCGTAAAAGCACCATTGAGCCAACGTTCGGCATACAAAAAGAAGTGATGGGTTACCGCCAATTTCTGATTCGTGGCCTCGAAGCCGTGTCTGCCGAATGGGATCTACTGTGCATGGGCTTTAACCTGAAGAAGATGTTCAGCTTGATGCTGAAGGATCTTCAAAAGAGTATGATTCTTACGCTGATTTTAAAGGTGTACAGGCTGCTTTTCACATACACGTGGAAATTACTGCAATATAGATTGGTGAAAATACACCTCATCAGGATGCGATCTGGCAAAATTTCCGGATTTATTGCCTTTCTATGCAAGTTGTATTTCTAAGTCCGACAAGCTCCTAGCAACGAATAATTCCATTGCATTCTCGTTGATCCCCTCTGATAGCTGGCGTAGGCGGGTAGTAAAATAGACATTCGCAGTAATCCCTTTTGACACAAGCATATGCATGATAAACTCACCACCGTCATCAAGCCTAATCGAAAACCGGTATCTGGCCTTTCATTTTGAAGAAAGCTGGGGCCGGGTCTTGCTTTTTATATGTCTCGAAAATACCCCCCGAAAATAAGAACCAATCTTATGACTAACATAATCGTTTTGGCACGATTGTTAGTCATAGATGTTCAACCGCGTGCGTCTTGGGGCGCTTACAACCACCAAAAAATCACGCTACCGCCCCTCATTCCATTTTCAGAGCAGTCAGGCAAGCATTTTTTTGTATTCCATGGATCATAGGCCGATTATATTGCCAGATAGATGACGTGTATTGTAGTGATAATACTCACGATGACGTATCGCCAGCTCTCAACAGATCCATTGATGAGGGAACCCGGGGTCGGGTCTTGCTTTTTGCATGTCCAGAAAATCAGTATCAACCTTGGCGATAATCATCAGACAAAGAAACACTAATCCAACGGTCCCGCAACTGACGATAAAGTCCAGCGCCAGCAACTTAGCTAACAGACCTCACGCCAATCAACTCACTTACAAGCTCAAAAACCAACAACCTCCGCATACAAACCAAACCCCACAATAACATCAAAAAAGCAACAATCACCAAAAAGACATCAAATCTGCATCAACCCCTTCCCAAAAGCTCCCTCCCTGATATACGATAAAATCCACAACAAGCAGTTTCCTTCGACAAACCACGGGCAAAACCACATGGACGTAGATTTAGAAGTGGCTGTAGAAGTAACAGTTAATCCGGTAAAACTGCATCAGGCCGCAAAAAATGTCAGACCACATTTCCACACTCTCAATGATGCGGAAAAAAAACATTTATTACGGATGCTGAGCCTCGAGTTCGATAGCCAGGATGAGAAAACATGAATGATCAGGGGGTTGGCCAGCGACTGGTGCAAGCCATGGAGCTGGCGGGCATTGCCAGTGTTAGCAAACTGGCCCGGCGCACAGGGATAGACAGGGGTTATCTCTATCGTCTGGCCAATGGTGATATACGCAACCCCCATAAGCATCTTGAGGATCTGGCCAAAGCCACCGGCGTCGGCTCAGCCTGGCTGGGTACCGGCAAGGGTGGCCCTTATGATCACGAAAGACGACAGGATCAACCTTTGGTCCATCGTCTGCCTGTTATGGAAACCTCCGTCACGGTCATTCCCGTGCACGGCGAACCCTATGAGGTCAGGGGGTTTGTTCCTGACCTCTTCAGTAACGAACATCACCAACTGCAAGACGCCGGATTGTACGAGTTTTATTATGTACCGGAAATGATCGAGTCTTTTCCCGGCCTCACGCTCCTGACCGTCGAGACCGCATTACGCCCCGGCCCCGGATTATTTCTTGCATGGAAAACCGATAACAATATCAAACGGCTGTATAGCTTCACCTGCACTTATGCCGGACTGGAGGTGGTCAGCACCCGGGCCCCTGATATGGAAGTGATCGGCAGGGTTCGCAATATGGATTACTGGAAGTTAGACCTATCCCCCAGTTAAACGACAAAGCATAAACAACAGCATTAGGGCAAAAACCAGAAAAAATTCGAACCTGTATTCCGCAGTTGAACCAGACAAAAACAGCTTAATCCCTTCTATATGCAGGTGTATATCTGAACCATAAAGCTCAGCCTGCTGGCTGAGCCGGTTAATTCGGTCACACGCTTATGTAGCAAGGGGTAAGGCAATATAAGATTGCAGTTAGGGGAATACAGGTTTATGAAATTAAAAGCCTACAACCGCAGCAAGGATGAGGTTGTCATTATTGACAGCCACGGTAACGTCAGCGAGAGGGGGATCAAACGATTTATCCGCTCAGGTCAGGATAATGACCTGCCACCGGAAGACAGGGAGGTACTGTTACAGCAACTGGAAGGGCGCACCGATATCATCGCCGATAAGGGGTTGAACGGAGGCCACTGTTTTTCCCTGCCCTGTGACCAACCGCTGTTGAACTATCTCTGGGGGGTATACATTGGCACCATTATTCTTTGCCCTGTTTTATTCCTGATTCACTTTGGCTGGTTTGGCGTTGACTTTACCGTCGCACCCTTGGTGTTTCCGCTGAGTTTTGCCTTTTTAAACCCGGTGTCGGAGCTGTACGGCCAGCGAAGTGTACGACGATTGCTCAATAATACGGTGCTGATATTGCTGGCACTCGCCGGTTTGAGCTGGCTGTTGTTGAATCTCCCGATGTTCTTTGACCATTCCGGTTTTAGCCACGACTATGACATAGCATCCGTTGTCAGTGTGTTGGCGAAACTCCCGACATATTATGCGGCACTGGCGGGAGCCTTATGGATCACCGACAGCATTAATATCCTGGCTTTCCAGAAGATTCGCAGCTGGATGAACCAGCAGTGGTTTTCGGTGCGTTCGCTGCTGTCGAACGGTCTGTCGCAGATTCTCTTTACGCCGATGTGTGTTTTTTCCTGAGCGGTGCATTCTGGCTGGAAGATGATACCCTGAGCCGGGTTTCTGGCATCACCTACCTCAAGCTGGTGCTGGTAATCATTTACCTGCCGATTGCCGTCACCATTGTTCGCCGTGCCCGGCAATGGCGCCGGGATAATCTCCTGTGAGCTGACGTTAGCAATCAATAATTTCACGACAGGGGGCGGTGTTGTCGGGAACACTCACCGTCCTCTATGGTGAAGAAGCTCTTCAGTCAATCCCGGGTTTTCATCACTGATGAAACTCCGGCACCAGGCGCCCCTTCATCGCCGACAAATATTTCTTATCCATCATCACTCTTCATGCTCTTCTTCATAGGCACAGTACTGCCCCACATTCTCACCTACCGATGAAATAACCCGGAAAGGCACTCGCTCGTTGCTGTCGGCTTCGGTGATACCGACCACCGTGATACGGTGCACCAGCTCATCGCCATAATCGAAGAGATAGAGAAACTCCTGCTGTTCGGCAAAGCCCAAATCCCGAATCTCAGTGGCCGATGCGGATTTGGTGGGCTGGCTGAAACCGAAGCTGGACACCAGGTGCTCACCATCCGGTGAACCGGAGTATTCATTGTCCCGGTCCCTATATTCGTTTGAAGTGTAGAACGAGAACATATGGTCATTGTCCCAGTCGAAGGCATACTGAATTTTCAGATGCAGATCGTACAGGGTCTCTTTGCCGGACAGCTCGAAAGTCCGGATAACGTCGTGTTCAAATTCGAAGTAAGGATGGCCAATCAGCTCCACTTCCATTTTATACCGAAGTAGTGGCTGGCTGATGATGCTCTGCAGTTCATCCAGGCTGCTCGCCATTTTGGCCGCCCGCTGAATTTCATAGTCCTTTTCAGGCTCCAGAAAACAGCACTTCTTGTATTTCTTGTCACTGCCGCAGGTGCAGGGTTCGTTGCGGTTGAGTTTAAACATTCACTTTTCTTAAATCAGTTCGTGATGAAATAATTGCAGGGGAAAACCGGGTTATTGGCCTCTCCGGTCTGTCCACTCTTTCACGGTTAACAGTCCTAACTATCTTGAAGATGGTCTCTATAGCGTTTTAAATTTTCTGTGGTATTCGCAAGAATAAACATCAGTGTGGAAAAAATGGCTATCAGCAGGGTGTTTTTTACCCTGACTATGTTTTGTTCTTTAGTTGTTAAGGATGCTTCCAGCTCGGGTGGTATCGTTGCAGGCTGGCATAACTCTGTATATCGATGATAGATCTGTTGCGATGGATCATCAGCATCGTCTGCATCTACAACAATGGAAAGTCCTTCCAACAGGGCCTCTTCATAATCAAGTCCAGCCATTTTTGCCAGCTTTTGGCGTGTTTCTCGATTTCCTTATTTTTCATTTTTGCAATCGCCGAAGACATTGCTTCTGCTGATTCCAATTGTAGAAATTCACGGGTTTTCATAACTACTGAATCTCCGGCACCAACCGCCCCGCCTCAGGATGCAGATACTTCATCTCCAACACCTCCACCCCAATCATGATATGAACCACCAGCCCAACCAACAGCACCCTCTGGGGCTCAGGGCAGTTTGCCAGCCCGCCATACCCTGCCAGCACATTCTTCAATTTTGCCCAGGTGTCTTCCGACATAAACGAAACCCGCTCAAACAGTGAGTCCTGGTCCGGATGCATTTCCAGCAGGCTCATACCACGGTCGGTATGTTCTGCAACAAAAGCCGCCAGCCGGTCTCCTTCTGCATAACGGCCTGCCAGGTGTCTCAGCTCTGCCAGCTTGTCGCTGTATTGCACAAACCACTCAATGTACTGTCGTTCATTGGTGATGGCTGGGGCTTCGGGGATGGTGTTAGTTGTCGTCATATAGTGGTTCGTTAAATTATTGAGGTCAGGCTTCGGCAGTTTGCAGCTCTTCCAGGTAAGAAACCGGAAATGAGAGCCAGGCGTCGTGCCCCTGGATAATCATGCCAGTTATCGATTCCTCACCGAGAACCATTTTATACGCCTTATCGCCTTTCATCTGACCGATTCGATATTCTGGCTTGATGCGCTCGATAGCTGTCGACTTATGAATGTAAAGGACGGCATTGTGAAGGTCGTTAACATAAACGGTGGGAATGTTCACCGGGCGCTTTTTGCTGGTGAATACCAGCTCTTCAATCCCTACGGCATCCACAAAGCTGCCATCATCAATCACATAAAAATAAACCCACTTGTCCTGCAGGAACTGGCACAACGACCTCAGGGTACTGGCACTGTTGGTTGCTGAGATAATCTCAAGGGTTTGTTCGGTATCCATAAACTTCCGTTTGTCCATACTCTACCGGTTTATCTGCAGCCAATAAATAAAGGCCAGGCGGGTCTTCCCGCCAGCAGGATTCAGTGTACAGCATCCGCTTTCTTGGTCTTTTCAAGATACTCATCCAGTGGCAGCCACTCGGTATCCATCTTATGGTTACTAAAAGAGAGGTTTAGAATAACCCTGTTATCTTTTCTGTAATTCCGGATGATGAATCTTTCCAGTCGCTCTATGATTTCCTTCCTTGAAGAACACCCTGTCAGTTGAAATAAATTTTTCTTGTCAACGAATAGCTGGGAGATATTTGCCTGCTCAGCTTGGAAATAGACATCCATTCGCTCGTTCCAGGCACGATGGAAATCATTGAGCAAAGCATCTATCTCCCCCTGGTTAAGCTCAAGCAATCTACCCAGGGTAATATCAGTGAGAACATGGGTTACTATTTTGGCCAGTGGCTCAGGATTGTGTTTGGTCATTATTCATACCCATCAAAGGCGTTTTATTGTGCGAGCGTGTGGGGTTAAATTAATCCGTAAAGTGCGCCCGGATAATATAATCATCCTTGCCGGTTTCAATGGCCTCGGCATGGACAATCTTTTTCCTGCGGTCAGATTTTCGGCTAACCATTTTTATGGCCGTCTTAATGGTCAAATTCTGCCCTGATACAGCCCATACAAACCAAGATACCCCAAAATCCCCACCCCATCGGCCAGGATATCCCCAACACTGAAGCTCCGGTACCCGGTCATCTTCTGGCACAGTTCAATAAATACCCCAAAGGCCAGCAAGCAAAGTAGTTTCCACCAGGCGGCTGGCTGTTTTGGATAGGCCAGATCAAACAGGGCAAAGAGCACCATAAAGGTGATGGCATGTTTGAGTTTATCATTGATAAAAGCTGTAGGGTCCGCCTCGCCGGGGATGACCGACATAAAGAAGGTAAAGGCCAGGGCAATAAAGAACAGCGCTTGCCGGACGGAAGCGGGAATAGCGAGCAGGTGGGTAACCCGCTGGTTCAACCAGCCTTTCACTGATTGTTCAACGGGCATAAAGCTTATCGTAGCAATAGTTAGTCGCTTCGATAAAACCTTCAATACTGCCACAGTCAAAACGTCTGTCCTTGAATTTATAAGCCAGCACACAACCACGCTGAGCCTGGGCCATCAGGGCATCGGTGATCTGGATCTCGCCGCCCTTGCCGGGTTGGGTGTCTCTGATCAGGTCAAAAATATCCGGGGTCAGGATATAGCGGCCGATAATGGCCAGGTTACTGGGGGCATCTTCCCTGGCGGGTTTTTCCACCATATTTTCCACACGGATCAGATCATCGGAAATGGTTTGCCCGGCAATCACGCCGTACTTGTGCACTTGATCTTCCGGGACTTCCATTACCGCTACAATGGAGCAACGGAACTGTTTGTAGAGTTGCGCCATTTGCGCCAGCACGCCGGGGCCATTCGGGTTAATGCACAGGTCATCCGCCAGCACCACGCCAAAGGGCTGTTCGCCGATCAGGGATTCACCGGAAAGAATGGCATGGCCCAATCCTTTCATCTCCCGCTGACGGGTGTAGGAGAAAGTACATTCATCAATCAGCTGACGTATATTGTTGAGCAGCGATTCCTTATCGGTACCGGCAATCTGGTGTTCCAGCTCGTAGTTGGCATCGAAGTGGTCTTCCAGGGCACGTTTGCCCCGGCCCGTCACCATGCAGATATCCGCCAGATTCGCTTCCAGGGCTTCTTCAACCCCGTATTCAATCAGCGGTTTGGACACCACCGGCATCATCTCTTTGGGCATGCTTTTGGTGGCTGGGAGAAAGCGGGTGCCGTAACCGGCGGCGGGGAATAAGCATTTTTTCAGCATCGGGTGGAACATCTCTTTAGAAAAATCTACTATTCATAAAATGTAAGGCAAAACAATAAAGGTAAGGCAATGAATATCTCAACAGCAACCGTCACCAGCAAGGGGCAGGTAACCATTCCGGCAGCTGTACGAAATGCCCTGAGTGTGGGGCCCGGAGATCGTATTCAGTTTATTGAAGTGGCACCCGGGCGGTTTGAGATGCTGGTGGCCAGTAATGACGTTAAAGCGTTGAAAGGCATGGTTAAGGCATACCGTCATGTATCCATTGAAGAAATGAATGAGGCCATTGCAAACAGAGGCAACGAGTCGTGATTGGCCTTGATACTAATATTCTGGTTCGTTATATCGTACAGGATGATTCATCACAATCTGCCGTTGCCACCAGGCTGATTGAATCCCGGCTCTCAACAGAAAACCCCGGGTTCGTATCACTGATCACCCTGATTGAAACGATTTGGGTTCTGGGTTCCTGCTACCAACAATCCCGGCAAGAGCTGACTGCTATCCTCCGCCAGTTGATCACTACCCGTCAGTTCTTGGTGGAGCGGCCGGATATTGCCCATCAGGCCATACAGCGTTATGAATCTGGCAATGGTGATTTCAGTGATGCTGTCATCTGTCTGATCAACGCTGAATATGGCTGTGATGAAACACTGACTTTTGATAAGAAAGCCAGAACCGTTGGCATGACATTATTAAAATAACAAAAACCTACTTTGGCAGCGGATATTGCCGCTCTATTTGCTTAGCCCGATGCGGATAAAGCCTGGCAAGCCGCTGCTGACTGTCATCAAGCCTTGCCTGAACCGGCTCACTCAACCATCCACGATAATACCTGCCGAGGATGGTGGCGTTTTCCATCACGGTTTGTTCCCAAGGGCCCAGCTGGTCAGCACGAACCAGTGCCTGTTCAAAAAGTGGGTCGATCAGCGAGCGCTGAGAGCGAGCCTGTGCATAACTGCTCCAGCTATAAGGCCAGCCAGGCCTTAACAAGATGGCCTGTTGCCAGGCATCCAGCTCCATCGGTTTGCCCGAATCATTAACAGCCCAACCGTTATGTACTCCCCGGTTCAGTACCTGGGCTCGCATCATTTGCAGTTCGGGAGAGCCAGGCATATTGTCCAGAGCATTATCAGCTCCAGCCAAAGTGAGTAGCCACTGTTCTTTATCCACAGTAAAGCCAGCATCTTCTTTCGCTTCTGTTACCCAGTGGTCCAGAAAATCCTCCGTCTGGGAACGCCAGACCTCCGACTGCACCAGATTCCATGCCGTATTAAAAGCCACTGCCAACAGGGCGATACCCGGAAGAGCCAACAGCCATCGTCGTATTCCTGAACTATTCACTCCTTTCCTCCAAACAACGAGAACGTCAACAAGTCCGGATTGGTCAATGTCAGCTGATGTCGAACGGACTCGCCATACCATTCATCCAGCACCTCCGCCGCAGCCTTCATGGCCGGAGGCCTTCGCTTGGCATGGTGAGCATCCGAAGCCACAAACTGCACCAACTCATGGTCCAGCAACCAGCGAGCCGTGGTCTGGGCCTTCTCACCAAAAAAGCCGGGGATACAACCGGCAGTCACCTGAAACAATGCGCCCCGTTCTACCAGCGGGAAGATCCGTTCCGGGTAAGCCATCAACTCTTTATTCCGTTCCGGGTGAGCAATCACTACCCGCACCTGCTGTCGATCCAGCCACTCCAGCATATGTTCAATCCCCACCGGAATATTGGCATGGGGCATTTCCAACAGCAGGCAGTCGTAACCATCCCACTTGCCTATCATCGGGATACGCTTCTGCCGCAGCTGAAACATCAGTTCATCGCTAAAGCGAACCTCTGCCCCCATGGCCAGTTGCACACCAATGCCGGCTTGCCGGACATGACCAACCAGCACATCAAAGGCAGGTGCAATGGTGTTGATATCGTTATCGTAACGACCGGGATGCATATGGGGCGTACAGACCATCCGCTGGATATCATTGGCTTCGGCTATCCGCAGCAGTTCCAGTGATTGCTCCAGGGTATCGGGGCCATCATCAATGGCGGGGATAATATGGTTATGAATATCTATCATGTATGCGCTTTCCGCCTCCCGCTGCCCGCTTCCCGTAAAAGCACCCGTCTTATCTTTTTCGGGTAGCGGGAGGCGGGGAGCGGGTAGCGGTCTTTTTAAACCGTCACCTTGCCAAAAAATCGCCGCACCAACACCATCACCAGCCAGGCGGGCAAGAGCAGCAAAACTACAGCCAGAAATATGGCCAGCGGCAAAGGCACATTAAAATAGTTAAAAACAAAAACCACTGAGCTTACCGCCTCAACAACATCAAAGCTCAATGGCTGATTCTGCGCTTTGGACGACGCATTAATCACCAATACTTCCGCAGCGATCACCCAGAACAGGATGGCGATATTGATAATCACACGTTTTTTCATTAACACCGCTTCCTGCTAACCGTAGGGCTGGCAGCACCCGTAAGGGGAGTGGATCAAGAATTTTTACGTTGATGAGCAACATATTCATCAAGTAACTGTCGGATCATTTTCTGATATTGCATACCATGCTCTTCAGCAACCGACTTGAAATATTCGATACTGTCAGAACTCAAAGTAATCGTAATTTTTGTACTATCGTTTTTTACTTTAAGTTCACTTGGGGATGGCAGGAAATCAGCGACCAGTTTGACTTCGCCAATCGGTTCATCAGTGTACTGAATTTGCTTGCTCATAAAGCTTTTTCCCTTTTCTCCAGTAGCCCGCACCTATTATCCGGATTCGATTGTCCCTGCAGGTAAAGCGCACAGTGAGAATACCCGTTTGATCTTTATCCAAACCAAAACAATAGTAACGCTTTTCTTCCTTACTATGGTTGACATCTTCGGCAATAATCCGGTTCGGATCGAAAAAAGCATACTGAGCTTCATAGAATGAAACTCCATGCTTTTTCTGATTGGACAGGTTTTTAACCTCATCCCATTCAAAATTGCTTTCAGACATCAAACAATCATAGTCGGAATATGGCTATTTAGCCATATCGGTGTGCCACATCACGCTCCCCGCCGCCCGCTGCCCGCTTCCCGCAAAAGCACGATCTTATCTTATTCGGGCAGCGGGAGGCGGGCGGCGGACAGCGCCCGAAGGGGTAGGCATATACCTCGCCAACAAAGCAAGCGCCATCATCACCACAAAATAAGCCGCATTGGAAGGAATCTGCAGATTAAAATCCACCGCTGAGTGAATCATAATGGCCAGGATGCCCATAAAAGCGGTAAAACCCATGCCAATCATCATCCGGTTACGACGCTGACGCATTGCGGCAATAGCATGCCAGGCGGCCGCCAGCACCATCAGTGCCAGAATGACATAGGCGGGTATACCAAACTCCAGGGGGAATTGCAGAAAATCAATATGGGCCAGGTCGTAAAAGCCCCGCCAGCTGCCATCGTGATAAGCGGGTAATGTCGTATAGAACGAACCGCCACCGGAGCCGGTCAAGCCGTAATCACCAATGGCCTCCAGCGTCACTTCCGCTACATTGGGCCGGGTTTCCCGTTCCATGGAGGTTTGTTCGAGGCGCTCCACCACCTTCTCCAGGCCAAACCACTGGCTGACAATAGCAGTATCAATCACCAACAAACTGACAAACAGCACCACCATACCCCGGCTCAGCTGCTTACGACAGATAACGTACAAAAAGCCGGTAATCATCAAACTGGAGAAAAACGCGGTATTGCCCATACGGGAGCGGGAGAGCACAAGACCAATTACCATAATGGCCAGCCCGGTCCGGAGGATCACCTTATTGCTCATCAGAGTCTTCAGGGTGCGGTGCAGCCACTCCTGCCAGTCCCGGGAGGGGCGTTCATTAAGCTGGGCAATCAGCAGGCCCATCCCCGCCGCCAAGGTCATCTCCATACAACCGGCAAAGCTATTGCGGTTTACAAAGGTACCGGTAGCCACACCAAAGTAAGAAGGCTTATCCCGAAACAGCAGCACTTCCAGACCGGAGAGGGTACTTAACGAACCAAACACCGCCTGAAAAATACCGGAAATCACCAGCATCCAGGCAAAGGTTTTTAGCTTCTCAGGTCGGTTGATCAGCAGCAGACATAGACAAAACAGCAGATAATAGGCCAGCGCCAGCAACGCCGTAACCTGGGTAGCGAAAGGGTCAAGAGAGAGGGGGAGTAAATCCGGCAGGGGCAAACCCAGCGCCAGATAAGCCTGAGATTGAATATCCCAGGCATGGGGGGAGAGTACCTTTACCCAATCCTCGGGTAGCGGAATCTGTTGTATAAACAGCCAGCCAGTAACCAGAATAAACCCAAGGTGAAACCAACGGGCCTTCTGAAAGGCTAGAGTTACCGGCAGCCGATTTAGGGCATAACCCAACAACCAGAACAACGCCAGCCCGTAGACCAGCATCATCAAAATCCCCATAGCCCACTCGGGCTTGCTGCCTTCAGGCAAAGGCAGCCAGAACATCACCGCCAATAACGGTAAGAAAAGAGTTTGTTTCATGTTTTTTAAATCCGCTACCCGCCTCCCGCTGCCCGCTTCCCGTAAAAGCATCCGTTTATCTTTTCGGGTAGCGGGAGGCGGGTAGCGGGAGGCGGTCTACAATGTATTTCTGTCTTACCGGTTAAGAAAAATTAAAATGGCATATGAAAATCTTGATGTCTGGAAACGGTCTTCCAGATTGTGCGTTGAAGTTTACAAAAACCTGGCTGAGCTTAAGGACTATGGGTTTAAAGATCAACTGAGCCGGTCGGCACTATCGATTCCCAGTAATCTCGCGGAAGGGCTTGAGAGACAGTCCAGCAAAGAGCAAAAACAGTTTATTTCATTGCCAGAGGCTCTGCTGCAGAGTTGAAAACACAAATCTATATTGGCATTGAGATAGGGTATATCGCTAAAGACAAAGGCCAGTCATGGATTCGGGAAATCAAGGACATCACCGCGATGATTTAGGGGCTTATGAAAAAGCTTTAGTTTTTTCATCGCTACCAGTCGCCCGCTCCCCGCTTCCCGTAAAAGCCACGCTTATCTTTTTCGGGCAACGGGAGGCGGGCAGCAGGTAGCGCCCGAAGGCTTAATAGTTAACGTGACCAGACAACCAGTATTTAATCAGGGACTGATAAGGCATATCCCGTTTATTGGCTTCGACCTTAATACTTTCCAGTAAACCTTCAGGCAGGCGCAGGGAGATAGTTTTTGTTGATGGTTTCAAATTTGGCATTGAAACACTCTCAGCCTGACTCCAGTCTACATAAGGTGTGGAATCATGTTTTTCCCAAAACGCCCTTTCTTCAGCTTCTGTCTTAAATTCAGGTATTTTGCTCATAAAACGCTCGCTCCTTTCGATGCATATTTCTGGCTGAAATAACACGGATTTGCGTGCCTTCTGCTCTTAAAGTAAACGTGATGTGAAGCAAGCGGTTATCGGAAGTTCGTCCCAAAGCGTGAAAACGTGGCTCACTTTTGCTATGTTTCTCATCCTCCACCATCAACAATGGCTTGTTGAAAAACACTTGCTCGGCTTCCACTTTTGAGACACCGTGCTTTTCTTCGCTCTTCCTCTCGTTGCCTGCATCCCAGTCAAATCCAGTGATTTTTGACCAATCAATCATTTATGTATATTCCTCCAATATACAAAATATAGATCAATAAGAATGAAGCAACAATATCTTTCAAAAACGCCGCCCGCTCCCCGCTGCCCGCAAAAGAAAAGACCAGTGCTTTTACGGGCAGCGGGAGGCGGGCTGCGGGTAGCGATGCCTAATAGGCATTAGGGTTCATAAACCCTTTGAATACGGTGCCAATGATAATCTTGATATCCAGCCACAACGACCAGTTATTGATATATTCCAGGTCACACTCCACCCGGCGCTGCATCTTATCCAGCGTATCGGTCTCACCCCGGAAGCCCCGTACCTGGGCCAGCCCGGTAATGCCCGGTTTCACCTTATGGCGTTTCATATAAGACTCCACCAAGTCTTTGTAATACTCGTTATGAGCCAGTGCATGGGGCCGTGGCCCAACAATGGACATCCGCCCCTGCAACACATTAATAAACTGCGGCAACTCATCCAGGCTGGTACGGCGTATAAAAGCACCCACCTTCGTTACCCGAGGATCACCTTTAGTGGCCTGAGTCACCTTACCTTCACCTTCCTGATGCACCTTCATACTGCGGAACTTATACACCTTCACCTGCTGACCAGAAGACCCATGACGAAACTGCTTGAAAAACACCGGCCCCGGTGACGAGAGCTTCACCGCAATGGCTACACCCAGCATCACCGGCGAAATCAGCAGCAGAATCAGGCTGCCAATCACAATATCCGACATTCGTTTAATAATGGCGTTAGTGCTGTCCATGGGAGAACAGCTGATATCCAGGGAATAAAACTCACCAATTTTGGTAATGGTATGGTTCAGCAACGGCAGATCCTGCAGCCCCGGCATATACCGGATATTGGCGGTACTGTGGCGCAGGGCGAACATCACTGGCTGAAGAATGGGGTTTTTGTTAAAGGGTATGCAGAGCCAACACTCATCAAAGGCCTCTTTTCTGGCCAGGTACTGCTCCAGTTCTGCCAGTGCCTGCTCATCAGTACGGTGCTCGATAATATGCTGCAACCGATAACCATAGGCATTATCTTTGGAGAAGTATTCCCGCAGGGCCTCAAAATTACGGCCATCGCCAAT
>NZ_PJPV01000149.1 GCF_002864045.1 Endozoicomonas acroporae
GTCGCTTGGTGAAGTCCCGGGAGGATGATTCGGGAACTAAGTAGCTGGCCATATAGAATCATATATTTCTGGCTACTTGGGCAGGTGCTATGCGAGGCACAACGGAGGGAGCATAGCCGTAGCTATGTGACCGGAGTTGTAACGAAGCAGAGTGCCTGAACAAGGAGTCAGAAATATATGATTCCATATGGTTAGCTACTTACTCACAACAGGGTAACTGTCAAGGTCACAGTATCCTGATAGCACCCTCCGTCGAAGGGCTACTGTTTTGTGTTTGAACCATAAAGGAGGACACATAGCAAAAGAAAAGCTCTTCTTCGTGCTCTTTGTGCCTTTGTGGTTCCAATGCAAGACCTGCAACACCCATCAACCAACCGCCAGCATCCCTCATCAAACGCTGAAAGAGAACTGGGTGCAGTTTATCATCATGAAGAATTCCTTAATGTTTACCCTGAGAACAGCTTTTAACAAAAGCTCTAAAGAAAGATATTCTGCCGGAAACCTGGACACAGGATTGCCAGATCCCGGGAACTCATTTACACCAGTTTTTCTTTAAGCAGCGATTTAATTTCAGCAATATCTGACTTCACCTCATACATATCTGATTTGAGTTCGGATACATCAGATTTAAGCTCAGATACCTCGGATTTGAGTTCATATACATCAGATTTAAGCTCAGATACCTCGGATTTGAGTTCATATACATCAGATTTAAGCTCAGATACCTCGGATTTGAGTTCAGATACCTCGGATTTGAGTTCAGATACATCCGATTCAACCTTTTCAAATCGCTGGTCAACATGATCAAAGCGTTGATTAACTGAAGCTTCAAAAGACTCCATTCGCCGATCAATATAGCTCTCCATGGCAATATGATTCTGATCCACTTTAACGGATAAAGCCTTGAGATCATGGGTCACCGTCAGCACCACCTGCTCAAGGTCGGCAATGGCCTTATGGTTGGAAAGCAACAGGTCCTGATGTTTTTTCATGTGGCTGGCCAGTGCATCTACCCCTTTACTGGTATCCACCTGGTTACGACGCAGCTCCCTCACTTCTTCTTCTAACCGGGTCAGCCGGAACTCGTACCGTTCGACGGTCATTATTATCATCCTCATCACTTGCCTGGAGTGTCAAAGCTAGATCAGAACAGTAGAAATGCAAATATTCAAACTGCTGCCTTTGAGTTACGGTCGGGAGCGGTGTTGTCAGTGCGGCAAAGTAAAGAGCAACGCAAACGAGAAATGAGTTTTGCCGGGCCGTAATGTTTGTGTTAAACAGGCTGTTTGTCAGTTGGTAGTTTTATTCGGTAGTGATTTGTGAGATTTTTTGTTTTATGGGGAATTCTCCTCTTTCTTTCATTTCAGGTTGATGGATTACAGGGTAGCCGGGTTGAGCAGGGCAGTAACCAGCCATTCATAAATATGCCCGACGATAACCTCAGTGAGGTCTGGAGCGGCGAAGAAACGCTGGTTCTCAAGACATCCTTCTGTCTCACGGTTAGCCCAGGGGATGATATGAAAGAACTCAGATTTGGACCCTTGAGCACCGGCCTCTATAGAAGTGGACTTAATGACAGTTTCATCAGCAAAGTGGTGTTTACCGGCAAAGGCAAGGCGGTAGAAGGAAAAAAAATAGAGCTTCAGCCCGACAGGACTTCAGTAGCAACTATTGCCTCAGGCAGTTCTTCAGGTCCATCCCAGTGTTCTGATTATGAGTTTGAATTTCAGATCCATATCACCAGTAAAAAAATAGAAACGCTTGACTTGCTTGGACTGCATAAGGCCTGGCTGGACTTCACTGTCGAGTCGGCCAACCGCCGGGAGTCAAAAACAATCCGGATTGATCTCGATATTAAAACACTGTACCGCATCTCCGGATTAAGTGATGTTGAGATTACCCCGGACGATGGTGGCGGCGCATGGTTGTGGAAGGAAATGCTTTTTTGTGTATATGGTACCCATGGCAATTATTACAGGGTGAGTCTGAAATCCGCCAGACATCCCCTTGAGGGCTTTTACCTGTCAGACAGTATCAACCGGAACGTTATTCCCTATCGCATCAGTGTAATTGGGGATGGGAGTTCAAATTGGAGTATTTTTTATGGTCCGGGCAGAAGCCTTTATAGCTATAAGAGCAGTCACAGCAAAATCTGTAATGGTTCCACCAACGCCAGGTTACGGGTGGAGATTCTGAAGTCAGATCTTCCGGCACGCAGCGCAGGCAGTTACAGCGATGTTATGGAAATAACCATTGAGCCGTAAAGCAGACACGGATTTTCAATGCGGTTTGAATTCGTTCTCCCGCGGAGCGAGGTTGACCCGAAACCTGCGTCCCGAAACCCGGAAAAATGGTCTTGATGCAGGTCGGTTCGCAGGCGAGCCGACTCGTGGCCTACTACGCGGTGAGACCCTTTTATGGGTTTTGCGACAACCTCAGGAGCATGGGAACGAGAGAAAAAGTGTCCGGAAAAGTGAAGTAAGGAGAGGGATAAGCCTGGTATTGGTATCAGTCTTCTCACAAAGGCTCAACGGTGAGATAAAGTGTGCCTTTGTATACTCCGGCTGGCTTACCATTTATCCATTTATCCAGAACCACAACCCTCACTTTAGTGTTGTTACTATCACTGCAATTCAGCGAGGTACTGCTGTTCTTTGCCTCCAGCCATTTTCCGGGATCGACCTTACTAAGCTTGGACCCATCGCTGGATAAACGCACCCTGTAGGGAATGGTGTTACTGCCATTGGAAAGAAGGAAGGGGGCGTTTGCTTCTGCGCCACCGCTGGCCTTTATACGATAATCAGCGCCCCCTGACACAAACACGCAAAAGGGCTCATCCTGGCGATAGCGATTATTGCCCGTCTGGTCAGCACCATATCGTCCAACCCGCTGATCTTGACCAGGGTTGGCAAGTTTACCGTGAAATTAACATCAGAATGGTAGCTCGCTGAGCCCTGACCGATATCAACGGAAAAGTTACCGCTGTAACTGCCTGGCAGGATACTTTGCAGTTCGGAAGACCGCAACTCAAATCGAACCCATGCTTGAGAAAAGGGCTGATCCTCACAGGAGGTGGCACCTTGCTGATCCGAAGTCAGATTTCTCGGACCAGGCTCTTCCCAAATGGAGTCACCACTTACCGGAGCACCACCACGCCACTTAAAAGCAACCGGCAATGTATTATTACCATTTCTTAAGACAAAATCGTCACCTGCCGCATCGCCATCCACCTGCACATCAAATGGTAAACGACTCCAGGCGTTGATATCACTGTTAGCAGAGGGTTTTGTATAGGAAAGAATAAGTAGCTGGCCATATGGAATCACATATTTCTGGCTACTTGGGCAGGTGCTATGCGAGGCACAACGGAGGGAGCATAGCCGTAGCTATGTGACCGGAGTTGTAACGAAGCAGAGCACCTGAACAAGGAGTCAGAAATATGTGATTTCATATGGTTAGCTACTTACAATATTGCTGTTCGCCGTAAATCAGCGGGGCTGTTATTGAT
>NZ_PJPV01000015.1 GCF_002864045.1 Endozoicomonas acroporae
AGCGTTGACAATAAGTGAGCTTGAGTAAGCTTAACACGCTCATCCATGGGGTAATGAGGGGTAAAAACACCCGCTGAAGTCAATGAATGAAGTGTTGTCGTCAGGCTTCGCCAATTCCAGCTCCGTGTTGGGATAAAGTTTTGCAGCATACGTATCAGCTGACTTTGTTCCGCCCGGTTTAACGGTTTTTTAGCAGCTGACGTGTATTCTTTAATTGAATTGGCAAATTGACTGTGATTTTTTCCATTATAGCGATGACCGAAATGATCCGATTTACTCAACAGATCATCCATTATTTCCTGTTTGATGAGAGCATTAAAATCTTGAGCAGGGTTAACTGAGCGGCACTGTAAATGTTGAGAAGAGCGTGCGCCAGAAGAGTGGTAAAATTCATCACGACCCAGTGCGGTACAGGGGGTATTTGCCCATTGTCTGACTGTGGCACATCTATATCGCCCACGCCTTGAAGAAGGGGCATGGTCATTCGGTTGGTTGTCATCATTACCTGATCTTGAGTATTTATCACTGATACCAGCAGAGCTTCCATCCATAATTATATTTCATTAATTCATGAAAATATAAAAAAACAGACTGCTGTTCTGCTCAAAAGTTCATTTTGCTGAACTGTCTGTAAGTAGTTGGAGAAGAACATCCTCTCTGAATTGTGAAAACGATTCCTGAGTCATCATGGCAGGGAAACGATTACTGTTTGTTTGTTCTCTTCTTTATTTGATCAATAAATGGTTTCATTAAATCCTGGTTCCAAAGCCGGTTAACCGGGATTTCAATGACCTCAAATCCTGATTTCTGCAGCAGTGCGATTTTAAGCAGCGTTGAACCCTTCCTGGTTTTGTAATCACCATTCACGTAATGATACGATCCCTGAACTTCAATCACCATGTTGTGATCTGGCAGTAACAGGTCAACCGGAGGTAATGAGTTCAGACTCTTTTCTTCTTCAATCTTCAAAGAGGGCAGGCATGATTGGAGTTGATTGCGGAAGTCGGATTGCGGTTTTGAAATGATTGTCTGGTAATGGGGGACGAACGGACACGCTCTCCCAAGCCAACTTGCGGCCATGGCAATGATGGATTGATCCTCTTCATTGTCTGGGGATGTATTTTTCAGGCGGGTAAACAGGTCATTAATATGCTTTTCAAGCCAGTTATTTTTATTGGCATTGGAGACCAGAGACAACCTGGCACAGCATACCATTACTCCCCAGAGGGACATCAATATGTCTTGCTGAGAGAGCCGGGGGTTTTCACTGATTTTGTAGACAAGCGATTCGAACGTAGAGGTAAGCACGTTCAGCTCAACGAGCTCACCCAGTTTCGCCAAGGCCCACAGCAGGTTGGCGATATGCTGAGGAATAAATTGGTCTTTCTGTGCATTCACGTGCGGCAACAGCGCGGCCACGGCCTCTTTGAGCCCTGGTGTTTGCTCCTGCCCGTTGTCCATCAGTTTCGCTATGGCCCACAGCAGGTTGGCGATACCCTGACCATTAAATTGTTCTTTCTGTACGTTCACGAGGGGCAACAGCACGGCCATGGCCTCGTTGAACCCTGGAGTCTGCTCCTGCCCGATGTCCACCAGTTTCGCCATGGTCCACAGCAGGTTGGCGATTTCCTGTGGATTAAAGCTAGCTTTCTGTGTGTTTACGTGAGGCAATAGCGCGGCCACGGCCTCGTTGAGTTCTGGTATCTGGTCATGCCCGTTATCCATCAGTTTCGCCATGGCCCACAGCAGGTTGGCGATATCCTGGGTATTAAATCGGTCTTTCTGTGCGTTCAGGTGGGGCAACAGGGCGGCCACAGCCTCTTTGAGCCTTGGTGTCTGTTCCTGCCCGTTGTCCACCAGTTTGGCCATGGCCCATAGCAGGTTGGCGATAGCCTTTGGTTTAAAGTTATCTTTCTGTGCGTTCACTTGGGATAAAAGCGCGGCCACAGCCGCGTTTAGCCTTGGTGTCTGCTCCTGCCCGTTGTCCACCAGTTTGGCCATGGCCCATAGCAGGTTGGCGATAGCCTGTGGTTTAAAGTTATCTTTCTGTGCGTTCACTTGGGATAAAAGCGCGGCCACAGCCGCGTTGAGCTCTGGTGTCGGCCCCTGCCCGTTGTCCACCAGTTTGGCCATGGCCCACAGCAGGTTGGTGATAGCCTGTGGTTTAAAGTTAGCTTTCTGCACGTTCACGTGGGGCAACAGCACGGCCACGGCCTCGGTGAGCCCTGGTGTTTGCTCTTGCCCGTTGTCCACCAGTTTCGCCATGGCCCACAGCAGGTTGGCGATACCCTGAGGAATAAATTGGACTTTCTGTGCGTTCACATGTGCCAACAGCGCGGCCACAGCCTCTTTGACCTCTGGTGTCGACTCCTGCCCGTTGTCCACCAGTTTCGCCATGGCCCACAGCAGGTTGACGATACCCTGGGCTTTAAATTGGTCTTTCTGTACGGTCACGCGGGGCAACAGCGCAGCCACGGCCTCTTTCACCTCTGGTGTCCACTCCTGCCCGTTGTCCACCAGTTTCGCCATGGCCCACATCAGGTTGGCGATTTCCTG
>NZ_PJPV01000150.1 GCF_002864045.1 Endozoicomonas acroporae
GATTACAGAGCCATGACCCTGTGGTGGGATGTTTACCCTGGTCTTTATTTGATCAATACATCGTTTTATTGAATCCGGGTTCAAAAGCGTGTTAACCGGGACTTCAATGACCTCAAATCCTGCTTTTTGCAGCAGTGCGATTTTCAGCAGAGTCGAACCATTCCTGGTTTTGAAATCACCACACACGCAATGAGAGGGGCCCTGAATTTCAATAATAATATTGTGATCTGGCAGTAGCAGATCAACCGGAGGTAATGAGTTCAGACTCCTTTCTGCTTCAATCTTTAAAGAAGGAATACATGATTGAAGTTGATCACGGAAGGCGGTTTGAGGTTTTGACATGTTACTCTGGTAATGGGGGACGATCGGACACGCTCTGCCAAGCCAGCTTGCGGCCATGGCAATGATGGATTGTTCATCTCCATTGTTTGGGGCTGCATTTTTCAGGCGAGTAAACAGGGCATCCATGTGCTTTTCAAGCAAGCTGTTTTTATTGGCATTGACATCTGGAGAGAGCCTGGCACAGCATACCAATACTCCCCAGAGAGACATGAATATGTCTTTCTGAGAGAGCTGAGGGTTGCCACTGATTCCGTAGACAAGCGATTCGGACGTGGAGGTAACCACATGTATATAGCTCAATAAGCTGACCCAGTTTCGCCATGGCCAGCAGCAAGGTGGCGATACTCTGTGGTGTAAAATTCTCTTTCTGTGCGTTCACGAAGGGCAATAGCGCGGCCACAGCCGTTATGAGCCCGGTGTCTGCTCCTGCCCATTGTCCACGAGTTTCGCCATGGCCGACATCAGGTTGGTGATTTCCTGTGGTTTAAAGTGAGCTTTCTTTGCGTTCACGTGGGGCAACAGCGCGACTACAGCCACGTTGAACTCTGGTGTTCGCTCCTGCCCGTTGTCCACCAGTTTCGCCATGGCCCACAGCAGGTTGGCGATTTCCTGTGGTGCAAAGTCAGCTTTCTTTGCGTTCACGTGGGGCAAAAGAGCGGCCACGGCCTGTTTGAGTTCTGGTGTCTGGTTCTGCCCGTTGTCCACCAGTTTCGCCATGGCCCACAGCAGGTTGACGATTCCCCGGGCATCGATATCCTCGACTTGAGGTTTTTTGTTGCACTTGAACGTTATTGCATCAAATAGCGTGGACAGTAAAGCAGCTTGAGTGAGCTTAACACGCTGATCCACGGGCTTATGAGGGGTAAAAGCACCTGCTGAAGTCAATGAGTGAAATGTTGTCGTCAGGCTTCGCCAATTCCAGCTCCGTGTGACTGTGAAATTTTGCAGCAAATGCATCAGTTGGCTTTGTTCTGCTCGATTTAACGGTCTTTTAGCAGTTGACGTGTATTTTTTAATTGAACTGGCATATTGACCGTGATTTCTCCCATCATAGCGATGACCGAAACGACCCGATTGACTCACCAGGTCATCCATTATTTCGGGTTGGATGAGCGCATTAAAATGTTGAGCAGGGTTTACTGAACGGCGCAGCAGATATTGAGAAGATAAAGCGGCTAAAAATTCACTGCACCACTGGGCTATGCGGGGGGGATCATCCCATTGTTTGACTGTGGCATGTCCATATCGCCCACACCTTGAAGAAGCGGCATGGTCATTCGGTTGGTTGTAACCATTATCTGATCTTGTGGATTTTCCACTGATACCGGCAGAGCTTCTATTCATAATTATATTTCATTATTTCATGAGAATATAAAAAGTAGACTGCTGTTCTGTTCAGAAGTTCATTTCACTGAAATATTTATAAAACCAATCCGTTATTTTCAAATCATTTTTGCCAACTGCTTATTGCTTTTTTTCTCTTCCTTTTTTTTGGTTTGCCTGTTTGCTTTTCTGAATGCTCTTCGGCGGTTAAGTAACAGTGATCTGAGGATTACCCCCTTTATCGGCGGTAGCGTTTGCCTCATCTGCCCACCCGATTTTATGTGATACAGAGCCATGGCCCTGCGGCGGGATGTCCACTCTGGTCTTTATTTGATCAATATATCGATTTATTGAATCCGGGTTCCAAAGCGATTTAGTCGGGATTTCAATGACCTCAAATCCTGATTTTTGCAGCAGTGCGATTTTCAGCAGAGTCGAACCATTCCTGGTTTTGAAATCACCACTCACGTAATGGGACGGTCCCTGAATTTCAATCACCATGTTGTGCTCTGGCAGTAGCAGGTCAACTGGGGGTAATGAGTTCAGACTCTTTTCTTCTTCAATCTGCAAAGAGGGAATACATGATTGGAGTTGAGCGCGGAAGTCGGCCTGAAGTTTTGAAACGTTTGTCTGGTAATGGGGGACGACCGGACACGGTCTGCCAAGCCAGCTTGCGGCCATGGCAAGAATGGAATGATCCTCTTCATTGTCTGGATATGTGTTTTTCAGGCGAGTAAACAGGTCATCCATGTGTTTTTCAAGGACGTTATTTTTATTGGCATTAGAGTCTAGAGCCAACCTGGCACACAATACCATGACTCCCCAGAGAGACATTAATATGTCTTTCTGAGAGAGCTGAGGGTTGTCACTGATTCGGTAGACAAGTGATTCGAACGTGGCGGTAACCACATGTAGCTCAATAAGCTGATTCAGTTTCGCCATGGCCAGCAGCAAGGTGGCGATACCCTGTGGTGTAAAGTTATCTTTCTCTGCGTTCACGAAGGGCAATAGCGCGGCCACAGCCTTTATGAGCCCTGGTGTCTGCTCCTGCCCGTTGTCCACGAGTTTCGCCATGGCCCACAGAAGGTTGGTGATTTCCTGTGGATTAAAGAGAGCTTTCTGTGCGTTCACGTGGGGCAGTAGCGTGGCCACGGCCGCTTTGAACTCTGGTGTCCGCTCCTGCCCGTTGTCCACCAGTTTCGCCATGGCCCACAGCAGGTTGGCAATGTGCTGAGGAATAAATTGGTCTTTTTGTACTTTCACCCGGGGCAGCAGCGCGACCACCGCCTCATTGAGCTCTGGTGTTCGCTCCTGCCCGTTGTCCGCCAGTTTCGCCATGGCCCACAGCAGGTTGGCGATACCCTGGGCCTTAAAGTGAGCTTTTTGTGCGTTCACGTGGAGTAGCAGCGCGGCTACAGCCTCTTTGAACTCTGGTGTCCGCTCCTGCCCGTTGTCCACCAGTTTCGCCATAGCCCACAGCAGGTTGGCGATTCCCTGAGGAATAAATTGTTTTTTCTGTGCGTTCACGTGGGGCAACAGCGTGGCCACGGCTACTCTGAACTCCGGTGTCCGTTCCTGCCCGTTGTCCAACAGTTTTGCCATGGCCCACAGCAGGTTGGCGACACCCTGGGCATCAATATCCCTGGCTGGAGGTTTTTTGTTGCACTTAAATATTATTGCATCAAGTAGCGTTGACAATAAGGCAGCTTGAGTTCGCTTGACAACTTCATCCATGGGTTTATGAGGGGTAAAAACGCCCGCTGACGTCAATGAATGAAGTGTTGTCGTCAGGCTTCGCCAATTCCAGTGCCGAGTTGCGGTAAAATTTTGCAGGCAACGTATCAGCTGGCTTTGTTCCACTCGATTCAACGGTCTTTTAGAAGCCGATGTGTATTTTTTAATTGAACTGGCATACTGACCGTGATGTCTCCCATCATAGCAATGACCTAAACGATCCGATTTACTCACCAGATCAGCCATTATTTCCTGTTTGATGAGGGCATTAAAATCATTAGTCGTGTTGATGGAACGGCGCAGTAGATTTTGAGAAGGGCATGGGCCTAATGAATGGTAAAATTCATTTGGCCACGGGGTAGAGCGGGGGGGATTATCCCGATGTCTGACTGTACACTGTCTATAACGTCCACGCCTTGAAGCAGCAGCAGAGTCATCCGGCTGGTTGTAATCATTACCTGGTCTTGCGTATTTGCCACTGATACCAGAAGAACTTCTATCCATAATTATATTTCATTAATTCATGAAAATATAAAAAGCAGACTGCTGTTCTGCCCAGAAGTTCATTTTGCAAAAAAGTTTACTTGAGTCATGATGGGAGGAAGGCGATTACTGGCAGCTTGTTTTCTTCCTCTTTGCCGGGTTGGTTTGCTCTGCTAAATGTTCTTCGGCAGTAACGTATGCAGCATCTGTCCACGCTCTTTTAAGTGAAACAGAGTCATGACCCTGTGGCGGGATGCCTATTCTGGTCTTTATTTGATCAATATATGGTTTCATTAAATCTTTGTTCAAAAGCCGGTTAGCCGGGATTTCAATGACCTCAAATCCTGCTTTTTGCAGCAGTGCGATTTTTAGCAGAGTCGAACCGTTCCTGGTTTGGAAATCACCACCCACGTAATGATATGGTCCCTGAATTTCAATCACAATATTGTGATCTGGCAAAAGCAGGTCAACCGGAGGTAATGAGTTCAGACTCTTTTCCTCTTCAATCTTCAAAGATGGAATAGATGATTGGAGTTGATCGTGGAAGTCGGCCTGGGTTTTTGAAATGGTTGTCTGGTAATGGTGAACGACCGGAGCGGCTCTGCCAAGCCAACTTGCGGCCATGAACATGATGAATTGATCCTCTTCATTATCTGGCGAGGTATTTTTCAGGCGAGTCAACAGGTCATCCATGTGCTTTTCAAACACATTATTTTTATTGGCATTGGAGTCTAGAAACAACCTGGCACAGCATACCATGACTCCCCAGAGAGACATCGATATCTCTTCCCGAGAAAACTGCAGGTTCTTACTGATTCGATAGACAAGCGATTCGAACGTAGAGGTAGCCAGGTTCAGCTCAATCAGTTCACCCAGTTTGGCCGTGGCCCACAGCAAGTTGGCAATACCCTGGGTATTGAATTGGTCTTTCTGTGCGTTCACGAGGGGCAACAGCGCGACCACAGCCTCGTTGAGCCCTGGTGTCTGCTTCTGCCCGTTGTCCACCTGTTTCGCCATGGCCCACAACAGGTTGACGATTTCCTGTGGGTTAAAGTTCGCTTTTTGTACGATCACGCAGGGCAACAGCGCGACCACAGCTCCGTTGAGCCCTGGTAACTGTTCCTGCCCGTTGTCCACCTGTTTCGCCATGGCCCACAGCAGGTTGGCGATTTCCTGTGGGTTAAAGTTAGCTTTTTGTACGATCACGCAGGTCAACAGCGCAGCCACGGTTTCGTTGAACTCTGGTGTCTGCTCGTACCTGTTGTCTATCAGTTTCGCCATGGCCCACAGGAGGTTGGCGATATGCTGGGAAATAAATTGGTCTTTTTGTGCATTCACGTAGGGCAACAGAGCGGCCACTGCATCTTTGAGCTCTGCTGTTTTCTCCAGCCCGCTGTCCACCAGCTTCGCCATGGCCCAAAGCAGGTTGGTGATTTCCTGTGGTTTAAAGTCAGCTTTCTGTGCGTTCACTTGGGGCAACAGCACGGCTACGGCCTCGTTGAGACCCGGTGTCCGCTCTAGCCCTTTGTCCAACAGTTTCGCCATGGCCCACAGCAGGTTGGCGATATGTTGAGGAATAAACTGGTCTTTCTGTGCGTTCACGTGGGGTAACAGCGCGACCACGGCCCTGCTGAAATCTGGTGTCCACTCCAGCCCGTTGTCCACCAGTTTCGCCATGGCCCACAGCAGGTTGGCGATAGCCTGAGGAATAAATTGGTCTTGCAGTGCGTTCACGTTGGGCAACAGCGCGGCCACGGCCTCTTTGAGCCCTGGAGTCCGCTCCTGGCCGTTGTTCACCAGTTTCGCCATGGCCCACAGCAGGTTGGCGATATCCCGGGCATTAAATTGGTCTTTCTGTACGTTCACATGGGGCAACAGCACAGCCACAGCCTTGTTGATCTCTGGTGCCCGCTCCTGCCTGTTGTTCACCAGTTTCGCCATGGCCCACAGCAGGTTGGCGATAGCCTGAGGAACAAATTGATCTTTCTGTACGTTTACGTGGGGCAACAACACGGTCACAGCCTCTTTGAGCTCTGCGGTCCGCTCCTGCCCGCTGTCCACCAGTTTCGCCATGGCCCACAGCAGGTTAGCGATTTCCTGAGCACCAATATCCCTGGCTTCAGGTTTTTGGTTGCACTTGAATATTATTGCATCCAGTAGCGTCGATAATAAGGCAGCCTGAGTGAGCTGAACACGCTCATCCATGGGTTTATGAGGGGTAAAAACACCCGCTGAAGTAAATGAGTGAAGTGTTGTCGTCAGGCTTCGCCAATTCCAGCTCCGTGTTGCTGAGAAATTTCGCAGCAAGCGCATCAGCTGGCTTTGTTCTGTTCGATTTAACGGTCTTTTAGCAGCTGACGTGTATTTTTTAATTGAACTGGCATATTGCCCATGATTTCTCCCATCATAGCGATGACCGAAACGACCCGATTTACTCAGCAGATCGTCCATTATTTCCTGTTTGATGAGGGCATTAAAATCTTGAGTCGTGTTGATGGAACGGCGCAGTAGATTTTGAGAAGGGCATGGGCCTAATGAATGGTAAAATTCATTAGGCCACGGGGTAGAGCGGGGGGGATTATCCCGATATCTGACTGTACACTGTCTATAACGTCCACGCCTTGAAGCAGCAGCATAGTCATCCGGCTGTTTGTAATCATTACCTGACCTTGCGTAATTACCACTGATACCAGCATAACTTCTATCCATAATTATATTTCATTAATTCATGAAAATATAAAAAGCAGACTGCTGTTCTGCTCAGAAGTTCATTTTGTAAAAAAGTTTACTTGAGTCATGATGGCAGGAAGGCGATTACTGACGGTTTGTTTTCTGCCTCTTTGCCGGGTTGGCTTGCTCTGCTAAATATTCTTCGGCAGTAACGTATGTAGCACCTGCCCACCTTCTTTTAAGTGATACAGAGCCATGCCCCTGTAGCGGGATGCTTATCCTGGTCTTTATTTGATCAATGTATGGTTTTATTAAATCCTGACTCAAGAGCATGTTACCCGGAATTTCAATGACCTCAAATCCGGATTTTTGCAACAGTGCGATTTTCAGCAGAGTCGAACCGTTCCTGGTATTGAAATCACCACCCACGTAATGAAAGGGTCCCTGAACTTCGATCACTATGTTGTGATCTGGCAGAAGCAGGTCAACCGGAGGTAATGAGTTCAGACTCTT
>NZ_PJPV01000152.1 GCF_002864045.1 Endozoicomonas acroporae
TGTTTTACCCGTTCCATGGGAACCAATGAGTGCAATAATCATACTGCTGACCTGTTACAGAGTAAGTAGCTAACCATATGAAATCATATATTTCTGACTCCTTGTGCTGGCACTCTGCTTCGTTACAACTCCGGTCACATAGCTACGGCTATGCTCCCTCCGTTGTGCCTCGCATAGTACCAGCCCAAGTAGCCAGAAATATTCGATTCCATATGGCCAGCTACTTAAGAACCCGGCATATAGCCGGGTTCTATTAAAAATAGCTCAAGCAAAAGGGCAGGCAGTAAAGTGTCATTCTGCTAACGCTTTTTTCTGTAACTCGATAATTTCCTCAATACCGGATCGTGCCAAGGCCATCATGGCCAGCATTTCATTCTGGCTGAAAGGGGCTGCTTCTGCAGTTCCCTGGACCTCGATAAAGCCGCCAGCATCGGTCATCACAACGTTCATGTCCGTTTCGGCACTGGAGTCCTCAGGATAATCAAGGTCAAGAACCGGGCTGCCTTTGTAGATTCCCACGGAAACGGCGGCAATCATGTGCAGGAAAGGATCACTTTTGACCATCTTCTTCTCCTGCATATAGCGCAGTGCATCCACCAGTGCCACACAGGCTCCGGTGATTGAGGCTGTGCGTGTGCCACCGTCGGCCTGAATCACATCACAGTCAATATTAATGGTGTTTTCCCCAAGCTTTCTCATGTCTACCGCCGCACGCAAGGCACGGCCGATCAGGCGCTGAATCTCCAGCGTCCTGCCACCCTGCTTGCCTCTGGAGGCTTCCCTCCCCATCCGTTCCGTGGTGGACCGGGGTAGCATGCCGTACTCGGCGGTGATCCAGCCCTGGCCGGTTCCTTTGAGAAACCGCGGTACACCGCGTTCGACCGACGCGGTACAGATGACTTTGGTATCGCCAAACTCAACGAGCACAGATCCTTCTGCGTGTTTGGTATAGTTGCGGGTGATGTTTACATCACGTAATTGGTCTGCCGTTCTTCCGCTAGGGCGCATTTGGGTTACCTTGGTATGTCTGAAAAAACGTGAGCACTGCAAAATTTGCGGAATTATAACTGTTCAGTGGGTTTTCGGGAAAATAGAGTTTGAATAATCAGCTCTCTTTGTTGATGCTGCGTTATTAAATCAATGACATACACTCAAGTGGTCAGTATTTTTAGAACTATAGTTTTTCCAAAATCTTATCTCATCGGTTTATTTTGTGGATAAACTTCTGAAATAATGAGTGTTTATTAGCCCACCGATTAAAGAGTATTTCATGACTTCCAGCATGACTGCATTCGCCCGTGTTCAGATACAGGAGGATTGGGGAAGCCTGGTATGGGAGATTCGATCCGTTAATCACCGTTACCTTGAACCCCACTTCCGTCTCATGGAACAGGCACGGGAGATCGAGCCTGCGTTGAGAGAATTAATTCGCAAGCAACTGAAACGAGGCAAGGTTGAATGCAGCCTGAAATTTCAGCTGGTTGAGAAAGAGCAGGTGCTTGAACTGAATCGTGTCCTGTTGGAAAAGCTGCAATTGGCAGTGCGTGAGGTTGAGGCCCATTTTTCCCGGGTTGCACCGGTCAATCCTCTTGAGGTTCTGCTGTGGCCCGGCGTGCAGAGCAATGAAGAGACGGAAATGGCCGTTGTTCATCGGGCTGCCATAAAAGGGTTCAATACAGCACTTATTCAACTGAATGAGATGAGACAGCGGGAAGGACAGGAGCTGCAGTCTTTCATTGAGGCCCGTTTGGATAAAATGGGGGATGAGGTGCAGCGGCTTCGTGGGTTGTTGCCGGAAATTCTGCAAAGCCAGCGTGAGAAAATCCTTGATCGACTTGCTGAAGCCAGACAGGAGTTAAATCCGGAGAGGCTGGAGCAGGAAATGGCGATACTGGCTCAGAAGATGGATGTCGATGAAGAGCTGGATCGTCTGGAAACGCATATAGCGGAAGTGCGCCGAACACTGAAAAGCCCCGGGCAGGGAGCGGTCGGACGGCGATTGGATTTTCTGATGCAGGAACTCAACCGGGAGGCAAATACCCTGTCGTCCAAGTCCATTCATGCTGGCCTTACCCAGACTGCTGTTAATCTTAAGGTCCTGATCGAGCAAATGCGTGAGCAGGTTCAGAATATTGAATAGGAAACCTTATATAATCAACAAGTTATTTTTGTTTTTTGGTAAATAGCAGGGCTTATTTCTTAGTCTGACTTATCCTGAAGTACATAGGTTTAAAACAGGGAGCCTTCCCTGGAGTGTTCATGAATATTGGCAAACTTTATATTATTGCTGCCCCTTCCGGCGCTGGCAAGACAAGCCTGGTAAAGGCCATGGTTGAATCTACGCCCCATGTGCGTGTGTCTGTCTCTCATACCACCCGGGGTATCCGGCCTGGTGAGCAGGATGGCGTAAACTATCACTTTACCTCTGTCGAAGGCTTCCGGGACATGTTGAGCAAAGGCATGTTTCTTGAGCATGCTGAAGTCTTTGGTAATTATTATGGAACCTCGGCACACTGGGTTCGTGAACAGCTGAACAAAGGTGAAGATGTTATTCTGGAGATTGACTGGCAGGGGGCGCAGCAGGTTCGCCGTTTGTTGCCTGATGCCGTATCAATCTTTATCCTGCCGCCTTCTCTTGAGGCTCTGAGGGAACGGTTGATCGGGCGGGCTACCGATGACCTTTCGATCATTGAAAGACGTATGTCTCAGGCGGTCAGTGAAATGTCCCATTATGGTGAGTTTGACTACCTGGTAATCAATGATGAGTTTGATCTTGCCTTGCGGGATCTGCAAACCATTATTCGCAGCCAGCGCCTGTCAATTAATTGGATGCAGCACTACAAAGAAGATCTGATTAAAGGTCTCATAAACTGAGTGATTAAGTGTAAGTAGTTGATCAAAAAAGGTCATATTTTCTGATCAGGTGTAAGTCACTCCGTGGCGTTACAACTTGGGTCATGTAACGGCTATGCTCCCTGTGTTGTCCTTGCATAGTGACTGTTCATTCAGGTAGAAATATATGATTCCATTTGGCCAGCTACTTAACAGCTTTAAGCAACAAGCTATATTTAAATCCATAGAATTAAAAGGAAGTAATGCTATGGGTGTGAACAGAGTACCAGGTGGAAACATTCCAAGGTATGATCATAAACATCAGAAATCTGACAAAGCTCAGAATTCCGCACAGGATAATCATCATAAAGTTGGTAGTGTCTCCTGTGACAGTCAAATTAGAAAAACGAATACAGAACATTACCAGGTTGATCATGCAGCAATAAAGCCAAAACAGGTCGATGCCCTGGATCATCTTTCTGATACTTTTATGAAGCGTAATGGTGAGAAAAGTCATCAGTCTGATCGAGACAAACCGCTGACATTCCTTTCTAAAGTGGCTAACAAGGGGATTAAGGCTAAATCTGCAGAAGAGGCAAGAGGTGCAATCCAAAAGTATTTCCAGCTACTGAGGAGATCTTATTCCAGAGAGGCATCTCCTTCACCAGAAATAAGAGAGCAGTTATATAACGACGTTGTAAAACTGTCTGCCAAGGTAATGAGCTTTGAATTTACCGCTGGTCGGGATAAGGATAAGGAAAAAACGCTTGGTTTAACTGCAGAGCTTCTTCAACAAATGCTGAGTGGCCTGAAAACCTCTTCTGCTGAGTTTGTAAACAGTCAGGTGACAGCCGTTCTTTCCCTTGGAATGATGACCCCAGAGGATAAAGCGTTTCTTTTTGGCTCCTGCCTGAATACTCAGATTATTTCTGTGGATAAATACACTGCTGACATAAGAAATTTAGACAATAAAATTTCTAGCCTGAATAAGAAGTTAGCTGGTTCAAAGCAAGGTGAGGCGGAAGGCCTGAAGCGCAGAATCAAATCTGCGGGTATTGAACGGGCTGATTTGGAGAGAAAGCATCAGCTGCTGGTGTCTAAAGAAATGGGGGGGATGCATGGCCAAAAAGAGTTTTTCCAAAGCTGCTATGAAATTATGATGAAGCAAGTCAGGTCTGAAATCAGGGCTGGCTTAAAGAAACAATTAAAGCAAAAAAATAAAGCAAATTTTGCTGAAGGAGTGAAGTTGGTTAACCAAATAATGGGGAAGATGGATTCAACCCTTCGTAGTAAAGCTGAGTCTATTGCTAAAAATGCAGCCAACCAAAAAAAAGGTATTCAAGCGGAGGATATCTATCAGAAAAAAAGATCAGACCTTTTTTTACTACTGAATGAAGAGGTTTCAGGGCTTCTTGGAGGGGATATAAAAGAATCCTCTGACTTAAAACCTTCACCTGTGCATAAAAATGATGCAGTGCCAGCTCATAAGGTTGATGATAGAACAAGTTTTGATAGAAACAGTGAGTCACGTAAGCCTGTGCACAGGAAGAAGAGCCCTGAAACTAATAAACTGTCGACCTCAGTAACGGAAGTGCTAAAAGAAGCTGTTGTTAAGGAGGATCAAAATCCAGAAGCTCCTGCAGCTATTCAGCACAAGCCTTCTGATGTTAAGAACCAGGCCGCAGTTAAGGATCTGATCAAGTTCTTTGAAGACGTTGCTGGGAAACACAGAATTGAGGATAAATAGTAAACCCAATGAAATAATATTGGGTTCCACTTGCCCAACTACAAAATATGGGATTCTCCGGGCTTTAATCAATCTGGCTATAAACTACGCGCGCCCGCTGGCCTTTTGTTATGCCAACGAGCGGTATAGTGTTGTTTCCTTATTTTACAGAGACTTGGTCGCTTCCCTCAGCCATTCAAAATCTTGCCCCTGGAGTTCAGGTGAAAGCGCCTCTCTGACCATTTCGTGGTACCCATTCAGCCAGTTAATTTCTGTATCCGTCATCAAATCTTTCAGCAGGGGGCGAGTGTCAAAGGGTGCAAGGGTCATTGGGATGAGTTTATAGAACTTGCCAAACTCATTCTCAATGTCCTCAGCGATCAGCATAATATTCTCAAGCCTGACTCCATGTTTGTTATCCCGGTAAATGCCGGGTTCGTTGGTCACCAGCATGCCGGGCTTCAGGGCAACGTCAAACCATCTTGGGCTGATGCTCTGGGGGCCTTCATGCACATTCAGGAAGTAGCCCACCCCGTGGCCGGTGCCGTGATTAAAGTCGATACCTTCACTCCACAGAGGCTGCCGGGTAATGGCATCCAGCTGTATTCCCCGTGTTCCCTCCTTGAACCTGGCCGTCGCCAGGGCGATATGGCTTTTCATCACCAGGGTATAGTCTCTCTTCTCCTCATCCGTCATCTCACCGCAGGCAAATGTGCGGGTGATATCCGTTGTTCCATCCGGGTATTGAGCGCCTGAGTCGATTAACAGCAACCCTTTGGTTTGAATGGAGTAAGCGGACTCTTCATCCGCCCGATAGTGACAGATAGCACCATGAGCAGCATAACCAACAATCGAGGGAAAGCTGACCCCCCGGAAATGCTCTGACTCTGAGCGGAACTGCAGCAGCTGTTCATCAACATTGAATTCATTCAGCTGCCCTGTGGGAATATTGGTTTCCAACCACCGGATAAAGCGGACCATGGCCGCACCATCACGGCGATGACACTCCTTCATCCGCTCTATCTCAGTGCTGTTTTTGATGGCCTTCAGGTCGGTGGTGGGCAATCTGTCTTCGATCAGGTGAATCGATGACGGAATCGCGGAGGCCAGTTGGTAACCCGTGGTGGCCGGGTTGATCATCAGGTGGGTGTTATCCGCAAGTGTTGATAGCCTATCCAGGACGTCATCATAGGCAGCCAGCTCTACACCAGCCTTTGCCAGGGCTGACAGCGCATCCGCTGCTATTCGCTCTTTGTTGGTAAACAGTGTGATGCTGTCCGGTGAAATCAGTGCATAGGCAAGAAATACCGGGTTACAGTCAATATCAGACCCCCTCAGATTAAACAGCCAGGCAATATCATCCAGTGTGGTGATCAGAAGCTCCGTTGCTTTTCGCTCCTTGAGAATCTCCCGAACCTCCGTGACCTTCTCTGTGAGGGTTTTACCGGCATAGGTGTCTTGGTGAATAAAGACGGGCTCAGCAGGCCGTGCTGGCCTGTCGGTCCAGATATCATTCAGCAGATCGTGATCGAATTTCAACGTAACGGATTTAGCCGCCAGTTTCTTTTCAAGATTTCTGACCTGGCTCAGATTCAGAGTGGCACCATCGAAGCCAATGCAACCCTGCTCAGAGACTGCTTCTGTCACCCAGTCAACCATTGACGGGACGCCGGGCTGACCATCTTTCATCAGGGTGATTTCTGAGCCTGCCAGCTGTTCTGAGGCCTGAATAAAGTAGCGGCCGTCTGTCCACAGGGCTGCTTTATCCTGTGTTACTACCAGCGTACCAGCAGAGCCATTAAAGCCAGAGAGCCAGGCCCTCCCTTCCCAGTGGGGGGCTACGTACTCACTGTTATGGGCATCGGAAGACGGGATAATCCAGACGTCAATACCATATTCAGCCATTGCGCCACGCAGATCTTGCAGCTTTTTGGTGCTCTTTGGGCTCTTGGTTGAGTCAGAGCGGTTCGGGGTATTCACCATGTATCTATTCCAGGCTTTTGGCCATTCGGCGAGTTAGTGTTGGGCAGGGTTTTTTTTCTACTTAGATGATGCTTACGAATACTATAATCCGCACCCTTTATGGAGCAAACACTAACCCTGCTAAAGCTTGTCTGGCTACAGGTCGTAAAGTACACTAAAGGGTCAGGCAAACCGGCATTAAGGTTCTGTTTCTGAACCTGATTCTAATTGATGGAGTAAAACGTGGCTCGAGTAACTGTAGAAGACTGTCTGGATAACGTAGATAACCGTTTTGAACTGGTGATGGTCGCCTCCAAGCGTGCCCGCCAGCTGACCATTGGTGGCAAGGACCCCAAGGTAGACTGGGAAAATGATAAGGCAACCGTGGTGGCTCTGCGTGAAATCGCCGAAGGCCTGGTAACCCCTCTTTCCGTTGATGACCGCACGGTTGATGACGACGAAGCAGCAATGTTTCTCGCTGGTGTAGAACAATAAGCGTTTTACCTTCGTACTATCTTTGGATCACAAGCTTTAGAAGATAAGAAGGTGCAATGGATGATCTGCGCTTAAGGAGCGGACTTTGCTGACCATCGATGAGTTTGCCGGCCGCTTGAAGTCCTATCTGAATCCCGAGCAGGTCAACCTGGTTCGTCGGGCCTACTATTATGCGGAGCAGGCCCATGACGGACAAACCCGCCGCAGCGGCGATCCGTACATTATTCATCCCCTGGAAGTAGCCTCCATTCTTGCCGATATGCACATGGACCATCAGAGCCTGATGGCTGCCATGTTGCACGATGTTATTGAAGACACCGGTATCGAAAAGCAGGACATTGCCGGGCAGTTCGGTGATGTGATTGCGGACCTTGTGGACGGGGTCAGTAAGCTGACCCACATGAACTTTGAAAACAAGACGCTGGCCCAGGCAGAAAACTTCCAGAAAATGGCGCTGGCCATGGCCAAGGATATCCGCGTCATTCTGGTTAAGCTGTCAGACCGCCTCCATAATATGCGCACGCTGGGTGTGCTGAGGCCTGACAAGCGCCGTCGTATAGCCAAGGAAACGCTGGATATCTATGTGCCAATTGCCAACCGTCTTGGCATGCACACGCTCCGAATAGAGCTGGAGGATCTGGGCTTCTTTGCCATGTACCCCATGCGGGCCCGGCTGATTCGACAGGCGGTGCGTAATGCCCGTGGCAACCGTAAAGACCTGGTCAGCCAGGTTCAGCAGGCGATTGCTGCCCGTCTGGAAGAAGAAGGCCTGAAAGGCCGGGTAGTGGGGCGTGAAAAGCATCTGTACAGCATCTACAGCAAGATGAAGAACCAGAGTAAGTCCTTTGACGACATCATGGACATGTTTGCGTTCCGAATCATTGTGGACAAGGTAGACAGCTGCTATCGGGCGCTGGGCATTGTCCATAACTTCTATAAGCCCATTCCCGGGCGGTTCAAAGATTACATTGCCATCCCGAAAGCCAATGGCTACCAGTCACTTCATACCACCCTGTTTGGTATGCACGGTGTGCCCATAGAAATCCAGATCCGGACCCAGGAAATGGAAGACATGGCCAATAATGGCATTGCTGCCCACTGGCTTTACAAGTCCGGAGAAGAAGCGCTGTCCGGCAGTCATGCCAGAACCCGGCAGTGGCTCAAAGGCGTACTGGAACTGCAGAAAAATGCCGGAGACTCACTGGAGTTTATTGAGAACGTGAAAATCGATCTCTTCCCGGATGAGGTGTATGTCTTTACCCCCAAAGGGCATATTTTAGAGCTGCCCAAAGGTGCGACAGCGGTTGACTATGCTTATGCTGTCCATACCGATGTGGGGAATACCTGTGTAGCCTGTCGTATCAATAAACGTCTGGCGTCACTCAGTCAGCCGTTGCAGAGTGGTCAAACGGTTGAAGTGGTTACCGCACCGGGCGCACGACCCAATGCGGCCTGGTTGAATTTTGTTGTCACGGGTAAAGCGCGGTCCAACATTCGCCACTTCCTCAAGCATCAGCGCAGAAATGAGTCAATTGCCCTGGGCCGACGTTTGCTGAGCAAAGCACTGGTCAGTTTTGACAGCAGCCTTGAGCAAATCAGTGAAGAGGTCATTCGCCAGCAGCTGTCCGTGTTTGATCTGGATGACCTTGATGGGCTGCTGGAAGATATTGGTCTCGGTAACCGTATGGCCTATATCGTTGCCAAGATACTGGTTGAGCCCGGCAGCCTGCCTGAGAACAAGAGTCAACTGGACCTGTCCAACAGTGAGAAACCGCTCTCCATTCGTGGCTCTGAAGGCATGGTCATCAGCTTTGGCAAGTGCTGCTATCCAATACCGGGAGACCCGGTGGTTGGCCATGTCAGCTCGGGCCGTGGCATTGTTATTCATACGGATACCTGCCCGAATGTCTCTGAAATTCGACATAACCCGGAGAAGGTTCTGGAAGTTGAGTGGGATAAGGACGTCTCCGGTGAGTTTACCGTAGAACTCAGCGTAGAGCTGGAGCATCACCGTGGTATGATTGCCTCTCTGGCTACCGCAATAACTGCGGTGGAAGGCAATATTGAGAAGATCAGTATGGTCGAGCAGGACTCCCGTTGCAGCATTGTTCAGTTGCTGCTCAGTGTTCGTGACCGGGTGCATCTGGCCAAAATTATTAAACGACTTCGGGTTATTAAAGGGGTTTACTCGATTATTCGACGACGTCGGGATTCATAAACGTCTGTGAATAAAAGCATTGCAAGAAAAAACCGGATGCTGTATCGCAAAAACACAGTATCCCGTAAATATCGCTCTAAATCCTTGAAAAATAATGTTTACACCCTAGTATCGGGTGTCTTCTTTTTCTTTTTTTCCATAGGCTTCTGATTCCCAAGCTTAAGAGAGTAGATCGATGAGTAACCGACAGACGATTAATACTGATAAGGCACCCAAAGCTATTGGCACCTATTCTCAGGCGGTAAAAGCAGGAACCACTGTTTATATCTCGGGCCAGATTCCACTGGTTGCAGACACCATGGAATTACTGGAGGGAAGCTTTAAGGAGAAGACCCGCCTCTGCTTTGAAAACCTGAAAGCCATTGCCATGGCGGCTGGCGGAACCCTTGGCGATGCTGCCAAGGTGACAATTTACCTGACCGATATGGCGAACTTTGCTGAAGTCAATGAGGTCATGGCTGAGTTTTTTAAACAGCCTTATCCTGCCCGTGCCGCTATTGGTGTCAAAGAGTTGCCAAAAGGTGTACCGGTTGAGGTAGAGGCTATTCTGGAACTGAAATAAGTTTTTGCAGTGATAGCAGCTCCTGGTCATCTTGAGTCAGGGGCTTTACGAATATTCTGCGGCGAACATTGCTTTTTGGTTTGATTCTTTGACAGCTTTCTGATGTATCAATAATCACTATTGGTCGAGTTGCATTGTCGATACTGGGCTTAGTCTGGAGTCTCAGGCAGTGTGAGCACTCGGAATAGAACTGGCAGTGGCTCTGCCATTGCATATCAAAAATTTCTGAGTGATGTTTGCCTGATTCATTCTTGATACAGCCTTGCCCTGCGGGTAATGAGTGCATTGCTATATCACCCTGCCCTCCGGCAATTTCATTAACAGATCGTCCTGAGTGGCAATGCGCTGACAAAGTGCTCTTGGTGTTTTCTGCATTGAGGCTCTGCACCCTGTTGTGTATTGGTGCGACAGAAGTTGATGGGGCGGCGCTCACAATCTTGTGCTCTTTCCAGTGGTTAATAACCATTAGAAAGATTTTTAAAGCGATAGTTCAAAAATAATAAAGCGAATTGTGGCTCGACATGCCCATCAACCTGTCTTGTGGATAACTCTGTGAATTATATCTTGGTAAGCCGTTAATAAGCCTGTATTAACGGTCGTTCAGGTTTTTCTAGCCTGTGGATGATCAGGCTCTGCTGGCTGTCAGTCTGCCCGCAGAACCTGCCTGCTTTAATCCCTGTTATGGAGAAGGCTGGTATAACCACTTTTGTAATCAGGAAAGTAAAATTTATAACCTGTCTCAATAATCCGCTGGTTAGAGCACCGTCGATTACCCCTTTGTGGCGATGGATAATTGCTATTGTCTAATGCCACATTCAATTGCTCACCAAGCCATTGCAGCACATCAAACGTGGTCGCTGGGGTACTGTCAACGCCGAGATATAAGTTATCCACCGGCAGATGGTCCATATCGCGCCGAATAAGGTGGGCGATGATGCCGGCGCAGTCTTTCTGGTGAATTCGGTTACTGTATACGGCGGGCTTTATCGGGCAGCCTTCACCTTTCAACACCCGGCTGATCAGCCGGTTTCGTCCGGGTCCATAAATCCCGCCAAAACGTATGGCCGTGCCAGGGAAGGGAGCATGCTGTAACCGTTTTTCTGCGGCCAGCATGATTCGACCATTGAATTTCACCGGCTGGGTTGCCGATGTTTCGTTCACCCATTCGCCATTACTCTGATGGAAAGTGCTGGTGCTGGAGGTGAAAAAAATACGTTTTGGCTGGTATTGCTCGTTCACCAGACGGTTAAGAATATTTTGCAGCCCATCAATGTAAGCCTGTTGATAATGCGCTTCCGTTCGCCCATTAGAGGCGGCGGCATAGACCACGTAGTCAATCTGCTCAGGCCAGTCACCGAGCATTTCGGCATTAAACAGATCACCCCGGATGGGGTTAACGTCAGCAGGCAACCTGGCAATATTTCGCCGTAACCCCCAGACATTAAAGCATTTCATGGCGGTTAACTGCCGGGCGAGTTCACAGCCAACATCGCCACAACCCGCAATCAGTATATTGAGCTTATTCATAGCTATAGTCTATTGGTTGGTATAATCTTCGGAAAAAACATAATGGCAATTTCGTTTATATGGCTGTATAAATTTACAGTATTATAGATGGCACTAGCATCCTTGCCAGTCTTTCAGGGCTTTTAGGAGCTGAAGGCTTTAGGTGAACTCAGGGCTGTTTATCGAGCTGTCTTATCAAAACAGTTGAACATCATTATGACACTGACAGAACTTCGCTACATTGTCACCCTTGCCCAGGAGCAGCACTTTGGCAGAGCTGCCAGTAAGTGCTTTGTCAGCCAGCCAACACTGAGTGTCGGGGTCAAAAAGCTGGAAGATGAACTGGGTGTTGCCCTGTTTGAGCGAACCCGGAATGCGGTTCGTGTTACCCCAATGGGTGAATTGATCGTCAGTCAGGCCCAGAAAGTTCTGGAAGAGGCCTCGGCCATCAAACAACTGGCGAAAACCGGTCAGGATCAGCTCAGTTCTCCCCTGCGAGTGGGTGCGATCTACACCATTGGCCCTTACCTTTTTCCCCATCTGATTCCTCAGCTGGCACAGTCCGCCCCCAATATGCCGCTGTATATTGAGGAAAACTTTACCGCTGTTTTGCGCAAAAAACTGCGTCTGGGAGAGCTGGATGCCATTATCATTGCCCTGCCCTTTAATGAACCGGATGTGTTAACCAGGCCGCTTTATGATGAGCCCTTCCGGGTATTGTTGCCAGGTGGTCATCCCTGGGAACGTCAGAGCGAAATTGATCCGGCTGACCTGGTCAAAGAAAAGCTGCTGCTGCTGGGCGAAGGCCACTGCTTCCGTGACCAGGTGCTGGAGGCCTGCCCGATGCTGGCCAGTAAAAAAGAGACGGGCGATGATGGCAGTGGTATTGAAGCAACCTCACTGGAAACCATCCGACATATGGTGGCGTCGGGTATGGGTATCAGTGTGCTGCCACAGTCAGCCGTTGTCGATCATCACTATGCGCCCAATATTCTCAGCACCCGGCCATTTTGTTCGCCAGCGCCTGGCAGGACGGTGGCCCTGGCCTGGCGCGCCAGCTTCCCGAGGCCGAAGGCAATTGATGTGCTTTCTGATGCCTTGAGGCAGTGTTCGGTTAATCAATAAGTGGGCCTATGGTGAGTATGAACAGGTCATTACACGATATTCCGGTAACCACGTTAAAAGGCGTTGGTGATGCCCTGGCCGGGAAGTTGGCCAGAATCGGCATTGTCACTATTCAAGACCTGCTGTTTCACCTGCCAATGCGTTATCAGGACAGAACCAGGGTGACGCCCATCGGCACACTTCAGCCTCAAACCGATGTGGTGATTCAGGGGAAGGTGCTGGCATCGGATATCGTGATGGGCAAACGTCGCAGCCTGCTGTGCCGGGTCGGTGACGGGTCCGGATCCATAAGCCTGAGGTTCTTTCACTTTACCGCTGCCCAGAAAAACAACCTCCGGCATGGGGTTGAAATTCGCTGCTTCGGAGAACCCCGGCGCGGTGCTACCGGGCTTGAGATGTACCACCCTGAATACCGGGTGATCAAGGCCGATGCCCCGGCAGATGTTGAAGAGACATTAACGCCGGTCTATCCGGCAACAGAAGGACTGACCCAACAGCGAATCCGCAGTTTGTGCGAGCAGGCATTGAAGCTGCTCGGCGATGAAAGCTCTCTGCAAGAGCTTCTCCCGGAGCAGATTCGGCAGCAATATCACCTCAGCTCACTGGTGGAAGCCGTTCGACTCCTGCATCAGCCGCCACCGGAAGAGTCGATGATACTGCTCAGCGAAGGGCGGCATCCTGCCCAGCAACGTCTGGCTTTTGAGGAGTTATTGGCCCATAACCTCAGTCTTCAGCAGCTTAGAAGGCGGGTACAGGCGATCGGCGGTTTTGCCATGCCACCAAAAAGCCGGTTAACCCAACAGTTATTGGCGCAACTTCCCTTTTCCCTGACCTCTGCCCAGCAGCGAGTGGCCGATGATATCAGCCAGGATATGGCCCTGGAAAAGCCCATGCTGCGACTGGTGCAGGGGGATGTTGGTTCGGGCAAAACCGTTGTCGCCGCGCTGGCCGCACTGCAGGCGGTGGAAAATGGTTATCAGGCCGCAGTGATGGCTCCAACGGAAATTCTGGCTGAGCAACATCAGCTTAACTTCGCAAACTGGCTTAAGCCGCTGGGTATTGCCACGGCTTTCCTGTCCGGAAAAACCAAAGGTAAAAAACGTCAGGAAATTTTGGCCCGGATCGCTTCTGGCGAAGCCATGGTTGTAGTCGGCACTCACGCCCTGTTTCAGGACGATGTGATATTCCATAAGCTGGGCATGGCGGTGATTGATGAGCAACATCGATTTGGCGTTCATCAACGCCTGGCACTGCGAAAAAAAGGGGCAAAAAATGGCGGGCTGCCGGACCAGCTGATTATGACCGCCACCCCGATCCCCAGAACATTGGCCATGAGTGCTTACGCCGATCTCGATGTTTCTGTGATTGACGAGCTGCCGCCGGGACGGACACCCATCAACACCGTCGTTATAGGTGACGACCGTCGTGAAGAGGTCATTAAACGCCTCAAGGCCGCCTGCCTTGAAGGACGGCAGGCTTATTGGGTATGCACGCTGATCGAAGAGTCTGAAGCATTGCAGTGTCAGGCAGCAGAAGTAACGGCAGAGCAATTGCGAGAAACACTTCCAGAGTTGTCTATAGGTCTGGTTCATGGCCGGATGAAAGCCAACGAAAAGGCGGAGGTGATGAACGCTTTCAAGGAGGGGCATCTGCACCTGCTGGTAGCAACCACCGTTATTGAAGTGGGTGTTGATGTACCCAATTCAAGCCTGATGATCATTGAAAACCCGGAAAGGCTGGGGCTGGCCCAGTTGCATCAGCTTCGGGGGCGAGTGGGGCGTGGGAATATTGCCAGCCACTGTCTGCTGATGTATCACGCGCCTTTATCCCGGCAAAGCAGGGAACGTTTACAGGTGATGAGGGATTCGAATGACGGCTTTGTGATCGCCGAAAAAGATCTGCAGCTAAGAGGCCCGGGTGAGGTTTTAGGTACCCGGCAAACAGGTCTGGCACAATTTCGGGTTGCCGATCTGGAGCGGGATCGTGACTTGCTGGTGGCTGTGCGCACGGCTGCTCAGGAATTAATTCACCAGTCACCAGAAGCAGTAGAGCCGTTGGTGAATCGCTGGCTGAGCAAGGGGGAAGAGTACGCGAATGTTTGACCAGATTCAGGGGAATCCGCAGCAGGTCAGTTAATTATTGGTCGGCCTCCCGTGAACCTGTATCGGGCATGATCTGCCAGAAGGAAACAACCTCTGGCACTGAAACATCACCATTCTCAGGGGGCAAACCGGTGACCTGAAGATTGCGGCTGCACGGGCTGAAGCAAAATTTCGCAATCCTGTTTTCTGTTTGCAAACGGGCCCTTTCCTGCCAGCTCCCGTCTGCCATCAACCCGAACAAAATCAGGCTGTGAGTATTCGTTTCAGGAACTACAGCCAGCAGGTAACCTTCTTGATTGAAATCTGCTTTTTTGATGGAAAATTCGATGCGTTGTCTGGCCCACTCACCAACAGACTTACGTTGATAGACATCTGTATGGCCCGCAGGATCGTTACAAACAATGGTTTCACCGCTGGGGCTGATTTTTGTCAGGGACTCAGCCGGAAATGTTTGTGTCCGACCCCACATTCCGTCCGCCTTGCGCCAGATTGTTACGCCCCCCCACATCTCTCTAATGAATTCACAAGGGTCCACAGAAAAATGAATCATACCACCACCGCAAGGGGGGGGCTCCTGAACAGAAGGCAGCCATTGGTCGTCAGCATTTAATTCCCAGATATCCAGACCATCTTCAGTGGTGATAATCAGACAGCGACCATCGGGGCTGAAATCAGGTTGAATATCGTAATAACGACTTGGACAATCGCAGGTTTTAATAATTCTCTGTTTTTCACGCCACTGCCCTTCCGGGTCCGGGGCAAAAATGACGACAAAGAAATAATCTCGTCGAATAGAAGCGTTGTAGCAATCATCGCCGGCATCTTCAAACCATGTGGCAAAATGGCGGTTATCCGGGCTGAATAGCACTTGGAGATCAAAATCATACTCGCTCACTTTATCGCCACTGGGTGTGAGTTTCAGGTCATCATCAGGATCTTTAACAATAATGTCACCCGTTTGTGACCAGGATTCATCGTCTGCCTTGCCCATCACCGTAATGAATGATCCACTATAAAGCACAAGATGTTTGCTGTCGGCACTGAACAGTAAATCATGATTAAGACCTGTATGAATGTTGCCTCTATTGACCCACCGGCCATCGGTACCCCGACCGAGAATAGCACCAGCTCTTCCGATGTTAATGCAGACCAGTGACCTGGCATCTGGTGACAGATGCATGGAAGTCATAAACTTTGACTCACATTGAGGAAAAACGTCACCCGTTGTCAGTTGCTGTTGCTCAACCCACGAATCATTCCTGCATTCATAAACAGACAGCAAGTGCTCTTCGCCACTGTAATCGTAGTGAAAAAATCCCGCACTCCCAAAGCTTACCGGAACGGATTGTGGGACAAATAAAATATGGTCGGCATGCTGATGACCATAACTGGCAAAATCCTCGTGTTTGATTTCAGCTTTCCTGACCCAGTGACCATGCTCCAGAGCCAGAATATCACTGTAATTCCTCGCCTTCCTCTCGATGATGATGGGAATATGGTCACACAGATGACGGGTAGAGCGATTAAGATTTCTGCTGCCACTGGGTATAAGGGTCAGTGCTGCCCCATCAAGAATCTGCTGGCGCAAATGGCTGGCATAAAATGAGTAAAAAGCCGGACCCAGTTGCGCAGGAAAGCGTCGAACAGAAAATATGGACAATGTTCTGAGGTGCTCAAGGAGTTGCTGACTGGACTGAATGATTGCCCGGCACGAAGACTGCCTTTGCCTGGTCAGGGAGAGGAAGTAATGGACCTCTGCCAGGCCGCATGACCGCAGACGATCGGCCGTTGTCGGCGATGCTTGCGCAAAATTATTGATTTCGTTAATTGATAAATAGCTGGCGATTTTGGCGAACACTTCCTGGGATACGCGAACCCACCGGTGATCAAAGTGAGCCATATCACGGGCTACTTCAGGCTTGATTTCATTGCCCAATGTATCGACATCGGTACTGGTCTTTAACCTCTTTGCAGGTGGCATAATGTTAACCCCCCAAGGTGACTCAGGCAGTCAAGTATAGTCCTGCTGCAAGGATGGTCAGGCACAATCTGCGATGCAGAATTAACAGAACAAATGTTGTACTTTTCCGCGACTAACTGTTTACACCTGTGAAAGCGACCGATAAAACAGGTGTAGACTACCTTCGATCAGATCTTGTCCAGCAAGGGTGGCTGGAAAGATGCTGAAGAGGCCATTGCCATGGTAAGGGGCAGTGGTCACCCCTTTAAAAGAAGGAATTCAATAATTGATATTGAGCTTTCTAAACAGGAATCCCAGGCACCACAATGGCCCAATCAACAAAAACTGCAGATCCTCAAAAAAAGACGGCTTTTTCCCTTCCACCCTGTGACCAATAAACTGAAAGATCCAGGCAACAACAAAAATCGCAATACTGGCCTGTAGGACATAAGCTCCAAGCGCTTGAGAGATGGCTGCTGATGCGGCAAAGACAACAATCATGGCCAGCGACAGTTTGAAGGAGAGCTTGAAATAGAACAGCAGGGTAACGGCCATCATCGCCCAGGTGGCAACGGGGCTGAATGCCCATAGTATACCGATAATGCTGAAAAGGATGGATGGCACACAGATCCAGTGGATCAATTTATTGGTGGGATTCTGGTGGCTTTCGCCATATTCCGTGAACCACTGCTCGACGGTTTTCATAGCTAAGACGCCTCTTTATATTCTTATTATTGATACGAGGAGGTAATTTATCACCTGCTGCCACGGTTCTCAATTGGTGTCTGGTCAGCTATCCACGGGCATAAAGTTGCATCTATTAAAAAGCCCGGAGTTCAGTCCGGGCTTTGAGTTATGCTGGATGATAATCAGGCATTGGTAGCAACAAAGTACTTGGGATCTGCGATAACGTTCACTTCCACCAGGTTACCCGCTTTTTTCAGCAGTTTTCTGCAGTCATTGCTGAGGTGAAGGAGGTGTAGCGTCCTGCCACTGTTCATATAGCGCTCGGCCAGGGTATCGATGGCTTCAAGCCCGGAATGGTCACAGACCCTGGAGTCCCGGAAGTCGATAATCACATCTCTGTTGTCGTCTTTAGGCGAAAACTGCGTCAGAAAGTGTGTGGTGGAACCAAAGAAGAGTGGGCCATGCACCTTATAAATCGTTGAGCCATCCTGGTCTTCCAGTTTTGTGATTTTGATCTGTTTGGCATGCTCCCAGGCAAAAATCAGGGCAGAAACAATAACGCCGACAATAACCGCCACAGCCAGGTCGGTCAGAACGGTCACTACCGAAACCAGTACCAGCACAAAGGCGTCCCCTTTGGGCACTTTGTTCATGATTCTGAAGCTACTCCACTCAAAGGTTCCGATAACAACGATGAACATAACACCAACCAGGGCAGCCACCGGAATCATTTCAATTAATGAAGAAGCAAAGAGGATAAAGCTCAGCAAGAATAACGCCGCAGAAATACCAGACAGACGGCCCCGGCCGCCAGAGTTCACATTGATCATACTCTGGCCAATCATCGCACAGCCACCCATGCCGCCAAAGAAACCGGTAACCACATTGGCCACACCCTGACCCACACACTCCCGGTTACTGCTGCCGTGTGTTTCGGTGATTTCATCAACCATTCTCAGGGTCAGCAGTGACTCAATGATACCGATAGCGGCCAGAATCAGAGAGTAGGGTAAGATGATCGTCAGGGTTTCAAAAGTAAACGGCACTGAAGGAATGCTGAATGCCGGAAGCCCGCCCGCAATACCGGCAACATCGCCAACGGTTCTGGTATCCAGATTCAAACCAAGGGCGAGAGCGGTGACCACCATGATGGCGGCCAGAGAAGACGGAATGGCCGTGGTCAGCCTGGGCAGAAAATGGATGATGGCCATGGTTAAGGCAACCAGCCCGAGCATCAAATAGAGCTCACTGCCTTTCATCCAGGCAACATCAATAACACTGTTTTCCAGAAAAGAGCCGGTTAACCAGCCGACTTCACCCTGAACACCAAACTGACTCAGCTGCGCCAGGAAGATCACGATGGCCAGACCGTTTACAAAGCCAAGCATCACCGGATGGGGAACCATTCTGATGAACTTGCCGAGTTTGAATAGACCGGCGAGCACTTGAATAATGCCCATCAGAACCACCGTCGCAAACAGGTACTGTACCCCGTGACTGGCAACCAGGCTGACCATAACCACGGCCAGGGCACCCGTTGCTCCGGATATCATCCCCGGGCGGCCACCAATGGCAGCAGTAATCAGACCAACAAGAAAGGCGGCATATAAACCGACCAGAGGCTCGACCCCGGCAACAAAGGCAAAGGCGACAGCTTCTGGAACAAGAGCAAGCGCTACCGTTAAACCGGAAAGAAGATCATTCTTTATGGAGGCAACGTTTCTGGCGTGGGGTTCGAACAAGTGGTGTCTCCAGTAATATATGAGTCTTGAAAGGTGTTAACGGCATATAGGTGCCGGTATTGATTGTTTACTATTGGAGAATAGTAGAGCTGTCATATGTCGTACTGCCCGGCGGGGTATTGTGAAAAGAACCGGGAGCAAACGAGACACATGGAGTGTCGGCAAGCTGGCTGGTAGCATTGCGGCCACATTGGGGCGATTGAGTATCCTGAAGCCGCTTGCCGCTTTTAAATCAGGCGCAAACTATTGTCTGTTTTGTGAAGGGCATTCTAAAGAAGGGGGTTTGTAAAGGCAATGTCATGGCTTTACCCTATATAAATGCCATGGCTCTACCCTATATAGAGGCTATCAGCCACCGCTGATTCGGAGTGTGACTTAATTATAGGTATTATCCTCAGGTTGTCACATAAAACATCTGCCGTATAATTAGCCCCACCTCCACGGACTGACCCAAACGGTCACCCACGGATCGGCAGAATGAATCATCATCGCTGACCGGGAAGTGCGGTTTGAAAATGGGTTGTTTGGATTGAATGAAAAACAACCGGTTGACAAATCAAACTGGCGCGGTAAGATGCGCCTCCGCTGACAGGGCTTGAAGCAACGTCAGCGAGTTGGAAAGCTTCTTTCTTCTTCTGAAAAATGATTGCTTGACAACGAAAGTCGCCACGGTAAGATAGGCGGCCTTGCTTTCGGTGGTCGGTTGGCAGTTGCCAGTGACCAGTTATGCAAAGCAAACGTTCTTTAACAAGATATCAGACAATTCGTGTGGGCGCTTGTGCGATGGCATCGGTAACAAAGCTTCGGCTTTGAACACTTTAAGATGCTTAATTGATCAAGCGAACATACCTGTAAATTCATGTACGTTTAATTGTGACATTGAGCCGTTGCCTTGCTTCTCGGAGTAAAGCAACACAACGATTTAAACTGAAGAGTTTGATCATGGCTCAGATTGAACGCTGGCGGCAGGCCTAACACATGCAAGTCGAGCGGTAGCAGGAAGTGCTTGCACTTCGCTGACGAGCGGCGGACGGGTGCGTAACACGTAGGAATCTGCCTGGTAGTGGGGGATAGCCCGGAGAAATCCGGATTAATACCGCATACGCACTAGCTCTTTAAGAGCGGTGGAAAGCAGGGGATCGGTTCGCCGACCTTGCGCTATCAGATGAGCCTGCGTCGGATTAGCTGGTTGGTGGGGTAAAGGCCTACCAAGGCGACGATCCGTAGCTGGTCTGAGAGGATGATCAGCCACACTGGGACTGAGACACGGCCCAGACTCCTACGGGAGGCAGCAGTGGGGAATATTGCACAATGGGCGAAAGCCTGATGCAGCCATGCCGCGTGTGTGAAGAAGG
>NZ_PJPV01000153.1 GCF_002864045.1 Endozoicomonas acroporae
CACGTAGCTGGGTGCATGGTTTTGCCCAATGGTACAACGAAGAGCACAAGCACAGTGGACTGAAATTTCTGACACCCGGGCAAAGGCATCGTGGTGAAACCGAGATGCTTATGGCTAACCGCAGAAAGGTTTATGAACAAGCCAAAGAACGCCACCCAGAGCGCTGGGGAAAGAGGTCAACAAGGAACTGGGATCTGGCTGATGAAGTCTGGTTGAATCCCGACAGGCCTGCTGATGATCAACTAAGCAAAGCCGCTTAAGTTGAGGCGACAACTATGTTGACAAACACCGCATTCAAGGCAATGCCTGAGGTAACTGCAAGACAAAAAATCCCGGGCAGATAAGCGGATCAAATTATCACGCAGCCGGAGCAGCCCCCAAAACCTGTTCTTTAAAAGGCTTACTGGGTGGTGTTTCACCAATCCACACTCGCAGGAACAGATTGAACAACTCTTTATTGGCAGGAACGATACCTTTCTCATCACCGGCAATTTCAATCCGCAACCCTTTACCCGGAAGGTACTCAAACACAGCCTGTTCACCTTTTTTCATTGAACCATCAACCAGCGTAAAGATTTTCTCAAGATCCTCTTTCACCGCTTCCTGCTCATCGGGTGGGCTGTTCAATTGGATGGATTCATAAAAGGCATTGGCTATCCGTCGGGCGCTCATTTTTGACACCAGCATAACAAATGCCATTCGTTGATGCGTGTCAGAGGCATAAATCTCTTCAGGGTTACTGGTCGGCTCTTCCAGATAAAGAGCACCGATATACCCTTTAACCATCAGATACCATGATCTCACTGCCGCACCCTGCAATTTAAGCTCTGGTTTATCACCCTCCGCCGCAATAGTGTCTGGCAGGTCGTACTTATTAATGACAAGCGCATTAACAGGCAATGACAGCAACATAAGCAAGGCAGTTATAAGAGGAATACGATAAAGAGAGTCATAGTTTTGCATACTACACACCTTATTATTGTCAGGAAATACTATCCCACTTAATTGGCAGCTTCCAGCATACTGAGCTGCAACCACTTCAAAATTTCATAGCCTGACCGCCAGCGCAGCAGGTCAGGCAATCATACTATGCACAGGGTTTAAGCTGCCATGATCTTTACCTGTATTGTCACTCCAGAGGCTGGTTGCCGTCATTAAATTGTCACCATTTCATCAGTCATAACTTTCATGAACAGTGGATAAAACCCTCTCCATTACCACTGGTCAGCAGCCCAATATTCCCGTTACCAATCCTGACTATCTAAACCATACTTAAGTGCACTGACTATTGAAATTACTGGATAAGCCTCAAAATAGACTATCCAGAACACAAGGTTGAAGCACTGAGTAATGGGTTAGCCCAAGCTTCCTAAAAGCCCGCTACACCATCTCTTTGCAACAGAATATCAACCAGACTTTCCTGTTAAACCACCTTTTGCAGACAGACTATGACAGATCAGGATCCAAACAACCCCGAAGTGCTCGATGGTGACGAAGACAGTCAAAAAACCAGTACCGGACTTGTACTTCCACACCAGTCGCTACCAGACAAACTCTATCTGATCCCCGTTTCAAACCGCCCTTTCTTTCCTGCACAGGTACAACCGTTAGTATTCAGCAATGAGGAGTGGGGAGAAACACTGCAGCGTGTTGGCCAGAGCCCTCATAAAGCGGTTGGTCTCAGCTTTGTTGGCCGATTGCCCGGCATAGACGTTGCGCCGGAAGATTTTCCCCAGGTAGGTTGCGTTGTCAAAATCCATAATATTGTTTCAGACAATGACCAGGTTCAGTTTATTGCCCTGGGAATGCAACGTTTCAAAATACGACAGTGGTTACGTCGTCGACCTCCTTACCTGGTTCAGGTCGACTATATCGACACCCCTGAAGATGACAGTGATGAAGTTAAAGCCTATGCACTGGCACTGATCCAGGCGATCAAAGAGCTTATCCCGCTGAATCCTCTGTACAGCGAGGAGCTGAAAAATTATCTGAACCGCTTCAGTCCCAAAGACCCCTCCCCCCTGGCAGATTTTGCAGCGGCTATTACCACCGCTCCCGGACAGGAGCTTCAGGAAGTACTGGAAACCATTCCTGTTCAACGCAGGATGGAAAAGGTACTGGTGCTGATTCGCAAAGAGCAGGAGGTTGCCCGCCTCCAGAGTGAAATCAATGCGGAAGTTAACCGAAAAATCAGTAATCATCAGCGTGAATTCTTCCTGAAGGAACAGCTTAAAGTTATTCAAAAAGAGCTGGGCATATCGAAAGATGACCGAACTGCCGAGATTGAACAGTTCGAGCAGAGACTGGCAAAGCTGACCGTCCCTGAAAGTGCCAGGAGTAAAATCGATGATGAGCTGAAAAAGCTTTCTATTCTGGAAACCGGCTCCCCGGAATACGCTGTTTGCAGAAATTACCTCGATTGGGCGACATCTGTCCCCTTTGGTCTGTACTCTGAAGATAATCTCGATCTTCATCACGCAAGAAACGTACTCAGTTCCGACCATGACGGCCTTGAGGACGTTAAAGAGCGCATTGTTGAGTTTCTGGCAGTGGGTGCTTACCGGAAAGAAGTGTCTGGCTCCATTATGTTGCTGGTAGGTCCCCCGGGTGTAGGCAAAACCTCTATTGGCAAGTCCGTCGCCAAAGCTCTGGACCGCAAATTTTACCGTTTCAGCCTGGGCGGCATGAGAGATGAATCTGAGATTAAAGGACATCGTCGTACTTATATTGGAGCGATGCCCGGAAAGCTGATTCAGGCACTGAAGGAAGTAGTAGTCTCCAATCCGGTCATCATGCTTGATGAGATTGATAAAATTGGTGCGTCCTTCCGTGGTGATCCCGCATCGGCACTGCTGGAGGTATTGGACCCTGAGCAGAACAACGAGTTTCTTGACCACTACCTGGACATGAGAATTGATCTGTCAAAAGTCCTGTTCATTTGCACAGCCAATCAGTTGGATACTATCCCGGGACCACTGCTTGATCGCATGGATGTAATCAGGCTGTCCGGCTATATCACCGAAGAGAAGGTGGCGATTGCCAAGAATCACTTATGGCCCAAACAACTGAACAAAGCCGGACTGAAAAAGAGCCAGCTTAGAATCTCAGATACTACCTTCCGTAAAATTATTGATGGTTATGCCCGGGAAGCAGGGGTTCGTCACTTTGAGAAATTGTTGCAAAAAATCATTCGCAAAGTTGTCGTCAAATTTCTGGAAAATGATGAACACCAGCTGACGGTGTCGGCTAAAAACCTGGAGGACTTTCTCGGAGCCCCCTACTTTCGTAAAGAAAAAACCATGGAAGGTCTTGGCATAGTCACCGGTCTTGCCTGGACCGCAATGGGTGGTGCCACACTCCCTGTTGAAGCCTGCCTGATACATCAGCAAAGAGCCGGTTTTAAACTGACTGGCAAGCTGGGTGAGGTGATGAAAGAGTCGGCTGAAATCTCCTACAGCTATACCACCAGTCACGCCAAAAAGCTGGGTATTCAGGAAGACTTTCTGAAAACTGCATTTATACACCTCCATGTTCCGGAAGGTGCCACCCCGAAAGATGGCCCCAGTGCCGGTGTCACCATGACAACCGCTTTAATCTCTCTGGCGAAAGGCATTAAACCCCTGAAAAATCTGGCGATGACCGGAGAGCTGACCCTGACAGGCAAAGTATTGGCTGTGGGCGGTATCAGAGAAAAGGTGATTGCTGCTCGACGGCAGGGAATTATGAACCTGGTTCTTCCGGAAGATAACCGCAGAGACTTTGATGAGCTACCGGATTACATCCGTGAAGGCATCTCTGTACAATTTGCCAGCCAGTACGATGACGTCTATAAGGTTGCATTTCCAGCGGTCAGCAAAAGCAAAGGAAAAAAGTAAGTAGCCAACCGTACACTGCCGTAAATAAAAAACGCCACCCGATCAGGTGGCGCTTTCTTAATCACTCTTACAATAGCAGCGGGATCTAACCCCGTTTGGACACGCTAGTGAGCACTTTTATTCTGGGCCGTGCAGCAAAATTTTTCAAATGATATATAAGACGTAATAAGCATATTAAAGTTTTTTAAAATAGCAGAAAAATAATGAAGAAACAGATACCGAAACGACACAGGGTTGTATCTCAAGAATTTGCAACCCTGCGACAGTATAAAAAGGTTCAGAGAACTATATCACGACTCATATCATAACCTGGTTGATTCCAGATAACTTTTCACCGTAGTGACAATCGCCTGAGTCTGGCTGTCTATTTCCAGGTTAACTCTATCGCCAACTTCCGCTGTACCAAACGACGTCATTCTTAAGGTTTCCGGAATAAGATGGATACAAAAGCGCCCTCCCTCAACCTTCTCACCAATAGTCAGACTACAGCCATTCAGAGACACATAGCCTTTAGGCAGAATATAGTCTTGCCATTCAGAAGCAAATTGAAAGAACACTGTCACATTGTTTTCTTCCTGCTTAATGTCACAAATCTCAACAGTATCGTGAATATGACCAGAGAGAAGATGCCCGCCAATTTCGTCACCAAAGCGTGCAGCTCTTTCAATATTGACTTTATCACCTTCTCCCAGCGCCCCCAGGTTAGTAACCCTCAGGGTCTCTTTCATCACATCGAAAGTGGCACTTTCCCGGTCAAAATCAGTAACTGTCAAACAGCATCCATTCACTGCAATACTGGCTCCGGTTTCCAGGCCTTCCAGCAATGTGGACGGCAACAGCACAGTAATACGGTTCAGTTCGTTGAATTTTTCAATTCGACCAACCGGAAAAAATCCCTTCACAATACCTGTAAACATACACTACCTATCGTCGCCAAACACATTGGCCTACATCAGAATGTTTTGAGACAGTGAACCAGTCTCTCAAGAGCAACCAGACTGTCTGGCGTATAATTTCGGTGGTTGTGGTTCGCCAGCACCTCGTCCGGTGATTCCAGCACCACACTGGCAACCTCTTCTTCCTGCAGGGTCAAAGGACCATCATAATAACAGCTGTAGACCCTGCCCCAGACCTGACAATCATCATTATGGAAAAAAAAGTGAAAATGCGAAGTGATGGGCACATTCTCAATACCAAGCTCCTCAGCCAGCTCCCGTTCAGCCGCCTGATCGTAGCTTTCCCCTTCGGTAACAACGCCCCCTGTAGCGGGATCAAAGTAGCCCGGATAAATATCCTTATTCAGGGTCCTCTCCTGAACATACAGCTGCCCTGCTGAATTGAAGACAAAAATATAGGTTGCCCTGTGGCAGAGTGCTTCTTCTCGCATCTTCCCCCTGGGAACGGACCCGAGAACAAAATTATGGTCATCAACCACCACCACACTTTCCACAGACGCTTCCACCTCTTGCTGGCCAGGCATCGAGATCTCCTGTTATCTGCCTTTCATTTATTTATTATGGCAACATCTTATATCAAGCTATTGGTAATCGAAAACAGAAAATACCAGTCAACATTCAACAAAAAGGCAAAGGCGTTTGTGGCATCTGAGCCAATTTGTCAGAGCGGCATCCTTTCGTCAAGACTGATCATAGGCGAGCAAAACCGGTATAATTTGCTTATGGCAATAGGAATGTTAATTTCACCAATCAGTAAAAACTGTAATTTTCACTCGATTTCAACCCACAGGATCCGATAGTTAGTTAAATATATTTTTGTCCTGACCAGCATCCATTACTGCCATAACCACCGAAACAATGCTGTCAGACACCGAACACCATCCTTTAAGGGGGCATAATGAGTAAGCCTAATGTAGTCTCCGCCATTGTTAACCCGGTTGGCTCCATGCGAGTACTGTCCAGCCGGGAAGTCAATATTCTTCAGGATAATACCAAAGCAGGCCTGCATCGCCTGTTCCGCCAGTGCGCCCTGGCTGTGTTAAGTGATGAGATGGAAGGTGACAGCGCAGAAGAGCTGTTACAAACCTACTCCGAATTTGATATCCGCATTGTTCAGGAACACCGTGGACTGAAACTCGAGCTAATCAATGCCCCGGCATCCGCATTTGTTGATAAAAAACTGATCCGGGGCGTCAGGGAAAACCTGTTTTCCGTACTCAGGGATATTCTCTATGTTTCGTCCCTGATCACCAGCGACAAGCGTTTCGATCACGGAAGTTCATCCGACATCACACACCTGGTGTTTGAGGTACTCAGAAATGCCAACGCCTTTATCACCAAGCAGACGCCCAATATCGTGGTCTGCTGGGGTGGACACTCCATTGGCCGTGATGAATATGAATACACGAAACTGGTCGGTTATCAACTGGGCCTCAGAAGAATGAATATCTGTACCGGCTGCGGCCCCGGTGCGATGAAGGGGCCGATGAAAGGTGCCTACATTGGCCATGCCAAGCAGCGGATCAGTCATGGTCGTTTTATTGGCCTGACCGAGCCTGGCATTATTGCTGCCGAGTCTCCTAACCCGATTGTCAATGAGCTGGTTATCCTGCCCGATATCGAAAAACGCCTGGAAGCCTTTGTCCGTCTGGGGCATGGTATCATTGTATTTCCGGGTGGACCGGGAACCTGTGAAGAGATTCTTTACCTGATCGGTATTCTCCTGCACCCGGACAATAAAGACATTCCCCTGACCATGATCCTGACAGGGCCCGCCGGGTCGGAAGCTTACTTTGAACAGATTGACAACTTCATTGGCAATACACTGGGCAAAGAGGCGCAGGAAAAGTACCAGATCATCGTCAATGATCCAGCCAGGGTTGCCACGATCATGGCCCGTGGCCTGGAAAAAGTAACCCGCTTCCGTCGTCGACATGGGGATGCCTACTACTTTAACTGGCTGTTAAAGATTGACCAGGAGTTCCAGCAGCCTTTCGAGCCCACCCATGAAAACATGGCCAGCCAGGAACTGCACAGCAATCTCCCGGCCCACCAGCTGGCAGCTAACCTCCGTCGTGTTATGTCGGGCATTGTTGCCGGGAATATCAAGGAAGACGGTGTCAACCTGATTCGTGAGCATGGCCCTTATAAACTCAGTGGTGAACCGGGCCTGATGAAACAGATGGACACCCTTCTGCAATCGTTTGTTGATCAGCACCGGATGAAACTGCCCGGAAGCCATTACCAACCCTGCTACGAAATCATTGAATCCTGACTTTTTGTCAATTCCACCTGAAGAGGCTGCTTCGGCTTCTTCAGATGCTGCCTGCGTAAATCACAAATACCGAAACAGTCATTCACAGAAAAAATAGTGGCTATTACGGTCTTTACTTAACTTGACAGGCACCTTTCGCTATACTGCCCGCGCCACCAGTGCTACTGGTAAAGATTTCCTTGGAACGTCTGACGGACCCACAAGATCATAAAGGTTTGTCGAAGGATCGCCCAAGAGCCTGCCACAGATGATGAGGGTAGAACTCGTGTTAGAAGCCTACAGAAAACACGTCGAAGAGCGTGCCCAAGAAGGTGTCCCACCAAAGCCGCTGAATGCAGAACAGGTGTCAGGCCTGATTGAACTGCTGAAAAATCCACCAGCCGGTGAAGAACAATATATTCTTGACCTCCTTGAAAATCGTATTCCTCCCGGTGTTGACGAAGCCGCCTATGTAAAAGCCGGATTCCTTTCCGCCATCGTCAAGGGCGACGCTGAATCCCCACTGGTTGACAGCAAGAAAGCCGTTAAGCTGCTGGGCATGATGCTGGGTGGTTACAATATCGAGACCCTGATTGCCCTTCTGGACAGCACCGAGCTGGGTGAACTTGCCGCTGAACAGCTGAAAAAAACCCTGCTGGTGTTCGACTCTTTCCACGATGTGGAAGAAAAAGCCAAAGATGGCAATGCCAATGCCCAGGCCGTTCTGAAATCCTGGGCCGAAGCAGAATGGTTCACCGGGCGTGATGCCGTGCCTGAAAGCATCAAGGTGGCGGTATTCAAGGTGACCGGTGAAACCAATACCGATGATCTGTCCCCTGCCCCTGATGCCTGGTCTCGTCCGGATATTCCTCTGCACGCTCGTGCTGCCTACAAGATGACCCGTGATGGTCTGGAACCTGAAGAACACGGCGTTACCGGCCCGCTTGAGCAAATTGAAGCCATCAAGAGCAAAGGCCTGCCGGTTGCATTTGTGGGTGACGTTGTTGGTACCGGTTCTTCCCGTAAGTCTGCCACCAACTCGGTGCTCTGGTTCTTTGGTGATGATATCCCCGGCGTGCCCAACAAGCGTGCTGGCGGTATCTGTATAGGCAGCAAGGTAGCCCCTATTTTCTTCAACACTATGGAAGATGCCGGTGCCCTGGTGTTTGAAGCCCCGGTGGATCAGCTGAATATGGGGGATGTGATCGAAATTCGCCCATACGATGGCAAGATCCTCTCTGAGTCCGGAGAAGTCCTGTCTGAGTTCACTTTCAAATCCGACGTTATTCTTGACGAAGTACAGGCCGGTGGCCGTATCAACCTGATCATTGGCCGTGGACTGACGGACAAGGCCCGTGAGGCGCTGGATCTGGGCCATTCCGACATATTCCGCCGTCCGCAGCCCCCTAAAGAATCAACCCATGGTTTCACGCTGGCCCAGAAAATGGTCGGCAAAGCCTGCGGTGTGCCCGGCGTCCGTCCTGGTCAGTACTGTGAGCCCAAAATGACCACTGTCGGTTCTCAGGACACCACCGGACCAATGACCCGTGATGAATTGAAAGATCTGGCCTGTCTGGGCTTCTCTTCTGACCTGGTTATGCAGTCTTTCTGCCACACTGCCGCCTATCCAAAGCCGGTAGACGTGGAAACTCACCACACCCTGCCAGACTTCATTATGAACCGGGGCGGTGTCGCCCTGCGCCCTGGTGACGGCATCATCCACAGCTGGCTGAACCGTATGTTGCTGCCAGATACCGTGGGTACCGGTGGTGACTCCCACACCCGCTTCCCGCTGGGCATCTCTTTCCCTGCAGGTTCAGGCCTTGTGGCATTTGCGGCGGCAACCGGTGTTATGCCATTGGATATGCCAGAGTCTGTTCTGGTTCGCTTCAAAGGTGAAATGCAGCCGGGCATTACCCTGCGTGATCTGGTGCACGCCATTCCACTCTACGGCATCAAGCAGGGGCTTTTGACCGTCGAGAAGAAAGGCAAGAAAAATGCCTTCTCCGGCCGCGTACTGGAAATTGAAGGCCTGGAAAACCTCACCGTTGAACAGGCCTTTGAGCTCTCCGATGCTTCTGCTGAGCGCTCTGCTGCCGGCTGTACCATCACCCTGTCTGAAGAGTCCATCACTGAATATCTGAAGTCCAACATCACCATGCTGCGCTGGATGATCAGTGAAGGTTATGGCGATGCCCGCACTCTGGAACGTCGTGCCCGTAAGATGGAAGAGTGGCTGGCCAACCCAACCATGATGCGTGCGGATGCCGATGCGGAATACGCTGAGGTGATCGAAATCGATCTGGCAGACATCAAGGAGCCCATTCTCTGTGCGCCAAACGACCCGGACGATGCCCGTACACTGTCGGATGTTGCCGGTGACAAGGTCGATGAAGTGTTCCTGGGCTCCTGCATGACCAATATCGGCCACTTCCGTGCGGCCGGAAAACTGCTGGAACAGAACCATGATCCTCTGAAGACCCGCTTCTGGATGTCGCCTCCCACCAAAATGGACAAGGCACAGCTGGAAGAAGAAGGCTATTACAACATCTACAACGACAACGGTGTGCGGACCGAAATCCCGGGCTGTTCACTCTGTATGGGTAACCAGGCACGGGTAGAGCCAGGCGCAACCGTACTCTCTACCTCTACCCGTAACTTCCCTAACCGTCTGGGGGATGGCGCTAACGTATACCTGTGTTCTGCTGAGCTGGCATCTGTCGGTGCCATTCTTGGCAAAATCCCGACCGTGGCAGAGTATATGGCATACGCCAGCAACCTGGATGCTATGGCGGGTGACGTCTATCGCTACCTCAATTTTGACCAGGTAGAGTCGTATCAGAAGGCTGCTGACGATATTATCGCCAAAGCCAGCTGATACATTGCTGCGTTAATCGACACAAAAGCCCCTGTTATCAGGGGCTTTTTATTTTTTTATCATAGTTATTTAAATACCAGATGAGTGATGGCCTGCAATATGGACACGGCAACACCAGAATCCCTTTTTACACCAGAACTGATCGCGTGGATAAAAGACAACATCCCGCTATTGAATAATATGGAAGTCAGTTTTGATCAGTTCAAGGATGGAGAATTAGTGATCAGCTGCCCACTGGCGCCCAATATCAACGATAAAGGAACTGCTTTTGGTGGCAGTATTGCCGCGCTGGCCACCATCTGTGGCTGGCTGTTTACCACACTTCATGCCAGAACACGTGTAAAGGACTGCGCTGCCGTTATTGCCGATTCCCAACTGACTTACCATGCTCCCGGCAAAAGCCGCATATCAGCCCACTGCAGCGCCATGGTTCCCGACTGTTTTTTTGATCGTTTGAATGAGCGTCGCAATGCCAAACTGGAGTTAACGGTTGAGTTATATTCAACAGAGAAAGAAGAGCAGTCATCCATAAACATCGCAACCTACAAAGGCATTTATGTGGCGATGCCTGAGTAACTTACAGTTGCTTGATCATCTTGCTCAACTGATCAAGCAACGGTTTCTCCACTTTCCCCCGTCCCGAGTAGGCCGACTGAATATAGAGATCCACAATCGATAATAGTTGCGCACCCAACGCATCATTTTCAGCGTTTACTCGCAATGCGAAATCTTTAGGCCCTTCCCCTGCCTGGCGTTCAAAACCCCTGGCAACCAGCTTACGTTCCAGTCGTAACCAGAGCTTTTGATGAGGATTGAGTGCAGGCCTTTGAAAGAGCGCAAAGACCCCAAAAAGCAGAAGAAACAGCGCTAATAATGCACCGAGCACACCGATCTGTTGCCAGTAAAAGGATGAAGTACCAAACAATTCCTTCATAAAAGACTGCTGCTTTTCCTGCTGGTACTGCACCACGGACTTCTGCCAGCGGTACTCAAGTCGCTCCCAGCCCTGTCGAACCGACTTGAAAAAGCCGGCTTGACCCAAACGATAAGCCAGAGGAATCTGCCCCTGCAACAATCCGCCCTGCTCAATCATGTCATCAATGCCAAGCTCAATACGCTCCGGCGCTACCGCTGCGGTAGGGTCAAATCGAATCCACCCCTGCCCTTCAACCCAAATCTCTGCCCAGGCATGGGCATCTCGCTGAAGTACTCTGATCACCTTTTCTTCGGGTAAGTACTCCCCTCCGAGATAACCGGTCACGATGCGTGCTGGTATCCCCACCGAGCGCATCATAAACACAAAGCTGCTGGCATAGTGCTCGCAAAACCCTCTGCGATGGACAAACAGAAATTGATCGACCTCATTCTGTTCCATCAACGGTGGCGACAGGGTGTAGTAAAAAGGCTCCTGATTGAAATAGTCCATTACCCGCCGGCCCATGGTAACCGGATCCCAACCAGACTCGGCAAACAACTGTTGCGCCAACATACGACTCTGGGCGTTGCCATTGTCAGGCAATGACTTATTAAGACCCAGTAACCAGGAAGGCATCGTCATCGTCTGTGCAACCACGCTCTGTTGCGCAGGCTGATACAAACGTCGTTCAAAAACAGGCTTATCTGCTTCCAGTCGTAAGGTTCTCACAACTGTTGTTTCCGGAACCGCTGCTGCGGCCATACCCAGAACGGGAAGCCACTGTCGACCATTGGGCTCCAATAACACCTCATAGTTATACTGCCCTGGCTGAACCTGCCACCAGCCATCAATCACTGGCAATCTACCCTGCCAGTCTCGCTCATCATCGATTTCTCCCGGGAACTGGTTCAATAAACGTATCAGGTCACTTTGCCACCACTGTTCACCATCGTATTGATCAAGAACCAGGGTTCTCCAATAACGTTCCCTGGCCGATGGCACAGAACCGGTAAACTGAGCCCGAAAAGCCAACTGATAAGACTGGCTGAGCCTTGCTACATCACCTGGCTGCATCGTGTCGGACAGCCCGGTTTTAGCCTCTCCTTCAGGCCAGGGCACTGCCCATAATGGACCAAGACGGGGAACAAAAATAAACAGAGCCAACGTTAAAGGCAGGGCTTGCAGCAGAATAAGGCCGGTAAAACGAAGACTGCCTTTTATGGAGAAACTGGCAGAAGCACTGGATGCTGGCGAATACATCGCATGAATCGCTGCGACTAACACACCCAGGCACAATAACTGGTATAGCGCCTGCATCAGGGACTGGGAATAAATCACCCCGGCCCCCACCACAAAAAAGCCGATATAGGCGATCACCAACGCATCTCTGCGGGTTTTCATCTCCAGCATTTTCAACGCATAACCGGTCACCAGGAACGTTACGGCCAATTCCAGTGAAAATTGCCAACCCGAGGAAGTAATGATGATGACCAGGGAAAGGGCGACCAAAAGAAGTCTTAACAGATCTGATGGCCAGGAGCCTCTGCCAAACCAGATCAGTGCACGCCACATCAGGGTCAGCACCAGTAGAGGAAGCACCGCAATGGGCAGGACTTCAAGCACCGGCAATGCCACCATAACCTGTGCCACCAGAAGCCAGAGCGTGGCATAACGGGAAACAGCCGGGCTATCCATTTACTCCTCCAGCCATACCCTGATCCAGCTTATACAACGCCAGCATCTCCAGGCACTGCTTTAAATGTAACTCACCGGTTGATGGTGCCAGTTGCTGCCCTGCCAGTGCCAGACCATAGGCATATTGTTGATTATCACACTGCAAACACCAGGCGGTCAGCACCGAAAGCTTTTGTTCAAGATCTCCTTCCGGCACCTGATCCAGGGAAAACCAGAGTTCACGGCCTGATGGCTGATCAAACTGCTTGGTCAACAGCTCTCCTGTTCGGGCATAGCCTTTCCAGAAAACATGGGCAGGGGTATCTGTCTGCTGATAAGTTCTGAATCCGGCAAACTCTTCAAAACCTGACGTCGTCAATGACCGCTCACCATCGTCTATGGTTTCATTCTCCGGTAACGGGTATCGGTCATCCGGAGCCGGATAAACCAGCGAGTGAAAATCCAGACGAACCCAGCTCCATGCCCGACATAATCCCAAAGGGTAAATACTCTCTATACGCAGTCGCCCGGGCCGAAACCATCCCCGCAATCCAGCCTGAGCAAGCAGACCCTGCTCACGATCGCTGTCAAAACTCACGACAGCGGATTCGGTATCCGGCCAGCCAATGGCAATAGAATAACGCGGCCGCCGTTCACTGAGACATTCTATCGAAACCGGTATCCGCTCACCGGCAAATCCGGCTTCTGCCCTCTTGGCCACCAGGGTCATGCCGGCCAGATTACGCCACGTATGAATAATGGCTAATAAAAACAGGCTCAGCATAAAGAAGCAGAGACCATAAGCCAGTGAATTACGGTAATTAACCGCCACCAGAAAAATCACCAGAACCATGGAAAGCCAGAAAAATCCCGAGCCTGTCGGTACAATATAAATACGACGCTGGTTAAGCTGAATTCGGCTCGCCCGAGGTGTGCGCTGATCAGCCCACTGCTGAAACTGCTTGTTCAGCCGACGCCGGGATGCAGTAAGGGGTGAGTTTTTCATCGATGAACCACTCAAGCCATGGCATTAATGCGACCAAGGAGTTCACCGGGCGATATGCCTTGTTTCTGCATGGTCAGCCGGTGAGTAGCAACCGGGACAAACACGGCCTGAATATCTTCAGGAATCAGGTAATCCCTTCCCTCTATGTAGGCCCAGGCCCTTGCTGCCTGCAACAGCGCTAAACCCGCTCTTGGCGATAAACCAACGGCAAAATAACCCTCTTCACGGGTGGCCTTCAGTAATCGCAGCACATAATCCAGCAGGAGGTCACTGGCGTGGACGTTATCGACTTCCTGTTGCATCAACAGAAACGCCTCTGGTGTCACTGACTGCCCCAGCTGGCTGACCAGAAATCGCCCGGCCTCACCCCGGAGAATGGCTTTTTCTGAGTCGGTATCCGGGTATCCCATGGGAATACACATCAAAAAGCGGTCCATCTGCGATTCAGGCAGTGGAAATGTTCCCTGTTGCGTCAACGGATTCTGGGTGGCAATCACCACAAACGGCTCAGGCAACGATCTGCCCTGCCCTTCTATGGTCACCTGTCGTTCTTCCATGGCTTCCAGAAGTGCGCTCTGGGTTCGCGGTGAAGCGCGGTTAATTTCATCCGCCAGCAGCAGCTGGGAAAACACAGGACCTGGCTTGAACTGGAATTCAGATGATGCCCGATCAAAAATAGAAACGCCCAGAATATCAGCCGGCAACAGGTCACTGGTAAACTGGATTCGTTGATACTCCAACCCCAGCAATCGGGCCAGTGACAGTGCCAGTGCTGTTTTCCCCATACCAGGCAGATCTTCGATTAACAGATGGCCCCGGGCTAACATACAGCACAATGCCAAGCGAAGTTCCCGGTCTTTACCCCGAATAACACCAGACAGCGCGTCCAGAGAGTTCTGCAGCGTTGAGTTCATAAATCATGATTCCGGCTTTGTTCTTATTAAGAGCGCCATCCCTGGACAAGCAACACACTGGGCTTACAACAACCGGCTGAGTCCCTTTTCCAGATCGGCTTTCAGGTCATCAATATTCTCAAGACCAACGGCAATACGAACCAGACTTTCGGTAATGCCTGACTTTATTTTGTCTTCATCGGATAAACGACAATGTGTTGTTGTTGCCGGATGGGTGATGGTGGTCCGGGTATCCCCCAAATTGGCAGTCCGGGACATAATCTGAACACTGTCAATCACTTTCCAGGCGGACTCCCGACCACCGCTCACTTCAAAGGCCAGCACACCACCAAAACCCTGCTGCTGTTTTTTCGCCAGCTCATGGCCCGGATGGGAGTTCAGCCCGGAATAATGAACACGCTCCACAGCCGGATGCTGACTAAGCCAGGACGCCAATTCCAAAGCGTTTCGACAGTGCGCGTCCATACGCACAGAGAGCGTCTCCAACCCTTTATAAAACACCCAGGCATTGAATGGACTCATGGTTGCCCCCGCAGACCGCTGCCATAAGTGGACTTCATCCACGAGCTGTTTCCTGCCAACCACCATGCCTCCAAGGCAACGTCCCTGGCCATCAATGTATTTTGTGGCCGAATGCACCACCAGATCCGCACCAAAAGAGAGTGGACGTTGCAGGGCTGGAGTACAGAAGCAGTTATCCACCATAAGCAAGGCGTCGTTATTGTGGGCAATATCCGCCAGCCGTTCAAGATCAGCCACATCACTCAATGGATTAGAAGGGGTTTCCAGAAATAGAAGACGGGTTTGTGGTGTCATCGCCTCTTGCCACTGTTGATAGTCCACCAGATCAACAAATGTGGTTTGCACACCGAACTTGGCAAAATACCGGGCAAAGACAGTGAATGTTGTACCAAATACATTGCGGGAACAAACGACATGATCACCACTTTTCAGCAGCGACATACAGGTGCCAAGAATAGCGGCCATACCAGAAGCCGTGGCACAGGCGGTAATATCGTCGTCAACCTCACTCCCTTCCAGCACCGCCATGCGCGCTTCCAGCATCTGCACTGAAGGGTTGGTATAACGGGAATAGACGTTACCCGGTTCATCCCCGGCAAAAACTGCCTGAGCATGGGCAGCACTGTCATAGACAAAACTTGAACTCAGATAGATGGCTTCACTGTGCTCACGCTGATCACTGCGAAACGAACCTGCCCGGATGGACTGAGTTGCAAATGCCAAAGCCTCAGTCAAATCATGATCATTCATGGAACTTCCTGAATTACCGCGTATTTTTTTGTAATTTATACCTGTTACGTCATTTCAATGAGCTTGATGAGCATAATCTCCGTTCACCCTGAGCGGAGTCGAAGGGTGATTGGCACAGACTTTATTCAGGGTTTGGAGTTTACGCCTTTAGGCCCTATGGGTCCTTCGACTCCGCTCAGGACGAACGGAGTTTGGGTGCCATTGATAGAGGGAACCCATCAATTACATTGAAACCGTGTACTGTGCCGATCCATTAACATACCAGAACATAGAAAAAATCCACAGCCTGCTTTGAGCAAATTTCCGTTATCATTGTCAAACGTAAATACTCACCGCTGGAATCAACCGATAATATGGCACCAACACTGCTTCTGATTGATGCTCTGAACCTGATACGTCGCATCCATGCGGCCATTCCCTCAAGGGAGCCTCAGGGCGATGACAACCAACAGGTGAATGGGGCATTATCTGCAACACTGGCATCCGTGCAAAGAGCCATCAAAGAGTGCAACCCAAGCCATATTCTGATGGTCTTTGATGGCGACCCTCCTACCTGGCGACATCAGCTTCTGCCAGGGTATAAAGCGCAGCGCAAGCCGATGCCGATAGTCTTACGACAGAGACTGGTTGAATTTAATAATGCTTTCCGCGAGATGGGATTAATGACATTTCGTCGTAACGGCATAGAAGCTGACGACGTGATTGGTGCCATTACCCACAAGGCCATTGCCGTCAATGTTAAAACGGTGATTCTGTCAACGGATAAGACATACCGACAGCTGTTGCATTCACCCCTGGTCATACAGCGGGATCATTTCCAGAAAGAGAATTTTGACAGTGCCTCTGTCTGCACAGAATATGGAATGCCCCCTGAAAAGTTACTGGACTACTGGGGTATGGCGGGTGTTGGCGATGTTCCCGGTGTGGAAGGCGTAGGAAAGAAAGGCGCGACTGAGCTACTTAACCGGTTTGGCAGTTTGCATGGGATATTTGAGCCTGAAGTGGCACATGGGGAAAAGGTGAAAGGTGCGCTGAAAAAGGTACTGGAGCAAAGAGAACAAGCCGAGCTATCGGTGCGTTTGGCAACGTTACAGCATGATGTGGAGTTAGGGTTGAGCTTAAAAGACCTTCGATACCAGGAGACAACTCAGGGCATTTCATAGCCAGATCAAAGGATTTTACAGGCCCACTCTGCCGACGCGCTCTGAGCATCAGGCTTCGCTATCTTCTTTGGCACAAGCATTTCCCGTTCTCTCGGGAGGTCATCGTTAGTGAAGTAGCGACGCTTCTCCCTGATCACGGCAATACCCCGTTGTTTCAGCACTTTTCGGGCTTCCTTCGAAGCCAGTGTTTCCTGCTTCAAGGTGCCCGTATTCATCCGTATACCTTTGCTCTTCAGACGCTGCACCTCTTGCTTCAGTGCCTGTTGTGTTGCCGGGCTCAGCAGCGATGGGTCATGTTGGTACTGCATCTTTTCCAGCAGTGTCATTCCGGTTGGAATCGCCACCTGCGCCAGATCATACCAGCTGTTATGAATACCATAAGTGATCCCTTTGTTCTGATCAGCCTTGCAGGTTTTGTGACTGGGGTCTGAACAGACAATAATTCCGGCCTCCTGAGCAATTTTGCGGCGAACATTGTCGTCAATAAACTGGTTCATTCTCCGCACCGGCTCAGTTGTCCATTCAAAGTTTTCAGAGATCTTTGCGCCAGTGTCGTTGAGACCGTAGATCAGTGCGTAGTTTTTTTTGCGCTGATCCTGAAGTTGCCCGGTTATTCGCGCCAGATCAGCCGCACCGTGCATGGCGGCTTCCAGATGACGTTGGAATTCAGTCTGGTTGCCAGAGCCTGAGCGAAAATTCCAGGGTAACTGCGTTGGCAGGTCAAGACGTGTAGCATCAAAACCCCAGGGTTGAGTCTCCATCATCCTGGGAAAATCAGCCCCAACACCGCAATAACGGATAATATCCATTCGATCCGCAAAGCGTAATATGCGCAGATACCAGCGCACAGACTCAGACAGGTTCGGTTCATCGCTACCATCGACATCTTTTTCCTTGTTGATCATTGCCAGTGCCATATCTTCCAGCAGCTGTTCGGGGTAGTATCCTGCCAAGTCTCTTTTAAAATAATCAGCCGATCTTGTTTCTTCTTCTGATTTGTCGACATCTTCGGCAGCCGCATCATGGTAGATAATCGCCAGAGACAGGAGTTCTTTTTCTTTTTTGCTCAGGGAACACAGCTTAAATTTCTCCAGCAATTCCATATACCAGTGTCCGTTATTCCTGGCCCGCAGGACATGACTGCAGCTGTGTTGCAGTTTCCATTGTGTTGGCATGGTTTGTCTGCCAAGACTCTTGATCACCCGTTCCGGCCCCGGACGGCGGTAATAATGCTGCAATACCTTCAGGATGGTTTTTTCATTATCGCCGGCATTATCAGGCAGGACCGGGGGTTTGCTGAAGGCGTCCACCAGAAACTGCAACGCCGTTGGTGTTCCGGCTGCCAGGGGTGTCGCCAATGTGACAGAATCGTTTAGACCGAGAGATTGTTTCAGATCTGTTATTTCCTGCTGAGCCTGACGGACATGCTCTGGCCAATTCTGGTAGAAAGGATGCGTTTTTCGTTGCTTGTACAGTTCTTCAAGCCAGTGGATATAATCATCTACGGAGAGATCATCAATGACCTTTTTGCCATTCCGGCAATGATACCCCTTCAGGCGGAATTCAAGACTATCCAGAACGTCTTTTTCCAGGGAAACCTGGTAATGAAAAAGAGCCAATAAGTTGGACTGAATATGTTCGAGGGTTGGATTTGGCAGAGTAACCACATAAAGTAATATCCCTTTCAGGCATTCCTGCTGTTGCACTGGACTGTTGCTCCGGCAGATACGGTCAAATTCAAAGACGCTTCCCGGGCAGCCGGTCAAAGGTAGTTGTCTGAGATGTTGCAGGGTCAGGAACTCAAATGGAGCAGAGGCAGCCACTAAACAATTGAATATGCCCACTGGCAATACATATTCCAAAAACCGTTCCATACCGTCGATGCGGCCCAGGCCCCATTGAGTCAGCCTTGCCCCGCTTTGCAAAAGCAGCTGAAATAATCGGTAAGCTTCTTCCCCCTGCTGAATCCGAATTGGCTGTCCCTTAAGCACATCCTCTCTCGTACTGCCAAAATCCAGGAACCCGTTGTGTCTGAATACTTCGGTATCCAGGAGAATATCAAGCAAAGATTTAACAGCCTCGTTATGAAAAAAACGCTGCTCAATGGGCAATCCACCCTGTTTCAATTCCAGAAGCCTTTCATAGCTGTAACAACAGGGATCACTCACCAGCTCTATAGCCTGTTGTAATTTGTGCATAACATCGGGTGGGACGGTTAATTTTGAACTCAGCGCCTGGGCCCGTAAAGGCATTGGCAGCATGTTTAACAGGGCTCTGAAGTTATCCAGGTCTATGCTCTGTGAGAACGCAAACTCATCCAGAGAACGCTCATTATTGGCCAGGTGTTCACTGTCCAGCTCATCATCAAAACAGACCTCCACAGAGCCTGTGCGATGGCAATAAACAACCAAAGGTAAGGATTCACGATTCAATACCTCTTCACAACGGTGCTTATACTGCAGGATATCGGAAATATTGGTCTCTTTATCCTTGTATACAAAGAAACACAGGATGTCTTTCTTGCTGTAGTTAATGAGCACCAGTTCCGGGAAATCATATATGGGATTATATTCGCCGTCTTTCAATTTAGGTAAACTGAACGTCCCATCTTCTCGAAGGTGTCCAGAGGTGAAACAATCAGGATAGAGTCTCCATTTGACTCGATTGGCATTCTCGCGACGTTTGTCGTGCAATGACTGCAGATCTGATAGTAGTTTTTTTGGCAGTGTATCCGGAGTCATGTCTGGCTCCTCCAGCAAACGCTCAGTCCGTGGATCACGTTTGTAGACGAACAGGCATTGCGGATCGCTGATACCTACTATGTACCTGCCTAACGCTTCTGGCACTGGCTTGACGGGTATCATCTCCCCCGGTAGAGCCAAACTGAAAGGTCTTGGTGCACGGTTGGTAGTGAAGTAATCTTCTTCTACATGCACTTCAATTCGCCGAAACGCCAGGTGCCCACTCTCAGCGATCCGAAGCAGCTCTTGTCGCTCAGACTCTCTGGGGTGAGGAGACAGCAGCTTGCTGGTCGATTCGCAGACTGTCCGATGGCCAAAAGCCGTTACCGGCAGGGTGTCAAACTTGGTTGTTGAAGCTGACCAACTATAGCTATTAGATTTGAAACTGGTTTTTGTTGACGAAGAGCTATCAGTTTCGGGACGTATATCGCCTTTGTTGCCAACACTATTCAACTTTAACTCCTTTCTATATGATTTTTCTATTTCTATAGCAGGTGCATAGAAGCACTCATAATATTCACAGAAAAAGAAAGCCTTCAGCTACTTTAGCTGGAGGAAAACCTCTATCCCTAACCCTGAAACCCTGGCTATCTTTTAATCTTATGAAGTATCAAGTTCCAGTTTCTGGGCTTTGGATCCATGCGCAATTGCTTTAAACAAAGCATCCCAACTATCAATCATCAAGGTAAGAAACAAACTGGTTATTTTTTTGCGCTGATCCAGAAGTGGCCCGGTTACCCACGCCAAATCAGCCGCACCGTGCATGGCAGCTTCCAGATGACGTTGAAATTCAGGCTTGTTGAAAGACCAGGAGCTTCTCATAACTGTAAAGAAAGGGATCACTTACCAGCTCGATGGCCTGTTGCTGTTTGTGTATGACATCCGGATTAACTGAGACGGTTGATTCCGAACTCAGTGCCTTTGCGCGCAAAGACATTGGCAGCAGATTCAAGATGTCTGTGAAATCGTCTGGAGCCAGGCTTTGTGAAAATGCAAAATCAGTTTGTGAATCGTTGTAAACGCAAAAGCATTTTATAGAATCCGCTAATACCCGTATGCCCTGGTTGCCAAAGCAACCGGCGTGCCAAATCCGGCAGGTTCGGTTTCAAGCCGAAAAATCAGAGGCAAACAGGGTGATGTTCCCGGTGTGGAAGTCGTAGGAAAGAAAGGCGCGACTGAGCTACTTAACCGGTTTGGCAGTTTGCATGAGATATTCGCGCCTGAAGTGGCAAATGGGGAAAAGGTGAAAGGTGCGCTGAAAAAGGTACTGGAGCAAAGAGAACAAGCCGAGCTATCGGTACGTTTGGCAACGTTACAGCATGATGTGGAGTTAGGGTTGAGCTTAAAAGACCTTCGATACCAGGAGACAACCCGGGTTTAGGCGACCACACCGGGTCCCGACGCTGTCACGAAGCCCGGAAAAACGAAATTTGAGAGACGAAGGGTTACCGGCAGTAACCGGTCATAATATCGCTTCTACATGAACTTTTTACCGATCTACAAGTCTGCTGATTTATAGCATGTCGCATCTACCAAAGTTTAAAGTCAGGAGTGTTATTATGGATCGAGCAGGTTCATGCATTGAGCTTCGGAGTTACCAACAGGCTCCACAAAACAATTCTGAATCGGGTGTGAGGCAGGATGATCGAAGTTGTGGGACCAGGGCGTTTAAATGGATTGTCCGTCACCCTTTTCTGACAGCAGTTGCAACCGTAGGGTTGCTTGGGGCCGTGTCTGCTGGCATTTATGGCTTAACGCTGTTGGGTGCAGCAGCGCCTGTGGCAACGGCATTGTCTGCCCGAAATGTAACCGCCAAAGAGCTGGCAACCAATACCTCGACCACCAAAACCCCGACAACCGAAGCCTCGACCACCGAAGCCTCGACCACCGAAGCCCCGACCACCGGAGCCCCGACCACCGGAGCCCCGACCACCGGAGCCCCGACCACCGGAGCCCCGATCTTTGGATCAGAAGATGAGAAAGACTTGAACTCCCTTTGCAAGGCTCCCAACTGCGCTTTTTATGCAAAAAGCGCTGAATGCACAGAAAATCGCCGGGTTAGACCGATATGTTGTTACACATTCAACCCATATTGGGCGAGCTGGAATAACGGAGAAACCGTCGATTGGAATTACCCTACCGTTACACATTTGAAATGCGCCTCATCATCATCACAATGTACCAATAATTCTTCATTAGCCATTGGCGCAGAGCGTGTTTACAAAAATGGTAGTGGATTTACCTATAATTCAGTAGATGAACTTTGCCAATCCAAAGGATGGGGTAAAGCTATTTACAGAATCCCCTGATACCCGTACGCCCTGATTGTCAGGGCAACCACCGTGCCGAATCCGGCAAGTTCGTTTTCCAGACAAAACATAGGTAAAAATTATCATCCCCAACTTCGATTTTTCCACACGCCCTTGGCGAGGCTGCCCCCTTCGAAACCGCTAAAAGTGAAAAGAAAAAAGACAGGCCCGTGCTGGAGGCCACCATCACTGTACTCACGTCAAAAGACGAAAAGCCCGCTGGCTGCAGCAAGTGGCCGATGCCCGACTCAGCATCTTTTTTATATAAAACACTGGATTTGTATTTTGCTCTGTAAGGGTATTTTTTTATAGCCATTGAGCCTAATGGTTCTGCGGGCTTTCATGATTTTCACTACTTAGATGAAGGATTACCAACAGTAAACGGCCATATGTCGCTTCTACGTGAACTTTTTACTGGTCCACGGATCTACAAATATGCGTGATGCCAGCTACCAAAGTTTTAAATCAGGAACGTTATTATGGATCGAGCAAGTTGTTCAAATATTGAGTTTCATAATTACGCACAAGCTCCACAAAACGATACTGAATCGGGTGTAAAGCAGGATGGTCGAAATTGTGGGACCAGGGCGTTTAAATGGATTGTCAGTCACCCTTTTCTGGCAGCAGCTGCAACCATAGGGTTGCTTGGGGCTGCGTCTGCTGGCATTTATGGCTTAACCCTGTTGGGTGCAGCAGCACCTGTTGCAACGGCGTTGTCTTCCCGAAATGTAACCACCGAAACCCTGGCCACCAATATCTCAACCACCAATATCTCAACCACCAATATCTCAACCACCAATATCTCAACCACCAAAGCCCCGACCACCGAAGCCCTGACCACCAAAGCCCCGATCTTTAGATCAGAAGATGAGAAATTCTTGAACTCCCGTTGCAAGGCTCCCTGCGCTTTTAATGCAAAAAGCGCTGAATGCACAGGAAATCCCCAGGTTAACCCGGCATGTTGTCTAGGATCCCTCAACTCCTCATATTGGATGAGTCGGCCAAACGGAGAACCCGTCAATTGCAGAACAAAATCACAAGCATGTACCAATAAATCTTTTTTATTGAGTGGTGGTAACAGTGTCTTTCATTCAATGAAGGACTTTTGTCAATCCAAAGGGTGGGGTAAAGCTATTTACAGAATCCCCTAACACCCGTATGCCTTGGTTGCCAGCCGAAAAATCAGAGGCAAACATTAACACCCCCATGTCGATGTGCTGCAAAGGGCAGTGCATCAGCGAAAAGAAAAAAGACAGGCCGTGCTGGAGGCCACCACTGTTGCTGTGCGCAGGTCAAAAGACGAAAAGCCCGCTGGCTGCAGCAAGTGGCCGATGCTCGACTCAGCATCTTTTTATGTTCGGCAAATAGCTCCGCCATTCACTTGACAAATCGAATTTTTATCCTCAGTTTTCTGTCGTCCTCGCTACGGGCGCTTTTCTTGGACAGCCTCTTGCTGGATGAAGGATTACCAACAGTACCCGGCCAAATGCCGCTTCTACATGAACTTTTTACTGAACCACGGATCTACAAATGCACATGACGCCATCTACCAAATTTTTAAATCAGGAGTGTTATTATGGATCCAGCAAGTTGTTCAAATTTCGAGCTTCATAATTACGCACAAGCTCCACAAAACGATACTGAATCGGGTGTAAGGCAGGATGATCGAAGTTGTGGGACCAGGGCGTTTAAATGGATTGTCCGTCACCCTTTTCTGACAGCAGTTGCAACCATAGGGTTGCTTGGGGCCGCGTCTGCTGGCATTTATGGCTTAACCCTGTTGGGTGCAGCAGCACCTGTTGCAACAGCGTTGTCTTCCCGAAATGTAACCGCCAAAGCCCTGGCCACCAATGCCTCGACCACTGAAGCCCCGACCACTGAAGCCTCGACCACTGAAGCCCCGACCACTGAAGCCCCGACCTTTTTTAGATCATATGATGAGGAAAAATTGAACGCCCTCTGCAGGAGGCACGACTGCACTTATTATGCAATAAACGCTACATGTTCAGAAAATCACCGGATTAAAACGATATGTTGTGACGCACCCACCCCATATTGGAAGAGCGGGTTTCGCGGACGAGACTACATTATCAGTAATGGTAAGATTACACCTCTTAGCTGCGACAATGGTAAATCAGAACTATGTACCAATCATTCTCCAATGTTCTATAGCTACACTAATATTTTACATAGACTTGATTCAACTGATCGTTATTGTCAACACGGTGGTTGGGGTAACGCCATTTATAGAATCCGCTAATACCCGTATGCCCTGGTTGCCAAGGCAGCCAGTGTGCCGAATCCGGCGGGTTCGGTTTCCAGCCGAAAAATCAGAGGCAAACATTAACATCCTCATGTCGATAAGCTGTAAAGAACATTGCATCACCGAAGAGAAAAAGCCTGAAGCGTAGCGTAAGCCGATGCCGATGGTCTTTCGCCAGAAGCTGGTTGAATTCAATAATGCTTTCCGCCAAATGGGACGAGTGACGATTTGTCGTAACGGCATAGAAGAAGACGACGTGATTGGTGCCATTACCCACAAGGCCAATGCCGCCAGTGTCAAAACGGTGATTCTGTCAACGAATAAGGCTTACCGGCAGCGGCTGCATTCAGGTCAAATGGGTAAGTCGAGGGATTAACGACATTAACCGGCCAAAAGGTCGCTCCTGCGTGAACTTTTTACTGATTCACCGATCTACAATAGGGCATGACGCCCTCTACCAAGTCTTAAAGTCAGGAGCATTATTATGGATCGAGCAGGTTATTCAAATCTTATTGAGCTTAAGAATTATGGACAGGTTCCACAAAGCGATGCCGAATCGGGTGTGAGTCAGGATAAACGAAGTTATGGAACCAGGGCGATTAAATGGGTTGCCAATCACCCTTTTCTGGCAGCAGCTACAGCCATTGGGTTGCTTGGGGCCACTTCAGGTGGCATTTATGCCTTAACCCTTTTAGGTGCAGCAGCTCCTGTTGCAACGGCGTTGTCTGCCCGAAATGTAACCCTTCCAGGTGCAGTAGTTCCTGATGTAACGGCGTTGTCTGGCCAAAATAAAACTTACAACACCACGACCACCAAAGTACCGACTACCAGACTAACGTCTACAGAAGAACCGACTACCGAAGAACCGACCTGTACAGCAGTATGCGTTACATGTACAGGAAATGATAAGGTTAATCCGTTATGTTGTAATGAACTTCACCCACTACGCCGAGTGCGTGTCGCAACTTGGAAAAGCAATCCAGACGGAGTAGTTCCCGCTGATCGTTCTATAACGTGCTATCAAAATTCATCACAATGCACCAATAAATCTGGTTTAATCACACTACCAAATGACAAAGATTCTTTAGTCGTATATCACAATTCGATGGATGCTTTTTGTCAAGACAAAAAGTGGGGCAGCGCTAGTTATACAGTTGCAGCAGCGCCTGTTACAACGGCGTTGTCTGGTCGACATACAACCAACAAAAGACCGATCTCCAATACCACGAACACCGAAGCCCTGACCACCAAAACCCCGACAACCGAAGACTCGACCACCAAAGACTCAACCATCGAAGCCTCGACCACCAAAACCCCGACCACCAAAACCCCGACCACCGAAGACTCGACCACCAAAGACTCGAACACCGAAGCCCTGACCACCAAAACCCCGACAACCAAAGACTCGACCACCAAAGACTCAACCACCGAAGCCTCGACCAACAAAACCCCGACAACCGAAGACTCGAACACCAAAACCCTGACCACCGAATCCCCAACCTCTAGACCGGGTTAATCCGATATGTTGTAACTCGAACAACAACCCATATTGGACGAGCTGGCCAAATGGAGAAACCGCCAGTGGCGGTTTTCGTTTGACATGCGATCCCTTCAGATCACCAGCATGTACCAATAAATCTCCATTAAGCAAAACAAGTCAAAGATCCCCTTCGTTATGAAGATCAATAATATCACTCTCAGCCTGACGACTATCATCATTCCGGCTGGAAGCCAGCTGCTCCAGATAATGAGCATCAATATTACCGGCTACATAACAACCATCAAACACGGAGCAATCGAAATCGTCAATGGCCTGGTTAAGAGAAGAAACCGCTTTCTTAAGATCATCCAGATCCTGAAAAATCAGTTTATCGGCACCGATCTGTTCACAAACCTCCTGATCCGTACGACCATGGGCAATCAGCTCTTCCCGGGTTGGCATATCAATGCCGTATACATTGGGATAACGAATGGCAGGAGCCGCTGAACAGAAATACACCTTTTTGGCCCCGGCATCCCTGGCCATCTCAATAATCTGCTCACAGGTGGTACCACGGACAATGGAGTCATCCACCAGCAGCACATTCTTACCGGCAAACTCCTGATGAATGGCATTCAGCTTCTGGCGCACAGATTTCTTGCGAATGGCCTGACCGGGCATGATAAAGGTCCGGCCAATATAACGATTCTTAACAAAACCTTCCCGATAAGGCAGACCCAGGCGGGTTGCCATCTCCAGGGCAGAGTTTCGGCTGGTATCCGGAATGGGCATCACCACATCAATATCATGATCCGGCCATTCCCGGAGGATTTTATTGGCCAGCGTCTGCCCCATACGCAGACGGGACTGATAGACAAAAATACCATCCAGGCTGGAATCCGGGCGGGCCAGATACACGTACTCGAACATGCAGGGAGTGAGTTTACCGGGCACACACTGGAAAGTATGGAGCTGACGCTGCTCATCAATATAAATGGCTTCTCCCGGAGCAACATCACCCACCAGCTCAAAGTCCAGGGCATCAAGGGCCACCGATTCTGACGCCAGCATATACTCAGCACCGTTCTCAGTCTCCCGCTTACCATAGACCAGCGGCCGAATGCCATGGGGATCCCGGAAACCGACCATGCCATGACCATTAATCAGGGCCACCACAGCAAAGCCACCTTCACAGCGCTGGTAAACACCGGTTACTGCGTTGAAAATATCTTCTGCCAGCGGTTTATGCTTACCCTCTTTGGCCAGTTCATGGGCAAAAACATTCAGCAGGATTTCAGAGTCGGAGTGGGTATTAATGTGGCGGAGGTCACTTTCAAACAACGACTGTTTGATATCATCCGCATTGGTCAGGTTGCCGTTATGGGCTAAAGCGATGCCATAAGGCGAGTTAACATAAAATGGCTGGGCCTCTGCTGAACTGGAAGTACCCGCCGTCGGGTATCGAACATGCCCAAGGCCGGAGCAGCCATTAAGCCGCTTCATATGACGGGTACGAAAGACATCCTTCACCAGCCCGTTATCTTTACGCAGGAAAAAGCGACCTTCATCAAGAGTCACCATCCCCGCAGCGTCCTGCCCCCTGTGTTGCAGCACAGTCAGCGCATCGAACAACAGCTGGTTAACATTCACCGTTGCCGAAATACCGACAATTCCACACATGCACTCATCCTCAGGATTGATCAGCTAATATCGTTATCGGAACTAATGATTAAAATTGCCTGTTCAATCACTTTAAACCCGTTTATCCCTGATAACGGAGAGCCTGAGATAATACGCTAAATCAGTGGATTACGAAAACCACAACTTTCCTTAAGACCAGCAAACTGCTAAAAAGTTTTTGCACAATACAGAACAAGTGACTATGGTTAATCTAGTTTAATTAGCTAGAAAGTCCCACCATGACAAAAGATTCAAACCAGATAACCGTTGGTATGCATGAAGCAAAAACCAGGCTCTCGGAATTAGTGCGCCTGGCTCTGGAAGAAAATGCCGACATTATCATTACCCAGCGTAAAAAACCGGTCATGCGGCTGGTGCCATATACAACAGCCGCAGATAACAGGGGGCATGGGTTATTAAAGGGGAAGGTAGCTTACGATAAGAGCATTACCGATACGTCTGCCGAGGTGAATGACAGCTCTTATTCAGGAATCTCAGAGCCATGCCACAGGGCATCAAAAACACCCATGGAAACCCTGCAGGGATCGGTGCTTCTCTATGATGACCCAACCGCCCCCGTTGCCGATGAAGACTGGGAGGCCAACCATTGATCGTCCTTGATACCCATATCCTGATCTGGTGGCTGTCCGGCTGCCATAAACTCAGTACAGCCGCACGTAATGCCATTGAACAGGAACAGAAAAACAACGGTTGCCTGATAATATCCACCATCACCAGCTGGGAGATCGCCATGCTGGTCGACAGAGGTCGTCTGAATCTGACCATGGATCTGGATTCCTGGCTGGGATTCGCGCAGCAGGTGGATTCACTGCATTTCGAACCCTTAAGCAACAAAGTGGCCATTGAATCCACCCGCTTACCTGGCCAGTTCCATAAAGACCCGGCAGACCGGATTATTGTCGCGCTATCCAGATCATTAGCCGCACCACTGGTAACTGCCGATGAGAAGATACTGACTTATTCTCATGTAAAAACCATCAGTTAGCTTTGCATCAACGGCCCCATAACATCAACCACTGTCTGCTTGGACCAGTCAGCCAGCAGCATAAAATGGGGTAAAAGCACCGACTGCTGCCAGGCCTGATCCTGCTCCAGGGGAGCCAGCGTCAGCAGGCCAACGAGAATCGTCACCAGTAAACAGCCTCGCAAACCACCAAACGCCATACCCAGAATACGGTCAGTACCCGACAACCCCGTCACCTGAACCAGTTCAGCAATAATACGATTAACCAGCGCACCGACCATCAGCGTTGCCACAAACAGCAAGGCACAGGACGCCATTACCCGAACGGATGGAGTGGCTATGTAATCAGTCAATCGCTCTGACAGGGCACCACCAAACGACCAGGCAACAAAAATAGCGGCCAGCCAGGTCAACAGGGAGAGAACCTCTTTAAAAAAACCGCGCTTTAAACTGATAAGCGCGGAGATGATAACAATACCGGCGATCAGCCAGTCGATCCAGGTGAAAGTCAATACCTAACTCCTTAACAAACAATGGAACCATGCTATGCTGGAAGCTGTCTAAATATTCGATAACTCTGTGGCTGATCAATAATACAGCAAACACTCTCTTTAACGACAGTAAGATAGCGCAGCAGCTAGTACATGGTTTCAATGAGTTTGACGTGTACAATCTCCGTTCACCCTGAGCGAAGTCGAATCTCCGTTCACCCTGAGCGGAGTCGAAGGGTGCTTGGCACGATCTATCAGAGTCCGGCGTTTCCGCCCTTCGACTGGCCCTCAGGATGAACAGGGTGTACGGGTATTAACGCTTTTCTGCACTGACTGAAATAATGGAGCCCACCCCATGAAGGATTTATACCAGACAGACTTTTACAGCTGGACTCAGCAACAGGCAGAACTGATACGCAGTGGCCGGATAGCCGAACTGGATCTTCATAACATTCTTGAGGAAATCGAGGGCATGGGCCGAAGTGACTACCGGGCACTGCAATCCCGTCTGACAGTACTGCTGATGCACCTGCTGAAATGGCAATACCAACCAGACAAACGACTCACCGGCCATAGCTTGGAAAGCACCATCAAAGAACAGAGAAAACAGATACGTCGACTGTTCAGGGCTAACCCCGGCCTGAAGTCAAAAATTCCTGAAATGTTGCCTCTCGCCTACGGAGATGCAGTGGAAGATGCTCATGATGAAACCGGGATACCAGCCTCATCATTTCCGAACCCGTGCCCATGGCAGTTTGAAGAGGTGATCGATGCCGATTTCAAACCCTGACCACCATTAAGGACAATGACTAAGCTGAGAGTTACTCATGCCCTGAAATCACCTCAAACTCTTCCATAGGTATCCTCAAAACGCTCAATATCATCTTCACCAAGATACCCGCCACTTTGAACTTCGATCAATTCAAGGTCAAACTTCCCCGGGTTCTCCAGCCGATGCACCGCTCCAATAGGAATATAAGTGGACTGATTTTCGGTTAACAAAACCTCTTTCCCATCAATTTCCACCAGTGCTGTGCCCTTCACCACAATCCAGTGTTCAGCACGATGATAATGCTTCTGCAACGACAACCTGGCACCAGGTTTGACCATAATGCGCTTGACCTGAAAACGCTCACCCATATCAATGGCATCATAAGCTCCCCAGGGCCGATAGACCTTCCGGTGCAGATTCACCTCAGGTCGTCCTGCGGCTTTGAGCGACTCGACTACCTTCTTGACATCCTGCACCTGATCTTTATGTGCAACCAGAATGGCATCGTCGCTTTCTACCACAACAAGATCATTGACCCCAACCGTGGCAATCAGCTTTTTCTCACTGCGTACATAGCTATTGGTAGTATCCTGTAGAAGGACATCCCCCTGAACCGAGTTCCCCAGCTCATCCTGCTCAGAAATATCAGCAAGAGAAGACCAGGAACCAACATCAGACCATCCCGCATCCAACGGAACAACAACGGCATCCGTCGTTTTTTCCATCACTGCATAGTCGATAGAGTCATCCGGGCATGCCCTGAAGGCTTCTTCATCCAGTCGGATAAAATCGAGGTCAGGGTTCTGAACCCTCATCGCTTTTTCACAGGCTTCCAGAATATCTGGGCGGAACCGCTTCAGCTCTTCAAGATAGCGGGCAGCCTTAAACAGAAACATGCCGGAGTTCCAGTAATAATCGCCAGCAGCCAGATAGCCCTGAGCAGTCTCCAGATCCGGTTTCTCAACAAACTGTGCTACAGAGTAGGTAGTTGTGATTGATGAGGGGTCAGGTTCAGTTGTTTTGTCAGCTGCCCCCTCCTCTTCACAGTTATCAATTAACTGTTCACCCACCTTGATATAACCGTACCCCGTTTCCGGATGGGTAGGCACAATACCAAACGTCACCAGCTTACCAGCCATTGTTGCTGGCAATGCCGCCTCAACTGCCCGATGAAAAGCCTTTTCATCCTGAATCACATGGTCCGCCGCCAGCACCAACAAAACCGGCTCTTCTTTGTGATCTGCCTGGTTCAACGCTTTTAAAGCCGCCAACGCAACGGCAGGTGCCGTATTCCTGCCCACCGGCTCCAGAATAATCGCCTCGGCACTACGCCCCATCTGACGAAGCTGTTCCGCCACCAGAAAACGATGATCCTCATTGGCAATCACCACTGGCGCCCCCACAGCATACAAGCCACTCAGCCGGGCCACCGTGTTCTGAAGCATGGTCTGTTTATTGACCAGTGGCAGAAACTGCTTCGGGTGCAAAGCTCTGGACTGAGGCCAGAGGCGGCTGCCAGAGCCGCCAGACATGATTACGGGTATTAAGTTCATAGATGTTTTTTTTGGGGGGGTGAGTTGTGGATTATGGGCTGGAAGTTAAGTAGCTGGCCATATGGAATCATATATTTCTGGCTACTTGGGCAGGTGCTATGCGAGGCACAACGGAGGGAGCATAGCCGTAGCTATGTGACCGGAGTTGTAACGAAGCACGACTGCATGGATGCAGGAGCTAGAGCAACGCAGGAGCAGTTGCCGGGAGTGCCTGAACAAGGAGTCA
>NZ_PJPV01000154.1 GCF_002864045.1 Endozoicomonas acroporae
AAGAGTCTGAACTCATTACCTCCGGTTGACCTGCTTCTGCCAGATCACAACATAGTGATCGAAGTTCAGGGACCCTTTCATTACGTGGGTGGTGATTTCAATACCAGGAACGGTTCGACTCTGCTGAAAATCGCACTGTTGCAAAAATCCGGATTTGAGGTCATTGAAATTCCGGGTAACATGCTCTTGAGTCAGGATTTAATAAAACCATACATTGATCAAATAAAGACCAGGATAAGCATCCCGCTACAGGGGCATGGCTCTGTATCACTTAAAAGAGGGTGGACAGATGCTGCATACGTTACTGCCGAAGAATATTTAGCAGAGCAAACCAACCCGGCAAAGAGGAAGAAAACAAACAGTCAGTAATCACCTTCCTCCCATCATGAATCAAGTAAACTTTTCCGCACAATGAACTTCGGAGCAGAACAGCAGTCTGCTTTTTATATTTTCATGAATTAATGAAATATAATTATAGATAGAAGTTCTGCTGGTATCAGTGGTCAATACGCAACATCAGATAACGGTTACAACCAACCGAATGGCCATGCCCCTTCTTCAGGGCGTGGGCGATATAGACATGCCACAGTCAGACAATGGAATCATCCCCCCCGCACTGCACCGGGTCGCAATGAATTTTACCATTCTTCTGGCACACGCTCTTCTCAACATCTACAGTGCCGTTCAGTAAACTCTGCTCAAGATTTTAATGCCCTCATCAAACCAGAAATAATGGCTGGTCTGGTGAGCAAATCGCATCGTTTCGGTCATCGCTTGATGGGAGAGATCACGGCCTATATCCCATTTCAGTTAAAAAATACACGTTAGCTGCCAAAAGACCGTTAAATCGAGCGGAACAAAGCCAGCTGATGCGTCTGCTGCAAAATTTCGCAGCAACGCGGAGCTGGAATTGGCGAAGCCTGACGACAATATTTCACTCATTGACTTCAGCAGGTGTTTTTACCCCTCATAAACCCATGGATGAGCGTGTTAAGCATACTCAAGCTGCCTTATTGTCAACGCTACTGGATGCAATAAGATTCAATTGCAGCAAAAAAGCTGATGCCAGGGATATTGATGCCCAGGGAATCGCCAACCTGCTTTGGGTTATGGCGAAACTGGCAGACATCGCGCAGGAGCCGACACCCGGGCTCAACGAAACCGTGACCGCGTTGTTGCCCTATGTGAAGGCACAGAAAGCTAACTTTAAACAACAAGGTATCACCAACCTGCTGTGGGCCACGGCGAAACTGGCGGACAACGGGCAGGAGCAGACAGCCAGGTTTAAAGTGGCCATGGCCGCGCTGTTGCCCTTCGTGAATGCACTGAAAGCCAATTTTAATCCACAGGAAATCGCCAATCTGCTGTGGGCCACGGCGAAACCGGGTGAACTCCTTGAGCTGAACATAGTGACTACTGCGTTTGAATCTCTTATCTACCGAATCAGTGAAACCCCTCAGCTCTCTCAGCAAGACATATGGATGTCTCTATGGGGAGTAATGGTATGGTGTGCCAGGTTGTCCCTGATCTCCAACGCCAATCAAAATAGCGTGATTGAAAAGTACATGGATGACCTGTTTACTCGTCTGGAAAATACCTCCCCAAACAATGAAGATGAACAATCCATCATTGCCCTGGCCGCAAGTTGGCTTGGGAGAGCGTGTCCGATCGTCCCCCATTACCTGCGCACCATGTCACAACCTCAAGCCGAATTCCGCGATCAACTCCAATCATGCATTCCCTCATTGAAGATTGAAGAAGAAAAGTACCTGAACTCACTGCCTCCGGTTGACCTGCTACTGCCAGATCACAACATGGTTATTGAAATTCAGGGACCGTTTCATTACGTGTGTGGTGATTTCAAAACCAGGAATGGTTCGACTCTGTTGAAAATCGCACTGCTGAAAAAAGCAGGATTTGAGATCATGGAAATCCCTGCTAACACGGTTTGGGACCAGGATTCAATAAAACCATGTATTGATCAAATAAAGACCAGGGAAGGAGCTTCCAGACTTGAGTCTGAATCCACAGGTGATCCTTTGGCAGATTAAGCAAAATGAACTTCTGAACAACACCGAAGTCTGCTTTTTATATTCTCATGAATTGATGAAATATAATTATGGATAGAAGCTCTGCTGGTATCAGTGGTCGATACACAAGATATGATAACGGTTACAACCAACCGAATGGCCAGGTCGCTTCTTCAAACCGTGGGCGATATAGGCATGCCACAGTCAGACAATGGAATCATCCCCCCCGCAATGCACCGGGTCGCAATCAATTTTACCATTCTTCTGACACACGCTCTTATCAACATCTACAGTGCCGTTCAATAAACTCTGCTCAAGATTTTAATGCCCTCATCAAACAGGAAATAATGGCTGGTCTGGTGAGCAAAGCGAATCTTTTCGGTCATCGCTATGATGGGCGAGATCACGGCCTATATGCCAGTTCAATTAAAAAATACACGTCAGCTGCTAAAAGACCGTTAAATCGAACAGAACAAAGCCAGCTGATGCGTTTGCTGCAAAATTTTACCGTAACACGGAGCTGGAATTGGCGAAGCCTGACGACAACATTTCACTCATTGACTTCAGCGGGTGTTTTTACTCTTCATAAACCCATGGATGAGCGAGTTAAACTTGTTCAGGCTAACTTATTGTCAACACTATTTGATTCAATAATATTTAACTGCAACCAACAACTTCCAGTCAGAGATATTGATACCCAGGGTGTCGCCAACCTGCTGTGGGCCATGGCAAAACTGGTGAACAACGGGCAGGAACGGACACCAGAGTTCAACGAGGCCATCGTCGCTTTGTTACACCGCGTGAACGCACAGAAAGCTGACTTTAAACCACAGGAAATCGCCAACATGCTGTGGGCCATGGCGAAACTGGTGGACAATGCTCAGGAGCAGACGCCAGAGTTCAACGAGGCCGTGGCTGCGCTGTTGCCCCACGTGAACACACAGAAAGACCAATTTATTCCTCAGCATATCGCCAACCTGCTGTGGGCCATAGCGAAACTGGTGGGCAAAGGGCTGGAGCGGACACCAGGTCTCAACAAGGCAGTGGCCGTGCTGTTGCCCCAAGTGAACGCACAGAAAGCTAACTATAAACCACAGGAAATCGCCAACCTGCTGTGGGCCATGGCGAAACTGGTGGACAGCGGGCTGGAGCAAACACCAGAGCTCAAAGATGCTGTGGCCAGACTGTTGCCCCACGTGAACGCACAGAAAGACCAATTTATTCCTCAGGGCATCGCCAACCTGCTGTGGGCCATGGCGAAACTGGTGGACAACGGCCAGGAGCGGACACCAGAGCTCAAAGAGGCTGCGGCCGCGCTGCTGTCCCACGTGAACGCACAGAAAGCTAACTTTAAACCACAAGGTATCGCCAACCTGCTGTGGGCCATGGCGAAACTGGTAGACAACGGCCAGGAGCGGACACCAGAACTCAAAGAGGCTGCGGCCACGCTGCTGTCCCACGTGAACGCACAGAAAGCTAACTTTAAACCACAAGGTATCGCCAACCTGCTGTGGGCCATGGCGAAACTGGTGGACAACGGCCAGGAGCGGACACTAGAGCTCAACGAGACCGTGGCCGCGTTGTTGCACCAGGTGAACGTACAGAAAGACCAATTTAATGCCCAGGAAATCACCAACCTGCTGTGGGCCATGGCGAAACTGGTGGACAGCGGGCTGGAGCGGATAACGGAGCTCAAAGATGCTGTGCCCGCACTGTTGCCCCACGTGAATGCACAGAAAGACCAATTTATTCCCCAGCATATCGCCAACCTGCTGTGGGCCATGGCAAAACTGGTGGACAACGGGTACCAGCAGACACCAGAGTTCTACCAAGCGGTGGCTACGCTGTTGACCTGCGTGATCGTACAACAAGCTAACTTTAACCCACAGGAAATTGCTAACCTGCTGTGGGCCATGGCGAAACTGATGGATCTCGGGCAGGGGCAGACAGCAGGGCTCAACGAGGCTGTGGTCGCGCTGCTGCCCCCCGTGAACGCACACAAAGACCAATTTAATACCCAGGGTATTGCCAACCTGCTGTGGGCCATGGCCAAACTGGTGAACAGCGGGCAAGAGCTGACACCAGAGCTCAAAGATGCTGTGGCCACACTGTTGCCCAACGTGAATGCACAGAAAGACCAATTTATTCCCCAGCATATCGCCAACCTGCTGTGGGCCATGGCGAAACTGGTGGATAACGGCCAGGAGCAGACACCAGAGCTCAAAGATGCTGTGGCCACACTGTTGCCCAACGTAAATGCACAGAAAGACCAATTTATTCCCCAGCATATCGCCAACCTGCTGTGGGCCATGGCAAAGCTGGTGGACAACGGGTACGAGCAGACACCAGAGTTCAACGAAGCAGTGGCGACGCTGTTGCCCAACGTGAATGCACAGAAAGACCAATTTATTCCCCAGCATATCGCCAACCTGCTGTGGGCCATGGCAAAACTGGTGGACAACGGGCAAGAGCAGACAGCAGGGCTCAACGAGGCTGTGGTCGCGCTGTTGCCCTTCGTGAACGCACAGAAAGATCAATTCAATGCCCAGGGTATTGCCAACCTGCTGTGGGCCATGGCCAAACTGGGTGAACTCATTGAGCTGAATCTGGCTATCTCTACCTTCGAATCGCTTGTCTATCGAATCAATAAGAACCTGCTGTTGTCTCAGGAAGAGATATCCATGTCTCTCTGGGGAGTCATGGTTTGCTGTGCCAGGTTGGCTCTGGACTCCAATGCCAATAACAATAACGTGCTTGAAAAGCACATGGATGACCTGTTGACTCGCCTGGAAAATACCTCGCCAGATAATGAAGAGGATCAATCCATCATGTTCATGGCCGCACGTTGGCTTGGCAGACCCTGTACGGTCGTTCGCCATTACCAGACAAACATTTCAAAAACCCAGGTCGACTTCCGCGATCAACTCCAATCATATCTGCCCTCTTTGAAGATTGAAGAAGAAAAGAGTCTGAACTCATTACCTCCGGTTGACCTGTTTCTGCCAGATCACAACGTTGTGATTGAAGTTCAGGGACCCTCTCATTACGTGGGTGGTGATTTCAACACCAGAAATGGTTCGACTCTGCTGAAAATCGCACTGCTGCAAAAATCAGGATTTGAGGTCATTGAAATCCCGGTTAACCAGCTTTTGCACAACGATTTAATGAAACCCTATATTGATCAAATAAAGATCAGGGTAAGCATCCCGCCACAGGGTCACGGCTCTGTTTCACTTAAAAAAGGGTGGGCAGGTGCTGCATGCGTGACTGGTGAAGAACATTTAGCAGAGCAAACCAGCCCGGCAAAGAGGAAGAAAACAAGCAGTCAGTAATCGCCTGACTCCCATCATGACTCAAGTAAACTTTTCTGCAAAATGAACTTCTGGGCAGAACAGCAGTCTGCTTTTTGTATTTTCATGAATTAATGAAATATAATTATGGATAGAAGTTATGCTGGTATCAGTGATCAATACGCAAGATCAGATAACGGTTACAACCAACCGAATGGCCATGCCCCTTCTTCAAGGCGTGGGCGATACAGACATGCCGCAGTCAGACAATGGAATCATCCCCCCCGCACTGCACCGGGTCGCAATGAATTTTACCATTCTTCTGGCACACGCTCTTCTCAACATCTACAGTGCCGTTCAGTAAACTCTGCTCAAGATTTTAATGCCCTCATCAAACCAGAAATAATGGATGATCTGGTAAGTCAATCGGATCGTTTCGGTCAACGCTATAATGGGAGAAATCACGGGCAGTATGCCAGTTCAATTAAAAAATACACGTCAGCTGTTCAAAGACCGTTAAATCGAGCTGAACAAAGCCAGCTGATGCATTTGCTGCAAAATTTCACAGCAACACGGAGCTGGAATTGGCGAAGCCTGACGACAACACTGCACTCATTGACTTCAGCGGGTGTTTTTACCCTACACAAACCCATGGATGAGCGAGTTAGACTTACTCAGGCTAACTTATTGTCAACGCTATTTGATGCAATAATATTTAACTGCAACCAAAAGCCTCCAGCCAGGGATATTGATGCCTTGGGAATCGCCAACCTGCTGTGGGCCATGGCAAAACTGGTGGACAACGGGCAGGAACTGACACCAGAGCTCAACGAGGCTGTGGTCGCTTTGTTACACCACGTGAACGCACAGAAAGCTCACTTTAAACCACAGGAAGTCACCAACCTTGTGTGGGCCATGGCAAAACTGCTGGACAACGGGCAGGAGCGTACAGCAGAGCTCAAAGAGGCTATGGCCGCCCTGTTGCCCCTCATCAACGCACAGAAAAACCAGTTTAATGCCCAGGCCATTGCCAACCTGCTGTGGGCCATGGCGAAACTGGTGGGCAACGGGCTGGAGCGGACACCAGGGCTCAAAGAGGCCGTGGCCACGCTGTTGCCCCTCGTGAACGCACAGAAAAACCAACTTAATGCCCAGGGCGTTGTCAACCTGCTGTGGGCCATGGCAAAACTGGAGAACAACGGGCTGGAGCGGACACCAGGTCTCGAAGATGCGGTGGCCGCCCTGCTGCCCCTCCTGAATGCAAAGAAAGACCAATTTAACGCCCAGGGCATTGCCAACCTGCTGTGGGCCATGGCGAAACTGGTGGACAACCGGCTGGAGCGGACACCAGGACTCAACGAGGCTGTGGCCGCCCTGTTGCCCCTCGTGAACGCACAGAAAAACCGATTTATTCCTCAGCACATCACCAACCTGCTGTGGGCTATGGCGAAACTGGTGGACAACAGGCTGGAGCGGACACCAGGGCTCAACGAGGCTGTGGCTGCCCTGTTGCCCCTCATGAACGCACAGAAAAACCAACTTAATGCCCAGGGCATTGCCAACCTGCTGTGGGCCATGGCGAAACTGGTGGACAACGGGCTGGAGCGGACACCAGGGTTCAACGAGGCCGTGGCCGCCCTGCTGTCCCTCCTGGACGCACAGAAAAACCAACTTAATGCCCAGAACATTGCCAACCTGCTGTGGGCCATGGCGAAACTGGTGGACAACGGGCTGGAGCAGACACCTGTGTTCAAAGAGGCCGTGGCCGCCCTGTTGCCCCACGTGAACGCACAGAAAGACCAATTTATTCCGCAGGCTATTGCCAACCTGCTGTGGGCCATGGCGAAAATAGTAGACATCGGGCAGGAGCACACTTCAGGGGTCAAAGAGGCCGTAGCCGCGCTGTTGCCCCACGTGAACGCACAGGAAGACCAATTTAATGCCCAGGGTATCGCCAACCTGCTATGGGCCATAGCGAAACTGGTGGACAACCGGCTGGAGCGGACACCAGGGCTCAAAGAGGCTTTAGCCGCCCTGTTGCCCCTCGTGAGCGCACAGAAAAACCAATTTATTCCTCAGCAAATCGCCAACCTGATGTGGGCCATGGCAAAACTGGTGGACAACGGGCTGGGGCTGACTCCAGAGTTCAAAGAGGCCGTGGTTGCGCTGTTGCCCCAGGTAAATGCACAGAAAGCCAACTTTAAACGACAGGAAATCGCCAACCTGCTGTGGGCCATGGCAAAACTGGTGGACAGCGGGCTGAAGCAAACACCAGAGCTCAAAGAGGCCGTGGCCGCGGTGTTGTCTCAGATGAACGCACAGAAAGCAAACTTCAATCCGCAGGAAATCACCAACCTTCTGTGGGCCATGGCAAAACTGGTGGACAACGGGCAGGAATGGACACCTCGTCTGAAAGAAGCCATAGCCGCGCTGTTGCCCTACGTGCACAGACAGAAAGACCAATTTGTTCCGCAGGGAGTCGCCAACTTGCTCTGGGCCATGGCGAAACTGGTGGACAACAGCCAGGAGCAGACACCCGATTTCAACAAGGCCGTGGCCGCGCTGCTGCCCCACATGAAAGTACAGAAAGCTGACTTTAAACCACAGGGAATCGCCAACCTGCTGTGGGCCATGGCGAAACTTTTGTACAACGGGATGGAGCAGACACCCGGTTTCAAAGAGGCCGTGGCCACACTGCTGCCCCTCGTGGACGCACAGAAAGACCAGTTTATTCCTCAGCATATCGCCAACCTGCTGTGGGCCATGGCAAAACTGGTGGATAGCGGCCAGGAGTGGACACCAGAGTTCAAAGAGGCCGTGACCGCGCTGTTGCCCCGCGTGAACGCACAGAAAAACCAATTTAATGCCCAGGGTATTGCCATCATGCTGTGGGCCATGGCGAAACTGGGTGAACTCCTTGAGCTGAACGTGGTTACCTCTACGTTCGAATCGCTTGTCTATCGAATCAGTGAGAACCCTCAGTTTTCACAGAAAGAGATACCGTTGTCTCTCTGGGGAGTAATGGTATGCTGTGCCAGGTTGTTTCTGGATTCCAATGCTAATAAAAGTAACGTGTTTGAAAAGCACATGGATGACCTGTTCACTCGCCTGGAAAATACATCGCCAGACAATGAAGAGGAACAATCCATCATTACCATGGCTGCAAGTTGGCTTGGCAGAGCCTGTCCGGTCGTTCGCCATTACCACACAAACATTTCAAAAACCCAGGTCGACTTCCGCGATCAACTCAAATCATCTATTCCATTTTTGAAGATCGAAGAGGAAAAGAGTCTGAACTCATTACCTCCGGTTGACCTGCTACTGCCAGATCACAACATGGTGATTGAAGTTCAGGGTCCCTCTCATTATGTGGGTGGTGATTTCAACACCAGGAATGGTTCAACTCTGCTGAAAATCGCACTGCTGCAAAAAGCAGGATTTGAGGTCATTGAAATCCCGGCTAACCAGCTTTTGAACAACGATTTAATGAAACCATACATTGATCAAATAAAGATCAGGATAGGCATCCCGCCACAGGCTCATGACTCTGTATCACTTAAAAGAAGGTGGGCAGGTACTGCATACATTACTGGTGAAGAACATTTAGCAGAGCAAACCAACCCGGCAAAGAGGAAGAAAACAAGCAGCCAGTAACCGCCTTCCTCCCATCATGACTCAAGTAAACTTTGCCGCACAATGAACTTCTGAACAGAACAGCAGTCTGCTTTTTATATTTTCATGAATTAATGAAATATAATTATGGATAGAAGTTCTGCTGGTATCAGTGGTCAATACCCAAGATCAGATAACGGTTACAACCAACCGAGTGGCCATGCCCCTTATTCAAGGCGTGGGCGATACAGACATGCCACAGTCAGACAGCGGGATAGTCACCCCCGCTCTACCCCGGGATGTAATAAATTTCACCATTCTTCTGGCACACGCCCTTCTCAATATTTAATGCACCGTTCAGTAAACTCTGCTCAAGATTTTAATGCCCTCATCAAACCAGAAATAATGGCTGGTCTGGTGAGCAAATCGCATCGTTTCGGTCATCGCTATGATGGGAGAGATCACGGCCTATATGCCAGTTCAGTTAAAAAATACACGTTAGCGGCTAAAAGACCGTTAAATCGAGTGGAACAAAGCCAGCTGATGCGTTTGCTGCAAAATTTCGCGGCAACGCGGAGCTGGAATTGGCGAAGCCTGACGACAACATTTCACTCATTGACTTCAGCAGGTGTTTTTACCCCTCATAAACCCATGGATGAGCGTGTTAAGCATACTCAAGCTGCCTTAATGTCAACGCTACTGGATGCAATAAGATTCAAGTGCAGCAAAAAAGCTGATGCCAGGGATATTGATGCACAGGGAATCGCCAACCTGCTGTGGGCCATGACGAAGCTGGTGGACAACGGGCAGGAGCAGACACCAGAATTCAACAAGGCCATGGTCGCGCTTTTGCCCCACGTGGACGCACAGAAAGCTCACTTTAACCCACAAGAAGTCGCCAATCTGGTGTGGGCCATGGCGAAACTGCTGGACAACGGGCAGGAGCGTACAGCAGAGCTCAACGAGGCCGTGGCCGCCCTGCTGCCCCTCGTGCAAGCACAGAAAAACCAACTTAATGCCCAGGGCATTGCCAACTTGCTGTGGGCCGTGGCGAAACTGGTGGACAACGGGCTGGAGTGGACACCAGGGCTCAACGAGGCCGTGGCCGCCCTGTTGCCCCTCGTGAAAGCACAGAAAGACCAATTTATTCTTCAGCATATCACCAACCTGCTGTGGGGCATGGCGAAACTGGTGGACAATGGGCAGGAGCAGACACCAGAACTCAACGAGGCCGTGGCTGTCCTGTTGCCCCTCGTGGACGCACAAAAAAACCAACTTAATGCCCAGGGTATTGCCAACCTGCTGTGGGCCATGGCAAAACTGGTGGACAACGGGCAGGAGCAGACACCAGAGTTCAACGAAGCCCTGGCCAAGCTGTTGGCCCACGTGAACGCACAGAAACCTGACTTTAAACCACAGGGGATCGTCAATCTGCTGTGGGCCATGGCGAAACTGGTGGACAACGGGCAGGAGCAGACAGCAGAGCTCAAAAAAGCAGTGACCGCGCTGTTGCGCCACGTGAACGCACAGAAAGCTAACTTTAATCCTCAGCAAATCACCAACCTGCTGTGGGCCATGGCAAAACTGGTGGACAACGGGCAAGAGCAGACAGCAGAGCTCAAAAAAGCAGTAACCGCGCTGTTGTGTCACGTGAACGCACAGAAAGCTAACTTTATTCCTCAGGAAATCACCAACCTGCTGTGGGCCATGGCAAAACTGCTGGACAACGGGCAGGAACAGACACCAGAACTCAACGAGGCCGTGGCCGTGCTGTTGCCCCACGTGAACGCACAGAAAGACCAATTTATTCCTCAGCACATCGCCAACCTGCTATGGGCCATGGCGAAACTGGTGGACAGCGGGCAGGAGCCGACTCCAGGACTCAGCAAGGCCATAGCCGCGCTGATGCCCCACGTGAACATCCAGAAAGCTAACTTTAAACCACAAGGTATCGCCAACCTGCTGTGGGCCATGGCAAAACTGGTGGACAACGGGCAGAAGAGGATACCAGGGCTCATGGAGGCCGTAGCCGCGCTGTTACCCCGCATGCACGCACAGAAAGACCAATTTAATGCCCAGGGTATCGCCAACCTGCTATGGGCCATGGCGAAACTGGTGGACAACGCGCAGGAGCGGACACCAGAGCTCAACGAGGCTTTAGTCGCGCTGTTGCCTCTCGTGAACGCACAAAAAGCTAACTTTAAACCACATGAAATCGCTAACCTGCTCTGGACCATGGCGAAACTGGGTGAACTCCTTGAGCTGAACGTGGTTACCTCTACGTTCGAATCGCTTGTCTATCAAATCAGTGAGAACCCTCAGTTTTCTCAGCAAGAGATACCGTTGTCTCTGTGGGGAGTCATGGTATGCAGTGCCAGGTTGTTTCTGGATTCCAATGCTAATAAAAGCAGCGTGTTTGAACAGCTCATGGATGACCTGTTCACTCGCCTGAAAAATACATCGCCAGACAATGAAGAGGAACAATCCATCATTACCCTGGCTGCCAGTTGGCTTGGCAGAGCCTGTCCGGTCGCTCGCCATTACCACACAAACATTTCAAAAAACCAGGTCGACTTCCGCGATCAACTCAAATCATCTATTCCATCTTTGAGGATTGAAGAAGAAAAGAGTCTGAACTCATTACCTCCGGTAGACCTGCTACTGCCAGATCACAACATGGTGATTGAAGTTCAGGGCCCCTCTCATTACGTGGGTGGTGATTTCAAAACCAGGAATGGTTCGACTCTGCTGAAAATCGCACTGTTGCAAAAAGCAGGATTTGAGGTCATTGAAATCCCGGCTAACCAGCTTTTGAAGAAAGATTTAATGAAACCCTATATTGATCAAATAAAGATCAGGGTAAGCATCGCGCCACAGGGTCATGACTGTGTATCACTTAAAAGAGGGTGGGCAGATGCTGCATACGTGACTGGTGAAGAACATTCAAAATAG
>NZ_PJPV01000155.1 GCF_002864045.1 Endozoicomonas acroporae
TGAAGACACTCCCTGCAACGACAAGGACATAGAGTTGACTCTTGGCCGACAATACCAGCTCATGGAACGGTATCAGGAGGCGCTGACGATCTTTACCAAGCTGCGCAGCGACCGTTCCGGGCATGAAGGCAACCCCTGCAACGACAAGGAAATTGAACTGGCCCTTGCCGACATTAATATTGATTTAATGAACTGGCGTCAGTTTGACCAAATGCAACTTGATGTCCAGGGTTTTGCCGGGCCTGAAGTGGACTTGTGTATCAGTATCCGTTACTTCAGAGAGTGCCTTTATTCTGGTCAAAGCAAGGAAATTCCAGGGCTTTTGGCTAAAGCCATTGAGCATGGATGTAATGCAATAGAAAAAAGTCAGTATCTTGATGCATCATCTTTTAGTCAGTTAGGGCACTGCCTTCGTATCGCAGCATTATTACCTGTTGAGAAAACACAGGATTTCTTTTCAAAAGATGAATTGAACAATCTGGTTTCTGAATATTTTACCGAAGCTAACCAACTGCACCCTTACCGACAGGACCGGCTAAAAACTGAAGACTGGAGGAAAATAGAGCGTACTTTTTTAGCCAGGCTACCTGTCGGACTTAAGACTGTCCGAGAATAACCCGGGTTCCCAAAAAATTCAGCCATAGGGAACCAGAGCCAAATAAAGATGTCCTAAGGTTTTCAAAGCAGTAAAAACAACAGATATTATGAACGTCACTAACGGTGTTTCATGCTCTATATGTCATGACGTAGCAAACTGTGAACTCATCCAACTGACCTGTGGGCATGTATATGGCCGATCATGTATGCGACTATGGTTAGGCACTTCTGACCAAAGGCACTGTCCGCTGTGTGTACAACCATTCACTGATTATGATTTGCAGAGAATAAATTATATTCCGTTGTCTGAACGTGTGGTTGCTGTTTCGACCGCAGCCACTAGCATTTTTAAACAACATTGCCCACAAGCTATTATGCGTGGCTTACATGTACTCACGTCTGTGACACGTATGGCTTGTGCCGGGCTTCTAATAGGTTATATTTCCACTGCTGATAAAGATTTCCAAGCTGTGCTCTTAGATGCTTTGCCGAATCTTATTGGTCATACTTTGGCTACTTATGTGACTGCCAGTGCTATCCTGGCTCTCGGTTCTGCTGTTGGTTCTTTCGGGTCTGCTGGTGGAGCTTCTCGAGTTTTCGGAACTGCCGTCGGGATGACTTCCGGAGCTTTAACATCGGCTTGTGCCTGTGACATATATGGCGATACGAATGGCATCCGGTTCCCCACCGCACTTCGCAACGCCATTATAGCTTTAGGGGGACTCGTTGCAGGTGCCAGTGCCTTTACCGCCTATGGTATTAGGCCGATCAACCGTTAGACAGGGCTGACCACAAGACAAACCACTACCTTCCCGCAGCTACCAGCCCCCCCAAAACTGGTATGACAGTGATTTTTTTTATTCCATATATTTTTCAACAAGCTGAATCATAATATGGATTGCCTTGATATGGACCTCCTGAATCCGATCCGCATAACCAAAGTGAGGCACACGAATTTCAACATCCGCCATTCCTGCCATCTGGCCGCCATCTTTGCCTGACAGCAGAATAACCTTCATCCCTTTTGCCCTGGCCGCTGCTACCGCCTTGATAATATTCCCGGAATTACCACTGGTGCTGATGCCAAGCAGTACGTCCCCTTCCCTGCCTACCGCGTCAACGTAACGTGAGAAGACATACTCATAACCAAAGTCGTTGGATACACAGGAGATATGACTGGGGTCGGAAATGGCAATAGCCGCATAGCCAGGGCGATTATCGCGGAAACGTCCGGTCAACTCCTCAGCAAAGTGCATGGCGTCACAGTGGGAACCGCCATTACCACAGGACAGTACCTTCCCACCGGCTTTAAAACTTTCAGACAATAACCGGGCAGCAAGATCAATGGACTCAAGATTGGCGTCATCATCCAGGAATCGGCTCAGTACAACCCTCGCCTCTTCCAACTCCTGTCGAATCATTGCTTTACATTCTGGAGACATTAGCAGAGCACCTGAGAATCAAAAAAGTAAAAACAGTGCCGGTTAAAACCGGCTCTACTGAATTGGATTAAATATCGAGATTGGCAACATTCAATGCATTGCTTTCGATAAACTCTCTGCGGGGTTCTACATGATCCCCCATCAGTGTATTGAAGATCTGGTCTGCGGCAATCGCGTCTTCAATGGTGACCTTCAGCATTCTGCGGACATCCGGATCCATGGTGGTCTCCCACAACTGATCCGGGTTCATCTCACCCAGTCCCTTATAACGCTGAATGTAATGGCGCTTGGTGGATTCACTCATCAACCACTCAAGGGCTTCCTCAAAGGAAGACACGTCCTTCTTGCGCTCCCCTTTCTGAATAAAGGCTCCCTCCTCGATCAACCCTTGCAGTTTATTACCGAGAGAAACGATCTTTCTATAGTTAGTAGACGCGAAGAAGTCGGCATTCCAGCGATAGTGGCTATCGACACCGTGGGCAATAATCGTCACCTTGGGCAGCCAGACATTGAGTTCCCTATCTTCCTCTACAGAGAACGTCATGGTACTACCGGCAGCTTTCAGATTCTCAATTCTCTCGCTCAGTTGGGCAACCCAGGACTCCATTATGCTCTTATTAGCCAGGCTCTCCGCCGTCACTTCGGGCATGTAAATCATTTCCCGAAGTACAGTGACCGGGTAAATACGGGACAGCTTATCGGCCACTTTATGGACGTCTCTGAACTCTTTCACCAGCTCCTCAAGGGGCTGATCGCTGATCCCGGGAGCATTTTCATTAACATGCAGGCTGGCATTTTCCAGTGCTGACTGGGTCAGGTAACCATCCAGCGCACCATCATCTTTCAGGTACTGTTCCTGCTTGCCACGCTTAACCTTGTACAGCGGTGGCTGAGCAATGTAGATGTAGCCATTTTCAATCAGCTCAGGCATCTGCCGGAAGAAGAAGGTCAGCAGCAGTGTACGGATGTGTGATCCATCCACATCCGCGTCGGTCATGATAATGATGTTATGGTAGCGGAGTTTTTCAATATTGAACTCCGTACGACCAATACCACAACCCAGGGCCGTAATCAGGGTTCCGACTTCCTGGGAGGAGAGCATCTTGTCAAAGCGGGCTTTCTCAACGTTCAGGATCTTACCCTTGAGAGGCAGGATCGCTTGAGTCTTCCGGTTGCGGCCCTGCTTGGCGGATCCGCCCGCCGAGTCACCCTCCACAATATAGAGTTCAGAAAGTGCCGGGTCTTTCTCCTGACAGTCCGCCAGTTTGCCTGGCAATCCGGCAATGTCCAGGGCACCTTTACGGCGGGTCATTTCACGGGCCTTACGGGCGGCTTCACGGGCCCTGGCAGCGTCCAGCATCTTACCGACAACCGCTTTGGCTTCCTGGGGGTTTTCTACCAGGTAGTCCGCCAGGTATTTGCCCATCTCCTGCTCTACCGCGGTTTTTACCTCGGAGGACACCAGCTTGTCTTTGGTCTGGGAGGAGAATTTAGGGTCCGGCACTTTGACAGAGATGATTGCCGTCAGACCTTCACGGGCATCATCACCGGAGGTGGCCACCTTGGCCGTCTTCTGGAAACCTTCCCGTTCGATATAGCCATTCAGACTTCTGGTCAGCGCCGCACGGAAGCCCGCCAGGTGTGTTCCACCATCGCGCTGGGGGATGTTATTGGTAAAGCAGAATACCCCTTCCTGGAAGCTGTCATTCCACTGCATGGCCACTTCCACACCAATACCGTCTTCCCGGGTGATTTCAAAGTGGAAGACTTTATTGATGGTGCTTTTATTCTGGTTCAAATGTTCCACAAAGGCCTTCAGACCACCATCGTATTTGAAGTCATCAACCTTGCCGGTACGTTCATCTGTCAGCTGGATATAGACCCCTGAATTCAGGAACGAAAGTTCACGCAGGCGCTTGGCCAGAATGTCATAACTGAACTGAATATTTGAGAAGGTCTCAGGGGAAGGAATAAAGTGCAGTTCCGTGCCGGTAACATCCGTTTCACCAATAACCTTTAACGGCTCTTCCGGAACCCCTTGATGGTACACCTGCTGATGAACCTTGCCATGGCGGCGGATGGTCAGTTTCAGCTGACTGGACAAGGCATTAACCACTGACACACCAACACCGTGCAAACCGCCGGATACCTTATAGGTGTTGTCATCAAATTTACCACCGGCATGAAGCACCGTCATGATTACTTCAGCGGCAGAAACGCCCTCTTCCTCATGAATATCCACAGGGATACCACGGCCATTATCCTTAACCGTGATGGACTCATCCGGGTGGATAATGACCGAAATCTTGTCACAGTGCCCCGCCAGCGCCTCATCGATGGAGTTATCAACCACCTCAAACACCATGTGGTGCAGACCGGTACCATCATCGGTATCACCAATGTACATCCCCGGGCGCTTGCGGACAGCATCCAGGCCCTTGAGGACCTTAATATTGGATGCGTCGTAGTTTTGTTCACTCATGCTCTATCTCCAAAGACTCAGCCCGGCGAATACTTTGCTGACCAGGGTTCTCATGTGATGTAACAGTAACCTGCCCATGTTTCACGTGAAACATTTTCAATTCCGTTTCAGGCAACCAGCAATGTTCCAGTGCCTCCTTCTCAACACAGGTGATGAAGGTCTGGCAGTTCATTTTTTGAAACAATCGACAAAGCTTTTGTCGATTAGGGGTATCCAGTTCTGATGGCAGATCATCAACCAGGAAGATGCACTGTTTGTCTTGCAGCTCTTTGTATAGAAAGCCCTGAGCGAGTTTCAGTGCACAGACCACCAGTTTTAATTGACCTCGTGAGAGGATATCAACCGCACTGCCTTTGCCCATCCGAATCCTTAAATCTGCCCGTTGCGGCCCGGCATGGGTATAGCCCGATTGGACATCGCGTGCCAGTCCACTACTGAGTACTTCATGCAGCTCTCGCTCTCTATCCCACCCTCGGTAATATTGGATAGAAAGATCATCCAGATCTGCCAATTCCGAAAGCACCTCATTGAAGACGGGCGTCAGTCTCTCGATATAGTCGCCGCGTAACACGTCGATGGCATTGGCTGCTTTGGCAAACTCTATGTTCCACGAAGTCAATTCAGAACCATTTATTCTACCATGACGGAGCAGACTGTTCCGCTGTTTCAGTGCCTTCTGCATGCGTTTCCATAGCGGGAAAAAGTCATGATGTTTCACGTGAAACACGCCCCAATCAATAAAGTTCCTTCTCAGCTTTGGGGAGCCTTCAAGCAAACGGAAGGTGTCCGGATTAATCACCTGTAAGGGCAGTAACCTGGCCAGCTCAGAAGTGGACTTCAGGTTTTCTCCGGACACCCGTATCTGCAGTGTTTCATCCCGCAGGTTTCTGGAAACACCAACCGGTATGGTTCCCGATGGCACACCGATTCGGCCAAACACCGTGCAGACCTCGGCATCGCGATTGATCACCGGTTTAATTCGAGAGGTCCGAAACGATCGGGCAACCCCGAGAAGATGTATGGCCTCAAGCACGCTGGTTTTACCACTGCCATTGAGCCCGTAGAGCACGTTTACAGAAGGGGAAGGGGTAAGCGAAACAGAGGAGAGGTTTCTAATATCGGTTATGGAGAGCTGTTGAATCATATTCTGTTTATTTCCGAACCTGAGTAGCCCGGAAGCCGGATCAGGGCGAGTGTCTGATGCCACAACATCAGACACTGACTACTTCTGCCGACAGGCTGTTACAGCCTCATAGGCATAACAACATAGGTGGAGTCACCAGACTCAGACTCCTCAAGCAGCGCACTGCTGTTCGGGTCGGAGAGGGTCATCTTGATGGCCTCACCAGAAAGCACAGAAAGCACATCCAACAGATAGCTGACGTTAAACCCGATCTCCATGGAGTCACCATGATAAGCCAGGCTCAACTCTTCTTCGGCTTCTTCCTGCTCCGGGTTGTTAGCCATCACCTTAAGCTGACCATCGGAAAGAATCAGGCGTATGCCCCGGTATTTCTCATTGGACAGAATAGACGCACGCTGGAATGTCTGACGCAGCTCCTGGCGATCACCAATAATGATTTTATTGCCGCCCTTGGGGATCACCCGCTCATAGTCAGGGAACTTACCGTCCACCAGTTTGGAGGTGAACATAAAATCGCCGGTTTTGGCTCTGATATGATTCGCACCCAGGGTAATATGAACGCTCTCTTCCCCTTCGGTGAGCAGACGTGCCATCTCAAGAATACCTTTACGGGGCACGATGACCTGATGCTTATCCTGCTGGTTGATATCGGCTTCCACGCTGCACATGGCCAGGCGATGACCATCGGTAGCCACCGCACGAAGGCAGTTCTGGCTGACTTCCAGCAGCATGCCATTCAGATAGTAACGAACATCCTGCTGGGCCATGGCAAAGCCGGTACGGTCAATCAGGCGACGAAGACGTGACTGGCCAATGGTAAAGGATACCGATCCGGCCTCCTCTTCAATACTGGGAAACTCATTGGCCGGCAGCGTGGAGAGGGTAAACCGGGACCGGCCAGCCTTTACCTTGACCTTCAGATCATCCTGATGCACTTCAATCAGAGTGTTTTCAGGCAGGGACTTACAGATATCCATCAGCTTTCTGGCCGGTACCGTAATCTCTCCGGCTTGGGCAACATCTTCCAGGGCGACACGGCCAACCAGTTCGACTTCCAGGTCAGTACCGGTTAACGAGAGCTGGTTTCCATCGACTACCATCAACACATTGGACAATACCGGCAGCGTCTGTCTGCGCTCAACCACACCGGCAACCAGCTGAAGTGGCTTAAGCAATGCTTCCCGATTAATGGTAAATTTCATCGCTTTCCTTTCTCTTGATATAAAAAGGTATTCACCTTTTTATGAGGTTGAATAAGGTGGAATTAACTTGTCAGTGAGCGCAACAGGTTTTTGTAATCGCTTTTGATCTCGTTATCCACTTCGACCAGTTCTTTTACTTTACGGCAAGCGTGAAGAACGGTGGTATGATCACGTCCGCCATAGGCATCACCAATCTCGGGTAAACTATGACTGGTCAACTCTTTGGAGAGTGCCATGGCGATTTGCCGTGGCCTTGCCACAGAACGACTGCGACGCTTGGAAAGAATATCCGCCACTTTGATCTTGTAGTACTCAGCAACCGTCCTCTGGATATTATCTATACTGACCTGTTTATCCTGTAAAGCCAACAGGTCTTTCAGGGACTCGCGGATCAGATCAATATCAATACGGCGCCCCATAAAGTGCGCACTGGCGATCACCCGCTTCAGGGCACCTTCGAGTTCACGCACATTGGAACGGATTCTCTGGGCAATAAAGAAGGCGGCTTCGTGGGGCAGTTCTACTTTCTGCTGTTCTGCCTTTTTCATCAGAATGGCAACGCGGGTTTCCAACTCAGGCGGCTCAACGGCTACCGTTAAACCCCAGCCAAACCGGGACTTCAGCCGTTCTTCAACGCCGCTGATCTCCTTTGGGTAACGGTCACAGGTCAGAATCATCTGCTGACCACCTTCGAGCAACGCATTGAAGGTGTGGAAAAACTCTTCCTGTGAGCGCTCTTTACCGGCAAAGAACTGGATATCATCAATCAGTAGCGCATCAACCGAACGATAGTACTTTTTAAAATCATTAATGGCATTCAGCTGCAGTGCTTTCACCATATCCGCAACAAAGCGTTCGGAGTGCAAATAAACTACTCTGGCATTACGGTTCTGCTTGACCAGGAAATTACCCACCGCATGCATCAAGTGAGTTTTACCAAGGCCAACACCACCATATAAGAACAGTGGGTTATAGGAAGCACCGGGGTTTTCTGCCACCTGTCGAGCGGCTGCCAGGGCCAGCTGGTTTGATTTACCCTCAACAAAGGTTTCAAAAGTGAAACCGGTATTCAGCGAACTGTGATGCTTGATAGACCCTTCTACTTCAACCTGCCGCGCAGGGGTAACAGGCTCTTCAGGCGCATCACTCACCAGCTCTTTCAGCGGGTTTACCTTGATCTGGGCGGGCTCTTCTGACTGCCTGCTGTCATCTTCCTGAAAACCTGAGCGAGCGGGTTCTGATACCAGATCCGGCTCCGGGGTATTGTCCTGCGCTACCGTTAAAGCAGACACCAGCTCATGGGTAACCACGGAACGCTCAATAGCGGCCTGTTTCAGTGGATTCTCAATGGGTTTCTCAGAAACGGTCACCGTTGCCGCAGGCTGAATCTCTCTGGGTGGCACTTCCCTGAGCTGAGGCTCTCTTGGCCGTGCAGATCGTTTGCTCAGTGAGGGGGGCCGACGATTGGAAACCGCCAACGCGACGGCTGGAGAGTCCCCATCGGACAGTTCATCCAGAATCTCTTCGATTCTTGGCAAAAACTTCTCTTTCACCCAGTCGGCAACGAACCGGTTGGGAGCCAGTAAACACAAGTCGTGTTCGTCCCCCATCACTTTCAAAGGGCGAATCCAGGTATTGAATTGCTGAGAAGACAGCTCATCCTGCAGGATATCGATACATTTTTGCCACAGCTCAAGGGGCACAGGCACTCTCCTACTCTCCTACTCTTCTACTCTCCCGCTCTCCCACCACTCTCCAGACTTTCCAGACTTTCCAGACTCTCCAGACTCTCCAGACTCTCCAGATATAGATCAGGATCAAGATTTGATACGGGTATCACTGAAGCCGGTCAGACAGCCTGCTGAAGACCTTCAGGTATGAAATAACGATTGGATAGACAAAAGGAAATTGTATCCTTTCTGGCAAAAGTTATCCACACCTGCAAGATAGGACAACAGAGCATTCACCAGCAACATATCTCGATAATTCAATGGCTTAGTAAGAAAGCAGCCATAATGCGAAGGAAAATATTGCTCACTATTCCCTGTGGGTAGGTCAGTTCATAAATGGCAATAAACCCTATGATCTTCCTGTGGGTAAATTGAATAAAAAGAGATCTGTGGATAACATCGATACTTATCCACAAGGCATCAAGACCAAAACAACAGCATACATTCAGGGTTTCTACAAAAAAGTACACATGCTCAAAGGCAGACGATAACTGGCATAAATAGAGTTATCCACAGAAAAACCCTGCCTTAATAATTACATTAAAATCAAAAACACATTACATAAGAGATAACTTATCTATTTATATATCTATGAATCGCTGCCTGGTGATTAACATTATTTGATCTTTTGTACTAACTTGAACAGGGTGTTCAACAAGGCCATACCAACAAAATAAAATTCATTCATTATGTTAGATCCGCTATCAAGGCTGACGGCTGTGCTGGAGGCACAGATGCCCATGACCAACACTGAGGCCACAGGGCACTTGGCTAGCCAGGGTGCTTTCGGGCGATGTGTCAAGGATGCCAGTCAAACAGAAAAGAAGCTGCCCGAGCAGTCTGTGGCCAATATAAACTCGACTGCCCGGGAAGGTAGGGATGGATTCAGGCAGATCTCAAAGGGAACCGTTTTTCAGCTGAACCGGTACAAGATAAATCCTTTGTTAGAAATGGAATTTATGCCGACATACGGGGGATTTGAGCCAATCGGGTACTATTGTTGCCTGGGTAGGAATCAATTGCAGAGTAAAATCAATCTGTTCCGTAAAATGATTCCAAAGTTGACCCTGGAAATCGGTCAAATTGCCAGGAACAAAAACTTGTCAATGTTCTCTGAGAGGATTCAGCGTTGGTGTTTTAACTGCCTATTCGTGCAGGATGCGTTGAGTTTGGATCCATCGATGAGGAACAACTGCAAGCTCCACGGATTGGAACAGCAGATGTGCCATTATGACGATCAGCTTGTGGAGTGTTTGCTCAGTTACCAGCCAGATACTCCTGATGAACAGCAAGAGCTGTTTATTATGTGTATCTGGTATCTGAGCCTGCTGGTAATTTCTGATAGAGGTCGAAGTGCTAACACTCTGGTTATCAACCGCAAGGTGGTCGCTCTTTTGGACGATGGCCTAATCCGGGAGATTAATAAAGAGAGAGCCCGGCTGCGTATGTCCTGCCTCTATTCGGCCGATGATCCCACCATGGACGATCAGAGATTGTCGAAGATTCTGTTTGGCCAAATCATGACTTCGTTGGGGAATATCCGCTGTTACAGTCTTGATATTGCCAAATGTGAAAAGCTGTATGACATTGTTGAACAACTGGTTACCTCAGACCCGATATTCCGCCTGGAACAGGATGCTGAGGATGTGCCCACTCAATGGCAGCAGATAAAAGCGCATTTGCTTGAATTAACCACCACCACGATCCGGGACGTCAAGGGCATAAGAAAGGATATTATGGGCGTTGGCGAATTCGATGAGACCTGTACGCTCGAGTATGCGTTCTACTGTCTTGGTTTTTGGCAAAGCGGATTCTGCTCGCCGGACATTGGCCTGATCGCTTTGCAGAGTCTGTACCAGAACCGCGCGCTGTCATCCGTCAAAGAACTATTGGTAAATTCGCAGAAAGCGGCCTGTAACGATGGCCAGGATAATCCGGCGCTGTATGCCCTTATGGAGTTTCTGATCAATTATGCCTGTGAGGATAGTGTTGCCAGAGTCGAGAATGATGACCTGAGATATTACCTGAAAAGCCTGATCTTTTATCTGGATGGACAGCTCGACAAGGCCATTGCTCAGGCCCGGTTATCCCGTTTTCCTGAAGCTTTCTGGCTGCTTGGCTCACTCCAGATGAGTAAAGAAAATGCGAATACTGAAGAAGCCATTGCCAGTATTGAATCAGCCATTATGCGTGGTGTGGAAGCCGGCAAGCTGAAGCTGGCTCTGCTGTTGTTAAAATCCATGGAACCGGACCTGTTGAAAATTTCCGGTTTACTCAATGATGTGCTGGAACACTATGGACGTTTAGGTGCAGTCAAGCTGCAGAGTGAGCTGGCCGAGGTCCGCGACAGCCTGGAGTTAAGTGCTGAAGCCAGTTCAGTGGTGAATTCCCCTGCATTAAACGATGACTGGCTGCTGAGTGATGACATGCCAAAACGGTCATCCGCTGTAGCGCCCAGAAATAAAAACAAAGGCAAGCGGTCCAAACATAAAAGAGCGGGTTCCAGGGGCGGCAAAGAGCGTTCAGCAGCCGACAGCGACAGCCACAAAACAGGCAGGGCAAATAAAGCAGCTGATGCTGAAAACCGGCCGACAGTGGATATTGCCCAGGCCGTTGTTCCGCAACATCAAACCCAATGGCTTACCCAATACGAAATGGCGATCCTGAGTCTGTCGGTTACCCATGCCATATCCTGCCAGGGGTATGACCATGCCTATGAGTTGCTCCTGGCAGCCAATGAAAAGGTCAACTGGGATTTTCAGCAAGCCACCATCGCCCGGCTGGATTTGTGGCGCCTGCGGGAGCTGGCCAATAACCGCCAGCATTTGCAGTTGCTAAGTCAGTCAGTGCAGGCAGGGGAGCAGACCATTGAATTCTCGGTAATCCCCCAGCAAAGCCCCCTGCTTGGCCAGTTCGGGCTGGCCCGGATTGAGCCCATTCCCCTGACCGGCGACGTCAGTGTGGCCCGTGATGCACTGCGTCATCTGGTGATCGATAAATCCTTAAACTGGCTCTGTTTTCTCCATGCAGAACCGTTGGCCCTGGAGGATCTCAAACGGCGATGGCAGGATCATCCGCTGGAGACGGCCGAACAGCAGTTAACTGATTTTGAGCACAGTCTGTCCATGGCGTTTACCACCGCTTCCTATCTGTCAATGCTTGGGCATCTTTACGGAGATATTGCCCGGGACCGGGACCCTGCTGATGGTATCGAAGAGATCCGCCGGATCAGGGCATTGTCGGCCGCGTTTTACGAGGCTGCCAACAAGTTCAATGAATGGCGCAACCGCCTGAAAAATGATGGTGTATTAAACAGCCGGATCGCTAAGGCCACCCCTTTGGGCAACCTGCAGAAAATTCGTGCAATGCAGGGCAGAGCCGGCCGGGAAAAAATTGAAAACCAGCTTTACGGCGATGATCATCAACTCAGGACGGAAAGAGCGAAGGAAGTGTAGGGAGAAACAACGGGTGGTAATGCGGTGCTTCTTGACAAATGCAAATTGACGCTAACCCTGCAATTACTTAGAATGCCCGTCTTTTGTAAGTCCATTAAGACGAGTAACCACGATGAAAAGAACTTTCCAGCCAAGCAACCTGAAGCGCAAGCGTAACCACGGCTTCCGTGCGCGCATGGCTACCAAGAATGGCCGTGCGGTAATCAACCGTCGTCGAGCTAAGGGACGCAAGCGTCTGTCAGCCTGATCAACCGCCTGTGGCTAAGAGAGCATCAGTGTGAGCTTATCTTTTAGCCGTGCATCACGGCTACGCTCCTCGGCTGATTTCAAACAGGTATTTGATACAACGGATATCAAGGTATCCAGCAGACAGCTTCTGATACTGGCAAAAGCCAATGAGCTTGGCCGGGCAAGACTGGGACTGGTGGTTGCCAAAAAAAATATTCGTACTGCCGTTGGCCGAAACCGGGCCAAACGTCATATCCGGGAAACCTTTCGTCTGCAACAGGATGAAGTTGGTAACCTGGATATTGTCGTTCTGGTCCGCAAAGGTTTCAGTGATCTGAATGACAGTGACCTGAACCTGCTACTCAACCAGCAGTGGCAAAGGTTGAAACGAAGGCTGCACGAATGGGAAGCGTCGGCATCACGTTGATATCCAACCTGAAGAAAATGCCAGAGTTAACAGGAAGCCCCGGGGTTTTTCCTGTTCGGCTCGACCAGGCTTAGAAAGCTTTCTTATATAAACAGCCGCAGTTGAGTTTCGACTGTCTGAGGCTGTTGCCCGCACAGGGCATGTTAATAAGCAATAAGGCTTTGATCTGGCTAAAGGCTTTCTATAGAGCCAGGGGCTTTCTACAGGACTAAGGGCGCCGAAAAAATGAAGGCATTTATGGGCAGATTAGCAACTATCCCCCGATCATTGCTGACCGGACTGATCAGGATATACCGCTATGCGCTGAGTCCTCTGATGCCCAGCCGGTGCCGCTTTTACCCCTCTTGCTCTGCCTACGGCCTGGAAGCCTTAAATCGTCATGGTTTTCTGACTGGTAGCAAGCTTATCTTGCTCCGACTACTGAGGTGCCACCCCTGGCATCCAGGAGGATTTGACCCGGTACCGGAAAAAGATTCTGGTGGTCATCGGACACAATCAGACAATCATATTCATTCACCTGAATGTGTGGCCCGGAACTCATGGATTTCCAAAGAACACTCCTGATCGGCGCAATTGCTGTAGTTGGTGTTTTAACACTGCAGCAATGGAATGAAGACTATCCCGGTACGCCGAAGTCGGCATCCGTCGCTCACTCCGTATCCAGCAGTCAAGCTGGTTCCGATCTGCCGTCGCTGACTGATGGCAACGCTATTCCCGCCACCGACGATGGTGCGGTAAAACCTTCTGCCCAGCTTATCAGCGTCAACACCAATACCATTGATGCGCTGATTGACCCTGCCGGTGGCGATATCATCAGCCTGACCCTGCCGCAATACCCGGCATGGTTGCCGGAAGAGGGTGAGCCAACGGTGCCTTTCCAGCTTCTGGTGAACAGCCCGGACTGTCAGGGAGAAACCACCTGTGTCTTCACTGCACAGAGTGCGCTGGCAAAAACCGATGGCCCGGATGCGAACAACCTTCGCGGGGTATACCAGGTAAAGCAGGCCAATTACACGCTTGAGGAGGGTGAGAACACGTTGACCGTTGACCTCCATAAAACCATGGATGGGGTCGACATTACCAAAACCTTCACCTTCTATCGTGACCGCTACGATGTTGCTGTTCATTACCAGGTGATCAATAACAGCAATAAGGTGTGGCGTGATCAGTTTTATGCCCAGCTGAAGCGGGATAATTCAGAAGATCCAAGTCAGCTTAACTCCAAAGCGCCAATGAATACTTATCTGGGCGCAGCTGCTCGCTCTAATGATGAGCCTTACACCAAGCTGCCTTTTGATGAGTTTTCTGATAAGCCCTTCGCTGAGCGGGTTCAGGGCGGTTATGCCGCCATGCTCCAGCACTATTTTGTCAGTGCCTGGGTTCCTGATCAGCAGAAAGCCCACCAGTATTACACCAAGCAGAACAAAGATGGCTACAACTTTGTCGGCTTCTATGACGATGCCATGGTGGCCCAGCCTGGTGAGACCATTGAGACTGGTGCCACTTTGTATGTTGGTCCAAAGAACCAGGAAAATCTGAAGTCTCTGTCCGATGGTCTTGAGCTGACCGTTGACTACGGCATGCTCTGGTTCCTGGCTCAGCCATTGTTTACCATCCTGAAGTGGATTCACTCGCTGGTTGGTAACTGGGGCTGGTCCATCATTCTGCTGACGGTACTGGTCAAGGCGGTATTCTATCCATTGAATGCCACCAGTTTCCGGTCCATGGCGAAAATGCGCAAACTGGGGCCCAAGCTTCAGGAGATGAAAGAGACGTATGGCGATGATCGCCAGAAAATGTCTCAGGCCATGATGGAGCTGTACAAGAAGGAGAAGGTCAACCCGATGGGGGGCTGTCTGCCGATTCTTGTCCAGATGCCGGTGTTCATTGCCCTGTACTGGACTCTGCTGGAGTCGGTAGAGTTGCGTCAGGCCCCGTGGCTGGGCTGGATTCACGACCTGTCCCAGATGGATCCGTACTTCATCCTGCCACTGATCATGGGTGCTTCGATGTTCATTCAGCAGATGCTGAACCCGACACCGCCAGATCCTGTGCAGGCTAAAGTGATGAAGATGATGCCGGTAATCTTCACCTTCTTCTTCCTGTTCTTCCCGGCGGGTCTGGTTCTGTACTGGGTGACCAACAACGTGCTGTCGATTATCCAGCAGTACATTATTACCCGGAAAATCGAACAAGAAGGCTAAGCCTTCTGCGAAGCAGCTTTTCCGGTTAAAGCTGCTTCGCCCCCCTCTTCTCTTCAACCTCGCTTTGATCAAACCCTCTTCTGAAAAGTGCCTGCCCATTCTCATGCTGATGCGGAAAAAAATTAGCGCCTGAATTTTCTACAGTTGCTTGGGGCTGAACCGATAAACAGTTAGTAACTTGGCCTTCCCACGTTGGGCTAACTGGATAAGATCAGCAACATGATTAAAAAACTGATAAGCACAGCCATAGTAAGCAGTGTTATCGGGAGCGCATCAGCCAATCCTGAGCTGGGGTATATGACCATTGGTACTGATCAGTACCAACTACTCAATGCGACCATTGCCATTGATGCTCTGCCGTCAGAACTTACCAATAAGAAGCTGAAGGTGAAGCTTGGCTCTATTACCGAATTTTCCCGGCATAATATTGAGTATGACAAGCAGGTCTCCAGTCTGCGCTTTAAAGTGGCCAGGGATAGCGATGGCAAGCCGCTGATCAAGGTTCGCTCCGTTCGGGAAATTACCACCAACAAACTGAAGGCTGTGATCAAGTTGACGGTGGGGAGCCAGAAAATATATGGCATCTATGATTTCAAGTTAACGCCCGGTAACGAACAGCAGGTTACCTTCAATCTGCTTAACGCTGACCATAAGCCTGAACAGCCGATTACCACCGCCAAAGCCCGACAGGCCTACGCTTCGGTTCAGCCATTACCCTCTGAGACCAGTATTACTGCGTCAGACGCCAATGTTTTTACGCCGTCTTCCGCCGGGCATTACCGGGTCAAGGCGGGGCAAAGCATCAGTGGCATTGCCATGGAGTTGCTGCCCCGGTATCCGGGGGTGGCCAACTGGCGAACCCTGATGAACCAGCTGGCCTCTCTGAATCCAGAGGCCTTCATTAATGGTGATATCAATAAACTGCGGGTTAATACGCGGTTGCAACTGCCAGGAACGCTCCAGGGAAACAATCAGGTATCATGGGCTTCGGTAAAAACATCTGATACTGCCAAGCCTGCGGGCAAAACCAACGTTGCACACAGTCAACACGGGCAAGCACCTTCGACGGTCAGCCACTCATTAAACTCAACAATTATCATCAAAGACCTGCCAGAAGGCCTTGCCGGTAAAGACAACCTTAAGGTTCAGTTGGGCTCAATTACCGACTATTACCGACAAGGCATCGATTACAATCAGCAGGTTGCAGGTCTTCAGTTTGATATAACGGCGAATAGCAACAGAGAAACGGTGCTCAGGGCTCGCTCGACCCGTAACATCAATGCCAGGCAACTGACGGCTGTGGTCAGGTTTTCGGCGGGAAGAAAAAAGGCCTATGGTATTTATGAAATTCGTCCCGGCAACAACGGACGACACATTGCTTTTAACCTGTTAGATATCAGGGGTGGGAAAAAGCCACAAGTTGTCAAGAATAGCGCCCCGGCAAAAACATCCGATGACATTGCTAAAAAACAGGCGTTGGCGGCATTAAGCAGCAAACTGAAGTCCTATGAACAGGAACCGAACCATTCTTCCGACCAATCGGTTGATCAGGATACCTCACCGTCAAAGAGCTCTGGTGATGTTGCCAAAACGCAGGCATTGGCAGCATTGCGTAAAAAACTGGATGGATATAGGCAGGCCAGGGAAAACCGTCCATCCGGGACAGCCGATAACGTATTGACCGGAAGGATCAACCGTAACGATGCTCTACCCTCGTCGATGGCAGGGCAGAAAACGTACCGTGTTGCCAAAGGTGAAAGTCTAAGCTCCATAGCCATGAAGCTAAGCAACGCTTATCCGGGCAGCTGGCGCGAGGTCATGAAAGGTCTGGTGAGCAGTAACCCCGGTGCATTTATTGGCGGTGATATTAACAAGATACGTGTAGGAACCCTGTTAAACCTACCTGACGCCGGTCATTCTGATCGTCTTGATAAAGCCATGCCCCGTGGCAATTTGATGGCAGGACAGAAAACGTATCGGGTTGCCAAAGGTGACACGCTAAGCACTATCGCCATGAAGCTAAGCAAGGCTGACCGGGGCTCAATGGGCTGGCGGTGGGTAATGAAAGGTCTGGTGAGAAATAACCTTGATGCATTTATCGGCGGTGATATCAACAAGATACGCACAGGAACCCTGTTAAACCTCCCTGATACCCGTCAAAATGATCATCTTTATAGAGTTGCGGCTGGCGACAATGTCAGTACGATTGCCTGGAGAATGAAGTATAAATATCCCCATCCCACTGGATGGCGAGGGGTGATGCAACAGATCGTTTATATGAACCCCGGGGCTTTCACTGACGGTAATCCAAACAGGCTTCGGGCGAATGAAATACTGATCATGCCCAATGCCGGTGTGGTTGAGATTGAGGCGGAAAATCAGGAGTTGGCTGAACAGCAGCCAGAAATAAAGAGATCAAACGCTGATAATCACCGTAAACGGCAGGAAATACGGCAGAAGTTGGCAAAAATAGCCAAAAAGAGGGCCGCTGCCGCTCAACAGTCATCAGCAGCACAGACACCCAATACGAAAAGCAGTCAGCCGAAAAAAACACATCAGGTGTTAGCAAAGCAAGAGCGGATTTTCTCTCCCACTTCGGAGCAAGCAGAAGCGCAGACAACAAATACCGATATTCACCGTAAGTCGGAAAAAACGCATCAGACGTTGGCAAAGCTGGACCGAAAAATGCCATCGAGGTTTGCTGAGCAGCCGATGCAGCAGAAGACAGAAACTATTTATAAGGTCACTGCAAGTCAAAGTCTTGCTGCCATTGCCCATGAGCTGATACCCGATTATCCACAGTTCGACAGCTGGTATGACTTACTCCAGGAACTGGCAAAGCTAAACCCCTCACTGTTTGTAAATAATGATATTGGTGCGATCAAAAAAGGGACTGTGTTGCAGCTACCAGAGAAACAATCCCCCAAACACACTATGGATGGCACATCGACATCATCCAAACCGGTGGAACGTATGAAAGGGGAACCCCTCAGCGTCAGACAGCCTGAGGAAACCACTGGGAATGTGACCGCCCCTTCATACAACAAAATCAGTAACTCACTGCTATCCAGAACCGGTAAGACTCCGGTATACAAGGTCCCTGAAGGCTATACCATCAGCATGGTGGCGATTAAACTCTTGCCTCTGTATCCGGACTATGACAACTGGACATCCTTGATGGAGGACCTCTATAAACTCAACCCGGATGCTTTTATCAACAGAGATATCAACAAGCTCCGTGACAACAGCCAGTTGAAATTGCCCCGCAAGATAAGCTCATGATCCTGTACTAAAACAGGCACCGGGCATAGACTATGCCATCGTTTTAGCAGTTACCGATGGCTCGTTATGTCTGATTTCAGCAACCTTCACCAGGATACCATTGTCGCCCAGGCCACAGCCCCCGGTCGGGGAGGCGTGGGTATTATTCGGGTGTCGGGTCCTGATGCCCTGCGTGTGGCAAGAGAAGTACTGAAGCTGGAGCCTAAACCGCGCTTTGCCCACTACACCCCATTTCATGATGCCTGTGGCCAGATTCTGGATGAAGGCATCGCGCTTTATTTTCCCAACCCCAACTCCTTTACCGGTGAGGATGTGCTTGAGCTTCAGGGCCATGGTGGCCCCATCATCCTTGATATGCTGCTGAAACGCATTCTTGGCCTGGGCGTCCGTCAGGCCAACCCCGGGGAGTTCTCCGAGCGGGCTTTTCTGAATGACAAACTGGACCTTGCCCAGGCTGAGGCCATTGCTGACCTGATCGACAGCACTTCCGAGCAGGCGGCACGTTCCGCCTTACGCTCACTGCAAGGCGCTTTCTCACAACGGGTCAATGCACTGGTGGAGTCGTTGATCGAATTGAGAATCTATGTGGAGGCCGCTATCGACTTCCCGGAAGAGGAAATTGACTTCCTGAACGATGGCAAAGTCACCGGTGAGCTGGCCAGTATCTCACAACAACTTGATGAGGTTATCCGTGAAGCGGGCCAGGGCGCGATACTCAGGGATGGCATGACCGTGGTGATTGCCGGTCGGCCCAATGCCGGAAAATCCAGTCTGATGAATGTTCTGGCTGGCCGGGACACGGCCATTGTCACCGATATTGCCGGCACTACCCGGGATGTATTGAAAGAGCATATCAATATCGATGGCATGCCACTGCATGTGATTGATACCGCCGGTCTGCGTGAAACCGAAGACCGGGTGGAACAGATCGGTGTCGAGCGGGCGTTTAAAGCCATTGAAGAGGCTGACCGGGTGTTGCTGATGGTGGATGGATCATCAACCGAGGCAACCCGTGCTCATGATATCTGGCCTGAGTTTGCCGACCGTTTGCCCGTTCAGGAGAAACTGACCATCATTCGCAATAAAATCGACCTTACCGGTGAACAGCCCGGGTTTTCAGAAGTGGATGGTGTTCCGGTTATACGACTTTGTGCCTGTAATGATCAGAAAAGCGAGCACGGGGTTGGTGCTCTCAGGGAGCACCTGAAAGCCTGCATGGGATTTGAAGGGGCGATGGAAGGCAGCTTTTCTGCCCGGCGTCGCCACCTGGAAGCGTTGCGACAGGCGGGAGAGTATATTGAGAACGGTCGTCAACAGCTGGAGCACCTTGGAGCCGGTGAGCTGCTCGCCGAGGACCTTCGCCTTGCTCAGAAAGCCCTGGGAGAAATTACCGGAACCTTTTCCAGTGATGATCTGCTGGGGCGCATCTTTTCGTCCTTTTGTATCGGGAAGTAATCTGCAAAAATTCGAACAATCAAAATCTAAAAAAGCACATCACCCAGTAATCACAGTATATGGGTGTCGACCTTAAAGCATCTAAAGGCATACAGCCGCGGTTTTGACCTGAATTTCGACCAGGTGAATGACCGTTGGCTGGAGGGCTTTCGGGAATACCTGCTGCTGAACCTTTGACCTTCTTATTAAAAATAATTTATTGACATAGATAGCTGTATATGAGCTAACATGTTCGCTGTTCGCAAACAGAAAACATCATGGATCACCAATATGCTAAAACCTCAAGACTTATTGGTAACGCTTAAAATACTTAGCTACGAAGACAGCGGAAATGACCATGGGGTTTCAGCCAGAGATATGCAGGGCAAAGCCTGGCTATTAAACAAAAATGATCTGGAGCAAATCAGTTTTTACGACAGTGAAAAAGATGAAGTGATTGTGTCTGCTGAAAAAGAGGATTTTGAACAGACTGACTTGGACGCGATAGATGAATTTCTAGCCCAGGGTGAGTCAAATCAGGACAATTGGACTTACCGAAGACTCGCAAAGCAGCTATTCATCTCTCTGAGCGAAGCAAACCAGTCTGCGAAAAGAGCTATTGCAGCAGGACTCCTTATAAGTAGAGGCCGAAGGGGGGTTCGTGTAAATCGTCCAGTGTTGGTGGACTTTATAAGGTACGGTGCTGGTATCGCTTTTTTTACCGAGCGAGGTCAGATTGTACGAGGTATCCCAACAGGTTATGCCGCTCCGGTATTTAACGAGGTCTTTGCCAGTTCAACCGAGTACCCACCTGTTTGGCCCTGTGCCAGAGGGACAGTAAAAGGTGTGGCCATATCACCTCTTTATAAATCGGTATCTAAAGCGGTCATGATTGATAGCTGGTTATATCGGCAATTGGCGCTGGTGGATATCTACCGGATAGGTTCCACCCGAGAGAAAGAAGAAGCTCTCCCCTTCCTGAATGAATTAAAAGGTACTAAAGGATGCAATTAACGGAGCACGAAGTGCTATTACTGGGTATTGCCGATGCCCTGGGAGATGAGCTTCTGGAACAGGTAGCGTTTGTTGGTGGTGCTACGGTATCTCTGCATTTGGACGATGCTCAGCCTATGGATATCCGCAGCACAAAAGATGTGGATTTTATCGTATCTGTTACCAGCTATGGTGATTATCAACGACTGGCCGAAAAGCTCAGAGAACGAGGTTTTGCTGAAGACAGTGAGCCGGAAGATGGTGAATTTTCTCCTATATGCCGTTACGTCTGCAAAGGAATCATCGTTGATGTTATGCCTGACAATGAAGACATACTGGGATTCTCTAACCCATGGTTTCAAATTGGGCGGGAAAAGGCGGTTGCATATACATTGCCCGGCGATGTATCTATACGCATCGTTACAGCGCCCTATCTGCTGGCCACCAAGCTGGCTGCTTACTTCAACCGAGGGGCAGATATTCTCTCCAGTAAGGATGCAGAAGATATTGCTATCTTGGTCAATGGGCGGGATGCTCTAGTGGAGGAAATTCTGTCAGGGGCCGAAGACCTTCGTAATTACGTACAGAGCGAAATGACTAAATTTATTAGTGACGTCCATTTTGAATACCTTTTGGACAATGCTCTGAACGGTGAAGAAGCGGAACGATACGACATTATTGAAGATCGATTCTTTCAACTGGCTGGAAGGAGCTGAGCCATTGATTCCAGACGTATTCAACAGCCGGACCGGCGCACGGGAATCACTGAACGCAGATCATGTAGAACACTGGCCCATTGAAGGCGGTCACGCCTACCTTGTCTGTGATGGTATTGATCATATCGAGCACACTGCGACAATTGTTCGGTCGTTTAGTAGACAGCTTAAGGCTGCTGACTGGGCTTATTCAGAGTCTCCTGAAGCGCAACTTGCCCGCAATGTTTTGGCCATCATGGATACCATAAGCCAGAATGATAAGGGAACTGCTTTTTGCCTGAGTATTGCGTTAGATGCAGACATATCCCGAGCTGTAAAATGAAAACAGGGGAGAAAAATAGTCAGAAACTCAAGACAGCCACCCTGCCAAGGCCTGAATCTAAACGGCTGCTGTTATACAGTGACGGTTTCTGGTCTGAATGTGAAGATTTACTGACAGGCAGCCATGGGGACTGCTTGCAAGCAATTAGGGAGCTAAATTCATCGCTGCTGACTACGGCACAGGATAATTTCAGTGTCATTGTTGTGTAACCAATGAAGTGGGGGACCAGCCCCACTCAATTCTTCAGGTGCACACCTTTCAACCCAGTTTGTTATAGCTCTTTGAGAATATAGTGAAACTTGAGGAAGAAGTTTTAGACTATTTTAGAGTCATCCATAATTGTTGTAATACCATCGAGTACACATACGGCAAGAAGAACAGTCTTTATATCCCATTGTTTACAGGATCCATTGATCATAGTTTATCTATACATATGTTGGATAAGCAGGAACTGACTGTATCGAGTTTTGCGCTTGCTCGTCCAATGGTTGAAAGTTACCTCAGAGCAATGTGGGTAAAATTTTGCCTTTCTGAAGATAAGATCAGTGAAGGTTGTGAAAAACTGCATTTCCGAATAAGTTAGACATATTGTTAAGTGAGGTTGAGGAGGCTGTACCTCAAAATGACGTCTTCAGGAGTTTTAAGTCTTCTATTGAGCCTGCGTTGGTCAATATGCATGATTTCACTCATGGAGGAGTACAAAGCATCGCTCGTCAGTATGGTGTGGACGGAAATCTAACAAATCAGGGTAATCAGGCCGAAAGACAGGAGCTACTAAAGTTGGCACTATTAGTTTCATCACTTTCATACGAGAAGTTAACTCCATTCATGAGTCATGGGCGTCCATGTGAAGAAATTTACGGCTTGGTAATGAATCAAATCAAGCTATGACAGAAAATTCCAGGTGACTGCCTACGGCAGCCCCTGAATTGAATTTCGCGATCTCAATGGCCATATCAAAACGTGCCAAACAAGTGATTCCCTCCATCCTTTTGCCATCGCAATCACCCACAATGATCAGATCATTGTCATACTTATCGTTGTTTGGAGGATAAAAGACACTTTTCTGTCAGCTTTTGCACCACTAGGTTCAGCTAACTGATTGAATTTATCAGGGATAAGCTCTTTCTGTATCGGGAAATAAGTAGCTAACCATATGAAATCATATATTTCTGACTCCTTGTTCAGGCACTCTGCTTCGTTACAACTCCGGTCACATAGCTACGGCTATGCTCCCTCCGTTGTGCCTCACATAGCACCTGCCCAAGTAGCCAGAAATATATGATTCCATATGGCCAGCTACTTA
>NZ_PJPV01000156.1 GCF_002864045.1 Endozoicomonas acroporae
TAGCCAGAAATATTCGATTCCATATGGCCAGCTACTTAATGCCTGACTCTTCACTGAATATTTTCACCACGCTCAGAAGGGCCAATCGTCTGTTCAGATAATAAACGACATCAGATTAATAATCTGGAAAATAACAGCTTGAATCTTACCGTGACAGATCAACGTCGTTTGTTTCTGATCATTCCGGTCATTAAATTTATAATACTTTCGTCGTAAAAAAGCTCTCAGAATTTTTCTTTACCAGCAACAGCTATTTATATTGAATTATTGTTTATTCTTTTTCCCCAGGCTTTTTCCACCATTTACCAATACGACTGTTTTATGAATCCCGTTGGCTGTTACTCTTATCCTGTATCTACTGATACTTCAGGGTCATTCAGTGATGATGAGTGTTCCATTTGCAAAGAGGATTTCCATGGCCGTAGTGTGGTACCCGTTATCGTCAAAACCAAATGCGGGCACAGGTTTGATCTGGACTGTATTTCGAGATGGCTCGGTTCCGGATTCGGGCAAGGAACCTGTTGCATTTGTCGCCAGGCAGTGTTGCCGCTGGTACGGGAGGCCGGTGCCTGTGTTTATGAAGTCTCACCCTTCTGCGAAGCCCTCCCACTGCAAGCCTGTCGTACTGGTGATGTCGAGAAATTAACCGCACTTTTGAGGCTGGACCCCAGCACTGCCCGGAAAACGTTCAGGTCTGCAGTAACGGGGCAGCAAGTTGATCTAATGATCGTCGCCGCCCAGAACAATAACGCCGCCTGCCTGCAGGCCCTTATGGCTTCTGGGGCGGATCCCAACACGGTCCGGTCTGCGGATGGTGTCCCCCCTCTGTTAATCGCTACCCAGGATAATGACACCGCCTGCCTGCAAGCCCTGATGGCTGGGGGGGCAGATATCAACGCCACCCTGGCTTCGGGTGCCACAGCACTGTTCATCGCTGCCTGTCACAATAGCACCGCTTGCCTGCGCCTCCTGATCACTGCCGGGGCAGATCTCAATGCTGCCCTGAATACAGGTGTTACCCCGCTGTTCATCGCTGCCCAGAAGAATCACATCGCCTGCCTGCAAGCCCTGATTAATGCCGGGGCAGAGCTTGATGTCGCCAGAGCTTCGGATGGTATCACCCCGTTGTTGATTGCTGCCCAGCAGAATAGCATCGCCTGCCTGAGAGCCCTGATCACCGCAGGGGCAAAGCTCAATGCCGCCATGACTTCGGGTGCCACCGCGCTATTCACCGCTGCCCAGCATAATTACATCGCCTGCCTGCAAGCCCTGATCGCTGCCGGGGCCGATCTCAACGCCGCCCGGACTTCGAATACCACTCCGCTGTTTATCGCGGCCGCGAACAATCACGTCACCTGCCTGCAAGCCCTGATCCTTGCCGGGGCGGATCTCAATGCCGCCCGGACTTCGGGTGCCACCCCGCTGTTCATCGCTGTCCAGAAAAATAACATCGCCTGCCTGCAAGCCCTGATCACTGCCGGGGCAGATTTCAACGTCGCCCTGAATTCGGGCACCACCCCGCTGTTCATTGCTGCCCAGGACAATCACATCGCCTGCCTGAAAGCCCTGATCACTGCCGGGGCGAAGGTTAACACCGCCCGAAATACAGATGGTGCTACCCCGCTGTACATTGCTGCCCAGCACAATAACGTCACCTGCCTGCAAGTCCTGCTCATGGCCGGGGCGGATCCCAACATCGCCTGCACGGATGATGGGGCCACCCCACTTTACATCGCGGCCCAGGACAATAACATCACCTGCCTGCGAGCCCTGATCTCAGAAGGGGCGAATCCCAACATTGCCTGCACGGATGATGGGAGTACTCCACTGATGGTCGCTGCCGAGGCCAATCACATCGACTGCCTGCAAGCCCTGATTGCGGCAGGGGCAGATCTCAGCGCCCGGACTACGGATGGTGCCACCGCGCTCTCCATCGCTGCCGAAAGCAATAATATCGCCTGCCTGCAAGCCCTGAGCGCTGCCCTGGCCAGGAAGGAAGACTGAGACAGCATCAAGCCCGCCTGTGTTCCCAACGCCTTTAAACAGTTGTTATTGCATTGAATTTTTTTGTTTATTGTACATCTAACCCTGTCACTGATTAACACATGCGGGTGTTTGCTCTATGGATGTCACTTCCGATTATTCATCCTCCGTTCCCATGGAGGTCTCCGGGTCGTCGGATGAGGTTTCTGGTTCCACTGGGCATGGGGCTTTTCATGGCCGTGACGCAGTACCCGTGTTCGTAAATACCCGGTGCGGGCACCGCTTTGATCTGGATCGTGTTTCCAGGGATTTTGCCAGAGAACTGGCCGGTACCCGTAAGTGCGCGGCTTGTCAGAATAATCCGATGCCTCTGGTGAATGAGCATACCGGTGAATATTACCGGGACGAACACTTCCCTGATCCGATATTTTTTTACGCCTGTATTCGTGGGGATCAGTCTTTGATTCGGTCCCGGTTGCTACAAGGGGTTAATGTTAATGTTCCTATGGAGCATGACTTAACCGCCCTGATATGGGCATCCCAGAACGGGTGCCTTGAGGTCGCAAGGCTGCTGATCGACAGCGGTGCTGACGTCAATGCCGTTACGGACAAAGGCATCACAGCCCTGATGTCGGCATCCCTGATCGGGTGCCGGGAGATCGCCAACCTGCTGATCAACAACAGCGCTGACATCAATGCCGTTTCCAACAAAGGCACCACTGCCCTGATGCTGGCAGCCAGCAGGGGGCACCGGGAAATCATCGTACTGCTGATGGACAGGGGAGCTGAGCTCAATGTCTGCCGGAGCAATGCCGACAATCTCAATGGCTGGACAGCCCTGATGTCGGCATCCGATAAAGGGCACATGGAGGCTGCCAGGCTAATGATCAATAGGGGGGCTAAGGTTAATGCCGTTATGGAAAATGGCTCCACAGCCCTGATGTTGGCATCCGGGAACGGGCATTGCGAGACCGCCGAGTTGCTGATCGACAATGGTGCCGAGGTCAATGCCGTTATGGATGATGGCTCAACAGCCCTGAAGCTGGCAGCTAATAACGGGTACAGTAAGGTTGCCAGGCTGCTGATCGGCAACGGCGCAGACGTCAATGCCTGTGCAGACAATGGCTTGACTGTCCTGATGTCGGCATCCATGTATGGGAAGCGTGAGGTCGCTGAACTACTGATTGACTACGATGCTGATGTCAATGCTGTCAGTGAAGATGGCTTGACTGCCCTGATGTTGGCATCCCGGAATGGGCATCTGGAGATTGCCCGGCTGCTGATCGGCAGTTTCGCTGATGTTAAAGCCAGGATGGATGATGGTACCAATGCCGTGATATTTGCAGCCAGGAACAGACATTGGGAGATCGTTAAACTGCTGGTCAACAGCGGTGCTGAGGTCAACGACAGTACGGACAATGGCTTGACTGTCCTGATGTCGGCATCCTGGTGCGGACAGTGGGAGGTCGCCGCGCTGCTGATCCACAAAGGTGCAGATGTCAGTGCCAGGGTGGATAATGGCCTGACTGCCCTGATGTCGGCATCCCAGAGTGGACACCGGGAGGTCGCCGTGCTGTTGATTGGCAGCGGTGCTGATGTCAATGCCACTATGAAAGATGGTTCCACTGCTTTGATGTTGGCAGCAGAGAGCGGGTGGAGTGAGGTCGCGGAGTTGTTGATCGAAAGTGGCGCTGAGGTCGATGCCGAAACTGACAATGGCTTGACTGCCCTGATGTCTGCATCGGAGAACGGGCAGCGGGAGGTCGCCAGGCTGTTGATCGTCAGGGGAGCTGAGGTCAATGCCAGTATGACTGATGGCATCAATGCCTTGATGTTGGCAGTCATGAAAGGGCAGTTGGGTACCACTGAACTGCTGATCAGCAGTGGTGCCGAAGTCAACGCCAGTAACGACGATGACTTAACAGCCCTGATGATTGCGGCCCGGAGCGGCTTCAGTGACATTGTCTGGTTCCTGATCGACAAGGGCGCTTCTGTCAATGTCTGTATGCCCGACGGTTTCAATTCTCTGATGTTGGCATCCCGGAATGGGCACCTGGAGGTTGCCCGGCTGCTGATTGATAACAACTCTGAAATCGATGTTGCCATGGATGATGGTTCCACTGCCCTGATGTTTGCCTGCGAGAAAGGACACCGGGAGGTTGCCAGGTTGCTGATTGACAGGGGCGCTGACGTCAATGTCGTTATGGACAGTGGCCTCACTGCCCTGATGTTTGCATCTCAGAATGGACACGCGGAGATTGTCAGGCTGTTGATCGACAGGGGGGCTGAGGTCGATGTTGTTTTAAAAAATGGTACCACCGCCCTTATGTTGGCGTCCCTGCACGGGCGGCGTGAGGTCGCCGAGCTGCTGATTGACATCGGCACTGAGGTCAATGTTGCCAGGAACGATGGTTTTACTGCCTTGATGTCGGCATGCGAGAGGGGGTATCGGGATGTTGCTGAGCTGTTGATTGACAGTGACGCCAAGGTTAATGTCCGCATGGGGAATGGTGTCACAGCCCTGATGTTTGCATCCCGGAATGGACACGTGGAGACTGTCAGGCTGTTGGTCGATAAGGGCGCTGAGCTCAATGCCAGTACGGACAATGGCGTCACTGCCCTGATGTTGGCAGCACAGAACTGGCAGTGGGAGGTTGTCGACCTGCTGATCAAAGTCTTTATACGGGAGGGGATAGAATAAAATATGAGTTCATTTGGTGAACTACTGGCTACTCGCCAGGCGACTCTCCCTCATTTTCCTGCTCTTTAATTTCCTGTACCCAGCGGAATACTTCGGCAACAGGCTCAATCAGCTCGCCGGGAATAAAATCGGCAATGTTTAAATGGAACAGGGCATGCGCCAGTGGTACGTTTTCAAGAACAGGAATGCCTTCTTTTTCAGCAATTTTGATAATAAACCGGGCATGACCACCACGACCTTTAACCGTGACAACAGGCAGTGGCGTCTTACCCTGACGGTACTGCAAACCAATGGCCAGATGGGTCGGGTTTTTAATAACAACGTCTGATTTTCCGGTGTTTTCTGCCTGGTTGAGTATTTCCTGATGAATTTCCTTCCGCTTACCTTTAATTTCCGGGCTACCTTCACTCTCTTTATGCTCCCGTTTGACCTCATCCTTGCTCATCCGGTTCTGTTTCATAAAGTTGTAGCGCTCAAACATATAGTCGAGAATCGCAATAATCACGAAAGCAACCATGGCGTAGAGCAGCAGCTTTTTTATCAGATGGGCAGCGACCGGTAATATGCATGAAGTGCCGCAATAGGGCATGTCAACCATGTCGCCCACACTGCTGTAAATGACGTAATACACAACAAATGACAGAAACAGGATTTTGATCACCGACTTGAAAAACTCCATAAGGTTTTTCATGGCGAAAATCTTTTTCAACCCACCAACCGGGCTGATTTTTCCAATATCCGGTTTAATGCCTTCAGGCGCAAACAGCAGGCCAAACTGCATGACGTTGCCGATAATCGCCGAAAACATGGAGACGGCGACCAGGGGAATCAGCAGGTCCATGGTTAAACTGAGAATACCGTGGGTAACGATTTTGAAAGAGACTTCAAAGGGTTCGTTGTAGCTCAACGTGGGAAACACCACCATCTGCTTGATCTTGTCAATAAAGGTGTCACTCATGTACCAGAGCGTTGCCAGTACCGCGATAAGGTTAAAGGTGCCGGATACTTCTTTACTTTTGGCGACCTGGCCCTTTTGCCGTGCATCACGGAGTTTTTTGGGGGTGGGCTGTTCGGTTTTTTCTGCACTCATTTCCAGATCACTCCCAATGATTCAAACATCTCAGGGATTCCCATCATGTGCTTTTGGGATAATTCCAGAATGGTTCCGATGTAAACCACCAGAATAGCAAGGGCAACACCGGATTTAATGGGCATGGCCAGGATGAACACGTTCAGCTGGGGAGCCGCCCGGCTGATCAGGGCAATGCCAAATTCGGTGATGAACATGCAGATGATGACCGGCGCAGAGAGCCACATGGACAGTTTGATAATCAGGTCAAACTGGCCAAGGAAAAACGTCACCGCTTCCTGATTGATCTTTGGGAAGTAGCTGAAAACCGGCCAGACCTGATAGGTGAGCATCATGCTTTCCAGCATCAATAGAAACAGCCCACTGGTCATGATCATGGCAATAAAGGCCTGGCTGAACAGGATGCCCATCGGGGAGGTTTCTGCGCCGGAAAACGGGTTGAGGGTACTGGCCATGGAAGCACCCCGCTGGTTATCAATAAAAAAACCGGCAGCTTCCATTGCCCAGAATGGGATCGCCAGGACGAAACCCATGATGGCACCGATAAAGACTTCTTTGATTACGATGCCACCGGTGTCGTAGATGGTCAGTGTTTCGTCGGGTTTGGTCTCAGACAGCATGGGGTGCATGAACAGCACCAGGCTCATGCAGATGCCGTTGCGAATCATCGACCCACCAAGGTTCCGCTTGTGCAGCATGGGCAGAACGGTAAACATGGCAACGATGCGGGGCATCCCCATTGACAGGATGTAAAACCACTCTTTCAGATCATCAATGGGCAGGATCATGGTCAGAGCCTTTCGAACATATCCATCACGGCCACTGAGAAGTTATAGACCTCGATGCCCATCCAGCGGGATGTTAGGAAGATACTGATAATGACCGCGACCAGTTTGAAGGCAAATGGCAGTGTCTGTTCCTGAATCTGGGTCAGTGCCTGAATCAAACTGATCAGCAGACCAACCGCCGATGCCGCGATGATAGGAGGCATGGACAGTAACAGTGTCAGCCAGAGTGCCTGGGCTGTGAGTGTCAGTATATGCGGGTCATGCATAACTTAGCACCAGTCCGTGGATTAGCCGGGTCCAGCCATCCAGCAGTACGAACAGCAAGAGCTTGAAGGGCAGGGATATGGTCATGGGTGACACCATCATCATACCCATAGCGAGAAGGATGTTAGAGACGATCAGGTCAATAACGATAAACGGCAAATAGAGCAGAAAGCCAATCTCGAAGGCCTTGGTCAGTTCCGTGATACAGTAGGACGGCATCAGAACCACCAGGTCATCTGCGCTCAGTTGTGCCTGGTAAGCCTTTGGCCACAATATTCTTGCGGTTTTCAGAAAGAAGTTTCTTTCCCGCTCCGTGGTATTTTTTTTCAGGAAGTCCCGATAGGGGGCTATCAGCAGTTCGATGTTATTCATCAGCTCTCTACTGTCTTCACCCTGAAAGCTGATGTTCTCCTCTTGCGCGATATCCCATGCCTCAAAACCTACCGGTGCCATGATGTATAGCGTCAGGATAATGGCCAGGGCATTCATGGCAATATTGGGAGGAATCTGCTGCAAACCGGTAGCGTTTCTGAGAATGGAAAATACCACCACCAGTTTCAGGAAGGATGTACCCATCACCGCAAGAAAGGGCACCAGCGCCATCAGCGCCAGTGGGATCATCAGATAAAATGGACTGGTGAGAGTAATTGCGCCGCTTTCCATAGTCGCCTTTTCCAGTCTCAGAGTATGAACAAGAGACGTTATTGTTTAGGTAGTCAGTCAGTCGACAATTCTGGTAATACGTGCACCCAGTCGATTATTTATTTGTACCAGCTGGCACTCGGCAATCAATTTGCCGCCGGCACGAACCTTAACCGGTTGTTCGATGGGACGATCCAGCTCAAACACATGGCCAGGCTGAAGAGACTGGACTTCCTGTGCAGTGAACTGCTGCCGCCCCACTTCGAATACCAGGTCAATCTCAATATCTGACAGGTCGATAGGCTCCTGTTCATGATGCATTTGATCGTCTTCCATTGAGTCCATCCTGTGCTTGATGGTGATGTGAGAACCCTCTGCTTCCCCGATGAAAGCCGTATCCGGGTTTACTCTGATAATCAGCTGCTGCCCGGTGACGTGGTAATTAAAAAATACAATGTCACCGACACCCAGGGCGCTGGTTTCCTCTTTAGACAGTTTTGCCCGTCCAAGTTCAAGACCTGCCCAGATAGGTATATCGGTGGATTGCTCGCGGATATGAGTGGGCAGCAGTTTGAGCAGCTCAAAAACAATGGGCGTGCTTTCCAGGTAAATGGGGTACTGCGTACCGCCTATCCGGATATTCATCGCCAGTTCTGCACGCTTTGATTTATCTTTATTGGGTGTCAGGTCGGTGAACTGGATGGCAATGCCAAGCCCCTGCATCAGATGCGCCAGCAGGGTTTGCAGCCTGTTCCCCAGGGCGGCCAGCATCAAGTCTTTTGGCAGTTTCAGCAGTATCTTGCTGTTCAGATTGTCCGGCATGATCAGGTCAATGAAGGCGCTGCCGGTGTACAGAGAAACGGGCTGGTGATTGATTTCCAGCTGCATGCAGATAGCAGGCATGGTTTCCGGGGCAATACTGCCCAGGGATATGTCCCACCTGTCCTCATTAACCGGCAGTGCAAGCTCTGTCTGGCGGTTGCTGAGGATTTGGCCAAGCAGCAGCTGCGACGGTGAGACAGAGGGTAGATCAAGAGTTTCTGCTGCCATGGTTCAACCTATGCCCGGTCGTTTCTGGAAGAGTTCTGGTCGTTATCATCTTCTGCCGCATACTGGTTACGGGAGCGACCATCACTGTCTTGGTTATCGCCACCTGACATATTGATATTTACCTGAACCTTGTCGTTGGAGAATCGCTCAGCCAGCATTTTCTGCAGGTTGGCTTCATGCTGGGCCAGAAAGTTTCCGGCTTCTGCTGATGTGGTGTTCATGGTGACTGTCAACTCGCCACCGTGTCTCTGGATTCTGATCTCGGTACCCGGCAGCACATTGTCTTTCAGGGAAATGCGAACCTCTGCCCCATTCACCGCATCCTTGGCAGACACCTGTATTTGATCGGCCATCTTCTGAAGTGCGGCTTCAACTTCTTTTACGCTACTGGTCTGCTGGATCTCACGAATCTGGGTCTGAAGCTGGGTATCGGCTTTAATCGGGTTCTGGGTGTTATTGACCATGACCTGCTCAGAGGCGTCTTCGCGGGTATTCTTGAACATATTCTCATTGCTCTTCTCTTCCTGAGAACCTTCGCGAGAACCTTTCTCCTGGCGTCCCCTGATGGCATTCTTAGAGTTTTTGTTCCGCTCGGCCAGCAGGCTTTCCAGACTTTCCAGGCTTTGCTCCTTATCGCCACCCGTTTTTTTCTCTTTACCACGCTTTTCTTTTGCCATGCGATCAGCAAAGTCGTTAGCCTGCTTATCGGATACATTGCGACTTTGCTGGTTAGCATCATTCTGTTGCGGGGGTGGGGTTGGCTGAGTGCTGGTTTGATTCACGCCGTGTGTTGACATGATGATTAACTCCTATTCCTTGGATTTGACGGTAAATTCTTCCATTTCCAGATCTTCAAGACGTTTGGCCTCTTTCTCAGCCTCTTCATCCTGTACCTTGCAGAACTCCTCAAACTTCTCCACAGCCATCTTGGCTTTAAAGTGAGCCTGTCTCGCTTCTTCGAGGACCTGCTCCGCTTTGACTACCTCTTGTTGTGCTTCTACCACCCGCTGTTCTGCATCGGCAATGGCCTGTTCCAGGGAGGCATCTTTCTCCCGTAACATGGCAACTTTCTGCTTCAACAGATCCAGATCATGCTGCTGAACACTGGTGTTCATAATGTTATCGTATAGCCGCTGTTCTTCTTGACTGCGCCATACAACATACTCTTCCAGATCCTTTTGACGTTGTGCCACTTCCTGCTTGCGTTGTTCGACCTCCTGATGGGCGAGATCCAGCTCATGCTGACAGCGCTTCACCTCCCGTTCAGCCGATTCCTCCCGTATATTTTTAACCTTCAGCAGATCATGCAGCATCTTCTCAGTAACCTACGATTTGCTGTAGTTGGGCAATTGTCTGGTCAAGGGGCATCAGTTCATCCGTTCTCTGCTTGAGAAAAGAACGGATGGTTTCAATTTTCTGAATCGCCTCGTCGGCCAGTGGGTCAGCCCCCTGTTTGTATTCCCCGACTTTGACCAGTAACTCAATATCTTCATATTTGGACATCAGGGCTCTTGCCCGACTGACCGCCGCCCGGTGGTCTTCGGTAGTAATGGCATTCATCACACGGCTGGCACTGGCCAGCACATCAATGGCCGGGTAGTGCCCGGATGCGGCCAGCTTTCGGGAGAGAATGATATGACCATCAAGAATCGAGCGGGTTTCATCCGCTACCGGCTCGGTCATGTCATCCCCTTCAACCAGCACGGTGTAGAGTGCCGTAATAGAACCCACATCTGACATCCCGGTGCGCTCCATCAGCTTGGGCAGGGTGGCAAATACCGAGGGCGGGAAACCCCGGCGGGTCGGTGGTTCTCCGGCGGCCAGTCCGATTTCACGCTGGGCACGGGCAAAACGGGTGACAGAGTCCATAAGCAGAAGAACCCGTTTGCCTTTATCACGGAAAAACTCAGCAACGGCTGTTGCGGTGTACGCGGCTTTGGAACGTTCCATGGAGGACTTGTCGGAGGTTGCGACAATAATAACTGACTTCTTTACCCCCTCCGGGCCAAGGTCGTGCTCGATAAACTCCCGCAGCTCCCGTCCCCGTTCACCGATCAGGGCCAGTACGGTGACATCCACTTCCGCTCCCTTGACCAGCATGGACAACAGGGTACTCTTACCACCACCGGCCGCTGCAAAGATCCCCATTCTCTGCCCTTCACCACAGGTTAGAACGCCATCAATGGCTTTAACGCCCAGGGGAATGGGGTGGTCAATAATTCTTCGGGTCATGGGGTCGGGGGCATCGGTATACACCGGGTAATGAGCTTCAGGCTCAATGCCATTAAATGCTTCAGGGTTTAATGGGTTGCCCATACCGTCCAGCACATGCCCCAGCAGGTGAGGGCCAACGGCTACATGGTGTACTTTGCCGGTTGGAATAACTTCAGTGGTGGAGGAGATCCCCATAATTTCACCCAGGGGGGATAGTACCGTCTCATGTCCCTGGAAACCGACCACTTCGGCGTATGAGTTCCGGTCACTGTCATTCGGGTTATTGGGGGATACCAGCTCGCAGAGCTCACCGATTTTGACACCAGGCACCGCCGCTTTGATGATCATGCCCTGAACTTCAGTAACACGGCCACGAATATCAATCAGCCTGCCGCTTTCCACGGTGCTTTGCAGCGCATTGGTGAGATAGTTAAAAGTTTGAGCCATCTTGATGCCTCCATTATTTTTCTTGCTATGGATATGCTGCTATCGAGATCCTTCTGCTTTCCATGCTCGGTAAATGCAGCATTACCTGCCATGACAGCATGGAGTTATTAAGTAGCTAACCATATGAAATCACATATTTCTGACTCCTTGTTCAGGCACTCTGCTTCGTTACAACTCCGGTCACATAGCTACGGCTATGCTCCCTCCGTTGTGCCTCGCATAGCACCTGCCCAAGTAGCCAGAAATATGTGATTCCATATGGCCAGCTACTTCAGACGCGACTATAGATGCTCTA
>NZ_PJPV01000157.1 GCF_002864045.1 Endozoicomonas acroporae
CAGCAGTGCGATTTTCAGCAGAGTCGAACCATTCCTGGTGTTGAAATCACCACACACATAATGAGAGGGTCCCTGAACTTCAATAATAATATTGTGATCTGGCAGTAGCAGATCAACCGGAGGTAATGAGTTCAGACTCCTTTCTTCTTCAATCTGTAAAGAGGGAATACATGATTGGAGTTGAGCGCGGAAGTCGGCCTGAGGTTTTGAAATGGTTGTCTGGTAATGAGGGACGATCGGACACGCTCTGCCAAGCCAGCTTGCGGCCATGGCAATGATGGATTGATCCTCTTCATTGTTTGGGGATGCATTTTCCAGGCGAGTAAACAGATCATCCATGTGCTTTTCAAGCAAGCTGTTTTTATTGGCATGGGAGTCTGGAGACAGCCTGGCACAGCATACCAATGCTCCCCAGAGAGACATCGATATTTCTTGCTGAGATAGCTGAGGGTATTTACTGATTTGGCAGACAAGAAGTTCAGTCGTGGATTTAACCACATTCAGCTCAACGAGTTCTCCCAGTTTCGCCATGGCCCACAGCAGGTGGGAGATATGCTGAGGAATAAATTGGTCTTTCTTTGCGTTCACTTTGGGCAAAAGTGCGAACACGGCCTCGTTGAGCTCTGGCGTCTGCTCTTGTCCGTTGATCACCAGTTTCGCCATGGCCCACAGCTGGATGGCGATATCCTGGGCATTAAATTGGTCATTATGTGCGTTCACGTGGGGCAACAGCGCGGCCACGGCTTCTTTGAGTTCTGGTGTCTGCGCATGCCCGTTGTCCACCAGTTTCGCCATGGCCCACAGCAGGTTGGCGATTTCCCGGGGTTTAAAGTTAGCTTTCAGTGCGTTCACGTGGGGCAGCAGCGTGGCCACGGCCGCTTTGAGCTCTGGTGTCTGCTCCTGCCCGTTGTCCATCAGTTTTGCCATGGCCCACAGCAGGTTGGCGATACCTTGCGGTTTAAAGTTAGCTTTCTGTGCATTCACGTGGGGCAACAATGCACCTAAGGCCTCTTTGAGCTCTGGTATCTGCTCCAGCCCGTTGTCCACCAGTTTCGCCATGGCCCACACCAGGTTGGCGATATCCTGGGCATTAAATTGGTCTTTCTGTGCGTTCACGTGGGACAACAGCACGGCTAAGCTCTCTTTGAGCCCTTGTGTCTGCTCCAGCCCGTTGTCTACCAGTTTTGCCATGGCCCACAGCAGGTTGGCAGTTTCCTGTGGCTTAAAGTCAGCTTTCTGTGCGTTCACAGGAGGCAGCAGCGCGGCGACGGACGCTTTGAGCCCTGGTACCTGCTCCAGCCTGTTGTCTACCAGTTTCGCCATGGCCCACAGCAGGTTGACGATATCCTGGGCATTAAATTGGTCTTTCTGTGCGTTCACGTGTGGCAACAGCACAGCAAGTGCTTGTTTGAGCTTGGTTGCCTGCTCCAGCCCGTTGTCCACCAGTTTTGCCATGGCCCACAGCAGGTTGGCAGTTTCCTGTGGCTTAAAGTTAGCTTGCTGTGCGTTCACGTGGGGCAACAGGACGGGTACGGCCTCTTTGAGCTCTGGTGTCAGCTCCAGCCCGTTGTCCACCAGTTTTGCCATGGCCCACAGCAGACTGGCGATTTCCTGTGGTTTAAAGTGAGCTTTCTGTGCGTTCACGTGGGGCAACAACGCGGCCACGGCATTTTTGAGACCTGATGTCTGCTCCAGCCCGTTGTCCACCAGTTTCGCCATGGCCCACAGCAGGTTGACGATTTCCTGTGGGTTAAAGTTAGCTTTCTGAGTGTTCACGATGGGCAACAACGCGGCCACGGCCTTTTTGAACTCTGGTGTCTGCTCCAGGAGGTTGTCCACCAGTTTCGCCATGGCCCACAGCAGGTTGGCGATACCCTGAGGAATAAATTGGTCTTTTTGTGCGTTCACGTGGGGCAACAGCGCGGCCACAGCCTCTTTGAATTCTGGTGTTTGCTCCAGCCCCTTGTCCACCAGTTTGGCCATGGCCCACAGCAGGTTGGCAATTTCCTGTGGTTTAAAGTTAGCTTTCTGTGCGTTTATGTGGGACAAAAGTACGGATACGGCCTCTTTAAGCTCTGGTGTCCACTCCTGCCCGTTGGCCATCAGTTTCGCCATGGCCCACAGCAAGTTGGTAATATGTTGGGCATTAAGTTGGGCTTTCTGCGTGTTCACGCGGTGCAACAGCGCGGCCACAGCATTTTTGAGCTCTGGTGTCTGCTCCTGGCCGTTGTCCACCAGTTTCGCCATGGCCCACAGCAGATTGGCGATACCCTGAGGAATAAATTGGTCTTTTTGTGCGTGCACGTGGGGCAGCAGCGCAGCCACGGCCTCTTTGAGTTCTGGTGTTTGCTCCTGCCCATTGTCCACCAGTTTCGCCATGGCCCACAGCAGGATGGCGATTTCCTGTGGTCTAAAGTTAGCTTGCTGTGCGTTTACGTGGGACAAAAGTGCGGACACGGCCTCTTTAAGCTCTGGTGTCCACTCCTGCCCGTTGGCCATCAGTTTCGCCATGGCCCACAGCAAGTTGGTAATATGCTGGGCATTAAATTGGTCTTTCTGTGCGTTCACGTGGGGCAACAGCGCGGCCACGGCCTCTTTGAGTTCTGGGGTCTGCTCCTGTCCTTTGTCCACCAGTTTTGCCATGGCCCACAGCAGGTTGGCGACCCCCTGGGCATCAACATCCCTGGCTTGAGGTTTTTGGTTGCACTTGAATATGATTGCATCAAGTAGTGTTGACAATAAGGCAGCCTGAGTACGCTTAACACGCCCATCCATGGATTTATGAGGGGTAAAAACACCCGCTGAAGTCAATGAATGAAGTGTGGTCGTCAGGCTTCGCCAATTCCAGCTCCGTGTGACTGTGAAATTTTGCAGCAAATGCATCAGCTGGCTTTGTTCAGCTCGATCTAACGGTCTTTTAGCAGCTGATGTGTATTTTTTAATTGAACTGGCATACCAGCCGTGATTTCTCCCATCATAGCGATGACCGAAACGACCCGATTGACTCACCAGATCATCCATTATTTCCTGTTTGATGAGGGCATTAAAATCTTGAGCAGGGTTTACTGAACGGCACTGTAGATGTTGAGAAGGGCATGCGTGAGAAGAACGGTAAAATGTATTACGCCCCGGGTTAGTGCGTGGGGTATCATCCCTCTGCCTGACCGTGGCATGTCGGTATCGTCCACGCCTCGAAGAAGCAGCATGGCCACCCGGTCGGTTATGGTTATTATCTGATCTTGCGTATTGACCACTGATACCGGCAGAGCTTCTGTCCATAATTATATTTCATTAATTCATGAAAATATAAAAAGCAGACTGCTGTGCAGTTCAGAAGTTCATTTTGGTTTATATAAAGCAGTGCCGTATTTCTCATCTGCCGACCCGCTTTTAAGTGATACAGAGCCATGACTCTGTGGCGGGATCTTTAACCTGGTCTTTATTCGATCAATACATAGTTTCATTGAATCCTGGCTCCTGAGCTGGTTAATCGGGATTTCAATGACCTCAAATCCTGATTTTTGCAGCAGTGCGATTTTCAGCAGAGTCGAACCATTTCTGGTGTTGAAATCACCACCCACGTAATGAGACGGTCCCTGAACTTCAATCACCATGTTGTGGTCTGGCAGTAGCAGATCAACCGGAGGTAATGCGTTCAGACTTTTTTCTTCTTCAATCTGCAAAGAGGGAATGCATGATTGGAGTAGAGTGCGGAAGTCGGCTTGAGGTTTTGACAGGTTAGTCTGGTAATGGGGGACGATCGGACACGCTCTGCCAAGCCAGCTTGCGGCCATGGCAATAACGGATTGATCCTCTACATTATCCGGAGATGTATTTTCCAGACGAGAAAACAGGGCAGCCAGTTGTTTTTCAAACACGTTATTTTTATTGGCATTAGAGTCTAGAAACAACCTGGCACAGCATACCATCACTCCCCAGAGAGACATCGATATATTTTGCTGAGATAACTGAGGGTATTGACTGATTTGGTAGACCAGATATTCAGTCGTGGATTTAACCAAATTCAGCTCAAAGAGTTCACCCAGTTTCGCCATGGCCCACAGGAGGTTGGCGATATGCTGAGGAATAAATTGGTCTTTCTGTGCATTCACGTGGGGCAACAACTCGGCCACGGCCTCTTTGAGCCTTGGGGTCAGCGCCTGCCCGTTGTCCACCAGTTTCGCCATGGCCCACAGCAGGTTGGTGATAGTCTGGGCATTAAATTGGTCTTTCTGTGCGTTCACGTTGGGAAACAGCGCGGCTACGGCTTCTTTGAGTACTGGTGTCAACGCCTGCCCGTTGTCCACCAGTTTCGCCATGGCCCACAGCAGGTTGGTGTTTTCCTGGGTTTTAAAGCTGGCTTTCAGTGTTTTCATGTGGGGCAGCAGCGTAGCCACGGCTGCTTTTAGCTCTGGTGTCAGCGCCTGTCCGTTGTCCACCAGTTTCGCCATAGCCCACAGCAGGTTGGCGATATGCTGAGGAATAAATCGGTCTTTTTGTGCGTTCACATGGGGCAACAACTTAGCCACAGTCGCTTTGAGCCCTGGTGTCAGCGCCTGCCCGTTTTCCACCAGTTTTGCCATGGCCCACAGCAGGTTGACGATATGCTGAGGAATAAATTGGTCTTTCTGTGCATTCACGTGGGGCAACAACGCGGCCACGGCCTCTTTGAGCCCTGGTGTCAGCGCCTGCCCGCTGTCCACCAGTTTCGCCATGGCCCACAGCAGGTTGGCGATACCTTGTGGTTTAAAGTTAGCTTTCTGTGCATTCACGCAGGGCAACAATGCGCCTAAGGTTTCGTTGAGCCCTGGTGTCTGCTTCTGGCCGTTGTCCACCAGTTTTGCCATGGCCCACAACAGGTTGGCGATACCTTGTGGTTTAAAGTTAGCTTTCTGTGTGTTTACGTGGGGCAACAGCGCGACCACGGCCTCGTTGAGCCCTGGTGTCTGCTCCATCCCGTTGTCCATCAGTTTTGCCATGGCCCACAGCAGGTTAGCGATTTCCTTTGGCTTAAAGTTAGCTTTCTGTGCGTTCACAGGGGGCAACAGTACGGCCACGGCCTCGTTGAGCCCTGGTGTCAGCTCCAGCCCGTTGTCCACCAGTTTTGCCATGGCCCACAGCAGGCTGGTGATGCCCTGGGTATTAAATTGGTCTTTCTGTGCGTTGACGTGGGGCAACAACGTGGCCACGACCTCTTTGAGACCTGGTGTCTTCTTCCGCCCGTTGTCCACCAGTTTCGCCATGGCCCACAGCAGGTTGACGATTTCCTGTGGGTTAAAGTTAGCTTTCTGAGTGTTCACGTTGGGCAATAACGCGGCCATAGCCCCTTTGAGCTCTGGTGTCTGCTCATGGCCGTTGTCCACCAGTTTCGCCATGGCCCACAGCAGGTTGGCGATACCCTGAGGAATAAATTGGTCTTTTTGTGCGTTCACCTGGGGCAACAGCGCGGCCACGGCCTCTTTGAGTTCTGGTGTTTGCTCCTGCCCGTTGTCCACCAGTTTCGCCATGCCCCACAGCAGGTTGACGATTTCCTGTGGTTTAAAGTTAGCTTGCTGTGCGTTTACGTGGGGCAAAAGTGCGGACACGGCCTCTTTAAGCTCTGGTGTCCACTCCTGCCCGTTGGCCATCAGTTTCGCCATGGCCCACACCAAGTTGGCAATATGCTGGGCATTAAATTGAGCTTTCTGTGCGTTCACTAGGTGTAACAGGGCGGTCACGGTCTCTTTGAGTTCTGATGTTTGCTCCTGCCCGTTGTCCACCAGTTTTGCCATGGCCCACAGCAGGTTGGCGACACCCAGGGCATCAACATACCTGGCGTGAGGTTTTTGGTTGCACTTGAAAATGATGGCATCCAGTAGTGTTGACAGTAAGGCAGCCTGAGTACGCTTAACACGCCCATCCATGGGTTTATGAGGGGTAAAAACACCCGCTGAAGTCAATGAATGGAGTGTTGTCGTAAGGCTTCTCCAGTCCCAACGCCGTGTTACGGTAAAATTTTGCAGCAAACGTATCAGCTGGCTTTGTTCTGCTCGATTTAACGGTCTTTTTGCAGCGGATGTGTATTGTTTAATTGAATTGGCATACTGGCCGTGACTTCTACCATCATAGCGATCACCGAAATGATCCGATTGACTCACCAGATCATCCATTATTTCTGGCTTGATGAGCGCCTTAAAATCTTGAGCAGGGTTTACTGAACGGCGCTGTAGATATTGAGAAGGGCGTGCGTCAGAAGAACGGTAAAATGTATTACGCCCCGGGTTAGTGCGTGGGTTATTATCCCACTGCCTGACCGTGGCATGTCGGTATCGTCCACGCCTCGAAGCAGCAGCACGGCCACCCGGTCGGTTATGATTATTATCGGATCTTGCGTATTGACCACTGATACCTGCAGAGCTTCCGTCCATAATTATATTTCATTAATTCATGAAAATATAAAAAGTAGACTGCTGTGCGGTTCAGAAGTTCATTTTGCTGAAATGTTTATATATAAGCAGTGCCGTATTTCTCATTGGCCGACCCGCTGTTCAGTAATACAGAGCCATGACTCTGTGGCGGGATGTCTACCCTGGTCTTTATTTGATCAGTATATAGTTTTATTGAATCCCGGCTCCTGAGCTGGTTAACCGGGATTTCAATGACCTCAAATCCTGCTTTTTGCAGCAGTGCGATTTTCAGCAGAGTCGAACCATTCCTGGTGTTGAAATCACCACTCACGTAATGAGACGGTCCCTGAATTTCAATCACTATGTTGTGGTCTGGCAGTAGCAGGTCAACCGGAGGTAATGAGTTCAGACTCTTTTCTTCTTCAATATTCAAAGCTGGAAGGCATGACTGGAGTTGATCGCGGAAGTCGGTTTGAGTTTTTGAAATGTTTGTCTGGTAATGGGGGATGACCGGACACGTTCTCCCAAGCCAACTGGCGGCCATGGAAATGATGTGTTGATCCTCTTCATTATCCGGGGATGTATTTTCCAGGCGAGTAAACAGGTCATCCATGTGCTTTTCAAGCAAGTTATTTTTATTGGCATTAGAGTCCAGAGCCAACCTGGCACACAATACCATGACTCCCCAGAGAGACATCAATATGCCTTTCTGAGAGAGCTGAGGGTTGTCAATGATTTTGTAGACAAGCGATTCGGACGTGGAGGTAACCACATTCAGCTCTACAAGCTCGCCCAGTTTCGCCATGGCCCACAGCAGGTTGGCGATTTCCTGTGGTTTAAAGTTAGCTTTCAGTGCGTTCACGAGGGGCAATAGCACGGCCACGGCCTCTTTGAGCTCTGGTGTCCGCTCCTGACCGTTGTCCATCAGTTTTACCATGGCCCACAGCAGGTTGGCGATATGCTGAGGCATAAATTGGTCTTTCTGTGCGTTCACGTGAGACAACAGCGCGGCCACAGCCTCTTTGAGACCTGGTGCCAGCTCCTGCCCGTTGTCAACGAGTTTCGCCATGGCCCACAGCAGGTTGGCGATTTCTTGTGGGTTAAAGTTAGCTTTCGCTGTGTTGACGAGTGGCAACAGCGCGGCCACGGCCTCTTTGAGCAGCGGTGTCTGCTCCTGCCCGTTGTCCACGAGTTTCGCCATGGCCCACAGCAGGTTGGCGATTTCCTGTGGTTTAAAGTTAGCTTTCTGTGCGTTCACGCAGGGTAGCAGGGCGGCCACGGCCTCATTGAACCTTGGTGTCTGCTTTTGCCCTTTTTCCGCCAGTTTCGCCATAGCCCACAGCAGGTTGGCGATATGCTGAGGAATAAATTGGTTTTTCAGTGCTTTCACGTGGGGCAACAGCGCGGCCAAGGCTTCGTTGAGCTCTGGTGTCCGCTCCAGGCCGTTGTCCACCAGTTTCGCCATGGCCCACAGCAGGTTGGCGGTTCCTTGGGCCTTAAATTGGTTTTTCTGTATGCTCACGAGGAGCAACAGCACGGCCACGGCCTCTTTGAGCCTTGGTGTCTGCTCTTGCCCGTTATCCACCAGTTTCGCCATGGCCCACAGCAGGTTGGCGATATGCTGAGGAATAAACTGGCCTTTCTGTGTGTTCACGTGGGGTAACAGCGCGGGCACGGCCTCGTTGAGCTCTGGTGTCTGCTCCTGCCCTTCGTTCGCCAGTTTCGCCATGGCCCACAGCAGGTTGGCGATATCCTGGGCATTAAATTGATCTTTCTGTGCGTTCAGGTGGGGCAACAGCGCGGCTACGGCCTCTTTGAGCTCTGTTGTCTGCTCCTGCCCGCTGTCCACCAGTTTCGCCATGGCCCATAGCAGGTTGGTGATTTCCTGTGGTTTAAAGTTAGCTTTCTGTGTATTCACGTGGGGCAACAGCGCGGCCATGGCCTCTTTGAACTCCGGTGTCCGCTCCTGCCCGTTGTCCACCAGTTTCGCCATGGCCCACAGCAGGTTGGCGATAGCCTGGGGAATAAATTGGTCTTTCTTTGCGTTCACATGGGGCAACAGCACGGCCACGGCCCCTTTGAACCCTGTTATCCACTCCTGCTCGTTGTCCACCAGTTTCGCCATGGCCCACAGCAGGTTGGCGATCCCCTGGGCATTAAATTGGTCTGTCTGTGCGCTCACGTGGAGCAACAGCGTGGCCACCGTCTCGTTGAGCCCGGGTGTCCGCTCTTGCCCGTTGTCCACCAGTTTTGCCATGGCCCACAGCAGGTTGGTGATATGCTGAGGAATAAATTGGTCTTTCTGTGCGTTCACGTGGGGCAACAGCGCGACCACGGTCTCGTTGATCTCTGGTGTCCGCTCCTGCCCGTTGTTCACCAGTTTCGCCATGGCCCACAGCAGGTTGGCGATATGCTGAGGAATAAATTGGTCTTTATGTGCGTTTACATGGGGCATCAGCGCAGCCACGGCCTCTTTGAACTCTGGTGTCTGCTCCTGCCCGTTGTCCACCATTTTCGCCATGGCCCACAGCAGGTTGGCGATTCCCCGGGCATCAATATCCCATGCTTTAGCTTTTCGGTTGCACTTGACTATTATTGCCTCCAGTAGCGTCGACAATAAGGCAGCTTGTGTACGCTTAACACGCTGATCCATAGGTTTATGAGGGGTAAAAACACCCGCTGAAGTAAATGAGTTCAGTGTTGTCGTCAGGCTTCGCCAATTCCAACTCCGTGTTACTGTGAAATTTTGCAGCAAACGCATCAGCTGGCTTTGTTCAACCCGATTTAACGGTCTTTTAGCAGCTGACGTGTATTTTTTAATTGAATTGGCATATAGGGCGTGATCTCTCCCATCATAGCGATGACCGAAACGATACGATTTACTCACCAGGCCATCCATTTTTTCCTGTTGGGTGAGAGCATTAAAATCTTGAGCAGGATTTACTGAACGGCGCAGTAGATATTGAGAAGGGCATGGGGCAGAAGATTGGTAAAATTCATTACGCCTCGCGGCTGTACGGGGGGGAGGATCCCATTGTCTGACGGTGGCATGCCTGTATCGCCCACGCCTTGAAGAAGGGGCATGGTTATTCGGTTGGTTGTAAGCATTATCTGATCTTGCGTATTTACCACTGATACCTGCAGAGCTTTTGTCCATAATTATATTTCATTAATTCATGAAAGTATAAAAAGCAGACTGCTGTTCTGTTCAGAAGTTCATTTTACTGAAATGCCTGTAAAACCAAGCCGTTGGGGATACACATCTACTTCTGATGCCACCAATCCGTTATTTTCAAATCATTTTGGGCAACAGGTATTCAACGCTGGCGCTCCTTCCCTGGAATATGAACACAGTTCTTGAGTCATGGTGAAAGGGAAGAGGTTATTGGCTTTTTTTTTCTCTTCCTTTTTCTTTTTTTGGGTTTGCCTGTTTGCTTTTCTAAATGTTCTTCAGCGGTTAAATAACAATGATCTGAGGATTGACACCCTTTATCGACGGTAACGTTTGCCTCATCTGCCCACCCGATTTTATGTGATACAGGGCCATGGCCCTGCGGTGGGATGTCCAACCTGGTCTTTATCTGATCAATACATCGTTTTATTGAATCCGGGGTCCAAAAGGTGTTAGTCGGGATTTCAATGACCTCAAATCCTGCTTTTTGCAGCAGTGCGACTTTCAGCAGAGTCGAACCATTCCTGGTTTTGAAATCACCACACACGTAATGAGAGGGTCCCTGAATTTCAATAATAATGTTGTGGTCTGGCAGTAGCAGATCAACCGGAGGTAATGAGTTCAGACTTCTTTCGGCTTCAATCTTTAAAGAGGGAATACATGATTGAAGTTGATCACGGAAGGCGGTATGAGGTTTTGACATGTTACTCTGGTAATGGGGGACGATCGGACACGCTCTGCCAAGCCAGCTTGCGGCCATGGCAATGATGGATTGTTCATCTCCATCGTTTGGGGCTGCATTTTTCAGGCGAGTAAACAGGGCATCCATGTGCTTTTCAAGCAAGCTGTTTTTATTGGCATTGGCATTGGCATCTGGAGAGAGCCTGGCACAGCATACCAATACTCCCCAGAGAGACATCGATATATCTTGCTGAGATAACTGAGGGCATTGACTGATTTGGTAGACAAGAAGTTCAGACGTGGATTTAACCACATTCAGCTCAACGAACTCACCCAGTTTCGCCATGGCCCACAGCAGACTGGCGATATGCTGAGGAATAAACTGGTCTTTCTTTGCGTTCACTTGGGACAACAGGGCGGTCACGGCCTTGTTGAGCTCTGGTGTCTGCTCCTGCCCATGGATCACCAGTTTCGCCATGACCCACAGCAGATTGGCGATTTCCTGTGATTTAAAGCTGGCTTTCTGTGCGTTCACGTGGGGTAACAGTGCGGCCACGGCCTCTTTGAGTTCTGGTGTCCGCTCCTGACCGTTGTCCACCAGTTTCGCCATGGCCCACAGCAGGATGGCGATGGCCTGGGGATTAAATTGGTCTTTCTGTGTGTTCACGCAGGGCAACAGCGCGGCCACGGCCTCTTTGACCTCTGGTGTCCGCTCCTGCCCGTTGTCCACCAGTTTCGCCATGGCCCACAGCAGGTTGGCGATATGCTGAGGAGTAAATTGGTTTTGCTGTGCGTTCACATGGGGCAACAGCGCGGCCACGGCCCCGTTGAGCCCTGGTGTTCGCTCCAGCCCGTTGTCCAACAGTTTTGCCATGGCCCATAGCAGGTTGGCGATATGCTGAGGAGTAAATTGGTTTTGCTGTGCGTTCATGAGGGGCAACAGGGCGGCCACGGCCTCGTTTATCCCTGGTGTTCGCTCCAGCCCGTTGTCCACCAGTTTCGCCATGGCCCACAGCAGGTTGGCGATATGCTGAGGATTAAATTGGTCTTTCTGTCCGTTCACGTAGGGCAACAGTGCGCCCACAGCCTCTTTGAACTCTGGTGTCCGCTCCTGCCCGTTGTCCATCAGTTTCGCCATGGCCCACAGCAGGTTGGCGATATGCTGAGGAATAAATTGATTTTGCTGTGCGTTCACGTGGGGTAACAGCGCGGCCACGGTCTCTTTGAGCCACGGTGCCCAATCCTGCCCGCTGTCCACCAGTTTCGCCATGGCCCACAGCAGGTTGGCGATACCCTGGGCCTTAAATTGGTTTTTCTGTACCTTCACGTGGGGCAAAAGGGCGGCCACGGCCTCGTTGAGCTCTGATGTCTGATCCTGCCCGTTGTCCACCAGTTTCGCCATGGCCCACAGCAGATTGGCGATATGCTGAGGATTAAATTGATCTTTCTGTGCGTTCACGTGGGGCAACAACGTGGCTATTGTCGCTTTGAGGCCTGTTGTCTGCTCCAGTCCGTTGTCCACCAGCTTCGCCATGGCCCACAGCAGGTTGGCGATATCCTGAGTATTAAATTGGTCTTTCTGTGCGTTCACGTGGGACAACAGGGTGGCTACGACCTCTTTGAACTCTGGTATCCGCTTCTGGCCGTTGTCCACCAGTTTCGCCAAGGCCCAAAGCAGGCTGGCGATTCCCTGGGCATTAAATTGATCTTTCTGTGCGTTTACCTGAAACAACAATGCGGCCACGGCCCTTTTTAGCCTTGGTGTCCACGCCTGCCCGTTGTCTACCAGTTTCGCCAAGGCCCACAGCAGGTTGGCGATATGCTGAGTATTAAATTGGTCTTTCTGTGCGTTCACGTGGGGCAACAGCGCGGCCACTGTCGCTTTGAGCCCTGGTGTCCACTCCTGCCCGTTGGCCATCAGTTTCGCCATGGCCCACAGCAGGTTGGCGATTCCCCGGGCATCAATGTCCCTGGCTTGAGGTTTTTGGTTGCACTTGAATATGATTGCATCCAGTAGTGTCGACAATAAGTCAGCCTGAGTACACTTAACACGCTCATCCACGGGTTTATGAAGGGTAAAAACACCCGCTGAAGTTAATGAATGAAGTGTGGTCGTAAGGCTTCGCCAGTCCCAACGCCGTGTTACGGTAAAGTTTTGCAGCAAACCTGTCAGCAGGCTTTGTTCCGCTCGATTTAACGCTCTTTTAGCAGCTGATGTGTATTTTTTAATGGAATTGGCATACCAGCTGTGATTTCTCCCATCATAGCGATGACCCAAACGATCCGATTGACTCACCAGATCATCCATTATTTCCTGTTTGATCAGCGCATTAAAATCTTGAGCAGGGTTTACTGAACGGCGCTGTAGATTTTGAGAAGGGCCTGCGTCAGAAGAACGGTAAGATGCATTACGCCCCGGTTTAGTGCGTGGGGTATCATCCAACTGCCTGACCGTGGCATGTCGGTATCGTCCACGCCTTGAGGAAGCGGCATGGCCACCTAGACGGTTACAATCATTAACTGATCTGGCGTATTGACCACTGATACCGGCAGAGCTTCTATCCATAATTATATTTCATTAATTCATGAAAATATAAAAAGCAGACTGCTGTGCCGTTCAGAAGTTCATTTTGCTGAAATGTTTATAAGTAGCTAACCATATGGAATCATATATTTCTGACTCCTTGTTCAGGCACTCTGCTTCGTTACAACTCCGGTCACATAGCTACGGCTATGCTCCCTCCGTTGTGCCTCGCATAGCACCTGCCCAAGTAGCCAGAAATATATGATTCCATATGGCCAGCTACTTATATAAGCAGTGCCGTATTTCTCATCTGCCGACTCGCTTTTAACTGATTACAGAGCCATGACCCTGTGGTGGGATGTTTACCCTGGTCTTTATTTGATCAATACATCGTTTTATTGAATCCGGGTTCAAAAGCGTGTTAACCGGGACTTCAATGACCTCAAATCCTGCTTTTTGCAGCAGTGCGATTTT
>NZ_PJPV01000158.1 GCF_002864045.1 Endozoicomonas acroporae
ACTGGAAGGGCTGGTGCAGGGTTTGCCCAAGATACCTGATGGGTTGCCCAAGTGGCTGGCGGGTCACTTCCACCAACTGGCCACAGCACTGCATCAGCAGAACCGCCCGGTGCAACTGGCACTGGACGACCTGTTCAGCAGCGCCCGGCAGCTGGCCAGCCAGCGGCCTGAACATTGGCATCAGGCCTTGCGACAACACCTGTCACTGCCCTTTCGCGCTTTAAAGACACCGCTACCCCCGCTGCAGGAAGATACCGCAAGCCTGGCACGAATGAAGCAAGAAGAACGGCGCCGGGCCCTTGAGACCCTCGCCAATAGCATGCCCGGACTGTTGACGCCCATCATGGTACAGTTCGGGCCTGCACTCCGTTGTCGTGACCGTGAAATCACGGTGACACCGGAGACAACAGATCAAGACATCATGACGATTGTACAGGCCATGCAACAAGGCCCAGAGACCAGCCACAAGAGCGGGTCAACGGTAAAGCCGAAAAGAAACAGTCATTCGGCTTCCCCCTCCGCATTTGACGATATTGTGGCTCCCTGCCACTTCAGGATCACCAGATACTTCCCTGAAACTCCTTACGATGCCCGCCTATATCGTCTCTTTTTTGTCCAGACCCATCTGGATGAAGACGGCCGGTTGCGCGACTACCCCATCGACTGGACAAATGGCACGATAACCCCTGTGCCAGGATGGCCTGATGATACCGTCTGGCGGACCGACCTTGGTGCCGATGAACTGCCCGGCAACATTGCGTTAACCCTGAATAACCAGTGGCAGCCCTTGCCTGCCCTGACGCCCTCGGACCAGCTCCGGGCACTGCGCTGCACCCCGGACACCCCCATCGAGCTGGCCCGAAGCGAGCTGACAGGGCAACTGTTAATCAAAAGTAAGGCATCCACACCATCATCGGTAACGGTGGACTTTATCATTGCCCCCGGGCGAACCTATTTTACCCCACTGAGACCGGGCGAGTGTCTGACATTACAAGAGGGATTGTGCAGTCAACGGCTTGTAGAAGTCCTGGAAGAAAAGATTTTTTACTCCGAAACGAACAGCTGCAAAGCCTATGAAGAGCTGCGTGATATCAATGGGGCCCTGGATATCCCGCAACGACTCAGGGCGTTGATGGATTGGCTGGATACATTTTCCGACAGCAAAAATGTGACCGGACAAGATGACCAGCTGTTGCTGAATATGCTCAGGGAGAAACAAGGGGTTTGCCGACACAAGGCGGCGATCTTCCAAATACTCTGTCACTATTGGGGAATTCCTGCCCGGCAAGTAGTGAATGTTTCGCACCGTTTTGTTGAGATCAGCCCCGATGGCGGCCAAACCTGGCGACAATACCAACTCGGTGGTGGCGGACGGGTTACAGCAGATATCATAGAACCCAACTGGGGGGAGTATGGTCAACCAGGTGGTTCTGACCTGAAGCCACCCGCTACAAGAGGGTATGCCTATTTCAACCATTTTATCAATTCAACGAAAACTGGTCCTGCATTAATGGACAAAATTGAGAATTCTCTTGAGGGTCTTGAAGATTTGCTACTGTCGTGCAATAAAAAATCAGTACTGACTGATACTATGCACCAAATTAAAGATAACTACTCTGCATTCCACAGAGCACCTTTTGGCTCCAGCGCTTTGCCGAATAATTGGGGGGTGTTATTATCGCCACAAATGTTTTGCCTGTTGGGTGATAAAATACAAGATTGGCAATGTATCATAGAAAAAAGTGCCTGGAATTTTTCAGTAGTCAGGGATATTCGAAGAGCAGATATCGAATATAAACTGAGACCATTATATCGACTGATACATATACATGAGCCTGATGTGCACTATTTGAACTGGCTATGTGACCTCTACCGCTCGGTGCCTCAATTTCTGAAATATGAATTATTGACCATCCTACAGACGCTCTGTGGGTCCTGTGATTCCTGTCAGTTAAAAAGCCGGGTAAAAGGAATGCTTGAGTCTTATTCTCCAGGACCCAGAACGGATAGCCTTCTTGAATACGAAAATCCACGATTTTCACAGTACTGCATAAACCTTTTCAAAACGATGACCTTGAGCCACTCCCTTTTGGGGCGACTATCCCAGCCTTGCATCCATCAACAACTCCACCACCAGCCTGTGGGCAATAGCATTATCATCCCTGAAAAATTGATTTCCGGCGAGGCGGCTTTCCTGAATGTATCAAAATCTACAAGCTACAAACCTATTATTTTCGACTGTACTTCTTTGTCCAAAAATGCGATGAACGATAAGATTGCTGAAAAAATAAAATCCGGCTTAAAGTCAGTAATTAGCGAAATATGTGAGAGTGAAAAGGTTAGTGTTTCCAACGGAGCAATAAGAAAAATATTCTTTATTTGGCTGGCAGCGCATCACAGGAATGATACCACTCCTCCAATTTGGGTGACTCAACAATATAATATCTATTCTGAGGCAAGGCGGCCTGACTATGAGCCGTTGCTTACAGCTGCTATTCCGCAAGATGACCCCATGACCGAATTAAAATTACCTCCAAAACGTTTAAAAGAGTATTTTAACCGGCCTTCCGCTGTCGTTCTTCAGGCGGATGATTTGCTTGTTCTTTTGGATGAGTTTCTTGCACAGATCGAAAATGAAAGCAATAAGTAGTGGCTCTTTCAGGATTCCAGACCAATGTTTCGTGAGCTATAGACAGTGTTCATAGTAGAGCAGTCCGGAAGCCAATTAGAGCCTGAGTAGTTAACCAAATGAAATCATATTTTCTGACTACTTATGATTTCGTCGGTAGTAATGCTATCAGCATACCGGCCAGCCAGTTGAACTGGTTTTCCTTTCGGTTGAGTATCCACTCATCATGAATTGTCCATTTAGCCCTGGCGGCCACCGCCGCTGCAAAATGGGGTTTCCGTGGCAGGAACCTTCTTATTATTTTGTTGTCCATAATTTCCTGACATCGGTATTCATAAATCAGGCACGGATGATCAAATGGACAAAATAACAAATGAAGTTATCAATTATCACTCTTTTCCAAATCAAACAATTACCCACTCTTTACCACATCAGGTGGGAAACATAAGGAAAATATCGGATTTTTCCGATGGACAAACAAAGCTTCAGCAATCTTCAGCACAGCGATCAGGATTGAGAGAACCCCAAAAAGTCCCAACGCCTGATTTAGGACAAAGGCCTGCCACTGTCTGTCAAGTTACCTTTCACTTTCCAAGCGATCACTCCACCGCCCGCCCAACGGATCAGGAAGCGCCCCATCAGAGCCTGAGCACCGGTGAGTTCTTTTTTGCCAATACTCCGTTAACCCAACAGCGAATTATTGATCAATTACGCCATGAACAGCCTGCAACGTATTGCATTCGAGCGCTGGCTGATCTGGAAAAACAGGGCCTGATGCAACAAACCTGGCTAGAGGGCGGCCAATTACAAAAAGCAGAAGGCCGACTGTTTACGGATGAGCCGATGACCCTGGTTTTTGACCTGACCGCCATGACACCCGGTGATATCGCCAGCTTTAATGACCTTCTTCAGGTGGGACCCAAATGTAACGATAAACCACTGGGCGACCACATCCGGCGGGTATTTCTGGTCAACCACGGGATGCTGGACGGAAGTAAGCCCGCCAACCCCGACCTCTGGCGCAGATTGGGGCAAATGCCGGAAAAGGCCGTATCAGAAGCCGACTGCTATATTGCTGATTCGGTGACCGATGAAACCTTGCTGGCCGAAAAAACCACGGAAGACATCCCGGCCAATCCCCTCCGCGTCACCATCGACTTTGCCACCACCGACAACTGGTACCACCAACTGTTTGGTGGTATCACCCTCAATGATCGGGGTCGGCTGGTTTTTTCTGAAGGGGCCCTGGCCAACCTGAAAGACAATACCCACCTGGTGTTTAACAACGCACCATGGGAAGACACTGGCTTCCAAGCAGACCTGGCAACGGCCATACGGGTTGGCGGATTCACCGCCAACAAACAATGGGTCCGGCTGCCTGAGCAGATATCCCTGTCCGTAGCGCATATCTGTGCCACCGAACTCAATGCCCGGAAAGATCAGACGATCAGCGACAGCACCGTTTTTTGTCCCCAAAGCCCGTTTGTGCTGATTAACGGCAGCTCAATCGAGCGTCTCAAAGGCCATGTGATGGTGGAGGGCACTGCCGTTGTGCAAACGAACATGTTCTCCAATCTGCTGCAAGGTTGCAGGCAACTGGTACTCACTGGCGAGCTGAATGACAAACAGTGGTTATGGTTACTGTGCCAACTGGAGCAGTTACCGGCGAGTAAAAGACCACGTTTGTTTGCTAATTTGCCAACCGACCGACTGCTCCCTGCAAGGGCTGGCTACTGTCCAACCACCCTGGCCTGCAACCCACACTGCGGCACTTTCACCTACCAGATCAACCCCGGGGACACCCTGGAATCCCTGCAACAGGTCAACCTCACCAGCCAGAACCGTTTCACTTTTTCCCTGACCAACAGTCCACTGCTGAATGCCCTGGTCAATGGGACGCCAACGACCCTTTATGGTCTGGAGCGCAACCCGGAATTGGCTGCCAACCTGGAAACCCTGTTATTGCCCGCCCCTTACCTGTTTATTCATGGGCATAAGATGGATCTGCCAAGAGCGCGGGTCACCTTCATGCCTCCCCCGGGGCAGCAAGCCACCGGCTCAGCATTGATCAACGCCCTGCTCAACGTTTCCGACAGCCAACCACCTGCACCGGAAAACCCGGTCTACTCCCTGCTGATGTCTCTGCCCCAATCCTATAAAAAGCGCTATCCGGACAGGCCGCCCTGGACCGGGGAGGATTTTCAGTATCGGTTTGAGCAACAGGCCGAGTCAGAACGCCTGTTGGACGGTAGCCCCGGGCTTTTGCCCTGCCATCAACGCCACGCCTTGCATGTGCTGCTGGCCAAGGCGTATCGTGGCGACCCGGAGATTTACAGTTTCATCAAGGCGAAAATTGCCGGTTATTATCCGGATCAGCCCACCGACAACCGTGCCGACCGATTCGCCCTGCAGCACTGGCTGACCCACCACCCAACTCCGGAGCTGAGGGACATCAAGGCCGATTTCTGGATGCTGGCCCGGCACTGTCCGGCCACGGTACACCGGGGCAGCCAGGACCCGCATCCTGTATCTCACGACTCAGTGAAGCAGCTGGCCACCTATATGGTCGCCGCCGCCCCTTGGGAACAGCAGTTAACCTTGGCGCAGCAATTGGGAGTTGATCTTCGGCTGGCCCGGCAAAAACGCTTTTTTGACGGGAACCTGCGCTCAACCTTAAAAGATACCCTGATTGCTCACCGGTCATCACTCAGGCAAGGCACTGTCATCAGCCAAACGACCGGGACGCTGGAGAGCCAGATTGCCGCCATTCTGAATCAGACCGATCAACAGAAATCACAACAGATCCGGGAGTTGCTGGCCACTGCCTTTGTTGGTGATCAGTTACCCGGGCCGTGTCACGATCTGCCCGATGCCCTCCTTGCCCAACAGCGCCATCACTGGTCCCGGCAGGAGCGGCGTCTGGTGCATTTGGCCAGGAGGGTCCGGAAGCATCCTGTGGTGTTCCTGCAGGGTGAGGCCGGAGCCGGCAAGACCTTTATGGCCAGGGCCATAGCGGCCAGGGCTGGTTATCCAGACTGTCAGGTGCTTCAGCTTGGACCCAACCACACCTCAGAAGCCCTGTTTGGTGGACCGCAGCTGGTGAGTTATTCAGTGGGCAATGGGGCGGAGGACCATGGCACCGAATTTTGTGAAGGGCCACTGCTGCTGTGGGCATTATCGAAAGATCCGCCCCTGCTGGTGCTCGATGAAGCCAACCTGGTGCCAGAGGGTCTGCTTGCCCCCCTGGGCGGTTTAACCCGGCAGCCGCCGGTGCTCCATTATCAGGGCCGGGAGTACGAACTGAACGACCGGCACCGGATTATTCTTACCGGCAATCCGGATCATTATTTGGGACGGCACCTGGATAACACGCTGAAATCACGGATTCCCACCTTCTTTTATAACCCCTTGCCGGACACCGTGCTGGCCAACGCCATCATTCTGCCCAATCTACCGCAGGCCTGGCCTGCTCACCTGAAACAACAGGCCCGTGACCGGCTACTAACCCTGTACAACCAGTTCCGGGAGCTGCTGGACCAGACCACACCCAGAGATATCACCGATGTGCTGGCCACCGTTCGCCAGATTCTCCGTCACTGTTCCGCTACCGGGGACGACACGCCAGCGCAAGTCAATGCCCTGATCAGGCGGGCATTTATGGACAGTCTGGCCGGTGCTGTAACCCCGGAATACCAGCAACGGCTGAGAACCCTCAACGTCTGGTACCAGGGCCAGTTCAAGGAAGATCCATCCCTTATGGCGGGGGTTGACGCGAGCTTTACTGATTTTATCCAACGACTGCAGGCCGCCAACACCGATGGTGACTTCTCTGCGGAGCCTGTCCAGCGACTGGTCTACCACTACTGGCAAAGTCTGGACAAGGATGACTCGGGACGCTCCGCCATGCTGGTGGAAGGGCCGACAGGCTGGGGCAAGGATTTTGTGCTGGACAGAACCATCCGGCTCTGGCAACAACAAGAGAGGAAACAACGGCCAGTACGTCCGTTTGTCCATATCAATGCCAACCCGAACCAGTGGGCCACTCTGGCCGAGAGCGTTAACCAGGCGATGAGCCGGGGGCAACTGATTGCCATCAGTGAGCTTAACCTGATTCCCAGCCACTATGTAGAAGGGTTGCTGAATCATGTGTTGACCGGCCATGCAGCACGGGGATTTCGCCTGTTTGCCACCATCAATCCCGGCTATTTTGCCGGACGGGAAGCGCTGAGCAAGGCCCTGACGAGCCGCTGCACCCAGGTCAGGCTGGCTGCCCTTACCCCGGAAGAACTGGAAGGGCTGGTGCAGGGTTTGCCCAAGATACCTGATGGGTTGCCCAAGTGGCTGGCGGGTCACTTCCACCAACTGGCCACAGCACTGCATCAGCAGAACCGCCCGGTGCAACTGGCACTGGACGACCTGTTCAGCAGCGCCCGGCAGCTGGCCAGTCAGCGGTCTGAACATTGGCATCAGGCCTTGCGTAAACACTTGTCACTGCCCTTTCGTGCCTTGCCGACACCGCTGCCTCCGCTGAAGGAGGATACCGCACGTCTGGAACGCATCCAGCAGGAAGAACGACGGCGCCGGGACCTTGAGGCCAGCGCCAATAGCATACCCGGACTGTTGATGCCCATCACGGTAACATTCGGGCCTGTACCCCGTTGTGGTGATCGGGTAATCACGGTGACACCGGAGGCAACAGATCAGGACGTCATGACCATTGCACAAGCCATGCAGCAAAATATGAAGATCAGCCGCAATAGCGGGTCAACGGTAAACCCGCAACAAACCGGTCATTCGGCATATCCTTGTAAATTTGGCGATATTTTGGTGCCCCGCCACTATAAAGTCGACAGGCACTTCCCCAAACGCCCTTACGATGCCCGCCAATATCGTCTCTTTTTTCGGGAGACCCGTCTGGATGAAGACGGCCGGTTGCGTGACTACCCCATCGACTGGACAAATGGCACGCTAACATCGTTGCCAGGATGGCCTGATGATAACGTCTGGCGGACCAACCTTGGCGCAGATGAACTGCCCGGCAAGTTTACGCTGATCCTGAATAACCAGTGGCAGCCCCTGCCTTCCCTGACGCCCAGAGACCAGCTCCGGGCACTGCGCTGCACCCCGAAAACCCCCGTTGAGCTGGCCCGAAGCGAGCTGACAGGGCAACTGTTAATCAAAAGTCAGGCATCCTCAGCATCACCGGTTACGGTGGACTTTATCATTGCTCCCGAGCAAACCTATTTTACCCTGCTGAGACCGGGCGAGTGGCTGACATTACCAGAGGGAGTGTGCAGTCAGCGGCTTGCAGATCTGCTGGCAGAAAAGATTTTTGCCAAAAAAACCAACACCTGCAAAGCCTATGAAGAGCTGCGTAACATCCATGGGATCAGTGATATCCCGCAACGACTCGGGGCGTTGATGGGTTGGCTGAATACATTTTCCGATAGCAAAAATGTCACCGGACAAGATGAACAACTTTTGCTGAATATGCTCAGGGAGAAACAGGGGGTTTGCCGACACAAAGCGACGATCTTCCAGGTGCTCTGCCATTATTGGGGTATTCCTGCGCGGCAAGTAGTGAATGCTTCGCACTGTTTTGTTGAGATCAGCCCCGATGGCGGCCACACCTGGCGACAATACCAGCTCAGCGGTGGCGGACGGTCCACAGCAGATATCACAGAACCCGACTGGCGGGATTATCATCTACCAGTCTATTGTGACCTGATACCAATCGAGGGGTATGCCGATTCCGACCAACTTAGCGATTCAACGGAAGACATCATTATTTCGATTAACATTTATCTGAATTCTCTTGCAAAACAATTACAATCAAGCAAAAGTGCAATCCTTTTTGACATGATGTTGCACGAACTTAAAGATATCTACTCTGAATTCAACAGAAGACCTGCAGACTCCGACATTTCTATCAGAGATTTTGGGAAAAACTGGGGGATACTGTTATCGCCACAAATGTTTTATCGGTTTGGTGAAACCATAAAAGATTGGGAAAGTATCATAGAAAAAAGCACTTGGCGTATGGTGGATGATAAAAGCAATAGCGGTATGAAATATTGCTTCATTGAAAGTCAAATGAAGATATTATCTCAGCTGATACAGGCACAAGAGCCTGATGTGCACTATTTGAACTGGTTATGTGATCTTTACCGTTCAGTGCCTCAATTTTTGCAATACATATTAATGGTTATCTTACAGAGTTTCTCTGGGTCCTGCGACTCCTGTCAGTTAAAAGACCGGGTAAAATCATTGCTTATGTCTTATTCTCTAAGACCCATAAAAACTAATACTCTTAAGCCAATAAGGAATGATGATATACGACTTTCACAATGCTGCATAAACCTTATCAAAACGATGACCATGAGCCGGTCCCTTTTGGAGCGGCTATCGCAGCATCGCATCCATCCACAACTCCACCATCAACCTGTGGGCAATAGCGTTATCATCCCTGATAAGCTTATGTCCGGCGAGGCTGCTTTCCTGAACGTATCAAAATCTACAAGCTACAAACCCATTATCTTCGATTGTACTTCTTTACCAACAGAAGATGTTAACAACAAGATTGCTCGAATAAGTAAATCCGGAATAAGGTCAGAAATTAGTGAAATATATGAGAGTGAAAAGAGTTTTGTAGAATTAAACAAGATAATAAAAAAAACATTCTTTTATTGGCTGGCAGCACACCACATGAATGACACTCCTCCCATTTGGTTGACTCACCTTTATGATTTCTATTGTGTTACAGCGCAGCCTTTCTGGGAGAAGGTCCTTACGTATAGCAATCACAGAGTTGATCCCATGGCCCAATTAAAATTACCCCCGGAACATATAAAAAACTGTTTTAACCAACCATCCGCTGTCGTTCTTCAGAAGGATGATTTGCTTGTCCTTTTAGATGAGTTTCTTGCATTGATCACAGATTAGGAAAATAGGGAGAAGGAAACATTAGCAAACCGCTCAACAGTGACTGCTCGATAAATGTTCATGCGTTTGCAGTGGAAGGAACGTTCTTATTATTTTGTTGTCCATAATCTAATGACACCGGCATTCATAAATCAGGCATGGATGATCAAATGGACAAAATAACAAATGAAGTTATCAATTATCACTCTTTTCCAAATCAAACAATAACCCACTCTTTACCACATCAGGTGGGAAACAAAAGGAAAATATCGGATTTTTCCGATGGACAGGCAACGCTTCAGCAATCTTCAGCAAAGCGATCAAGATTGATAGAACTTCAAAAAGTCCCAACGCCTGATTTAGGACAAAGGCCTGCCACTGTCTGTCAAGTTACCTCTCACTTTCCAAGCGATCACTCCACCGCCCGCTCAACGGATCAGGAAGCGGCCCATCAGAGCCTGAGCACCGGTGAGTTCTATTTTGCCAATACTCCGTTAACCCAACAGCGAATTATTGATCAATTACGCCATGAACAGCCTGCAACGTATTGCATTCGCTCGCTGGCTGATCTGGAAAAACAGGGCCTGATGCAACAAACCTGGCTAGAGGGCGGCCAATTACAAAAAGCAGAAGGCCGACTGTTTACGGATGAGCCGATGACCCTGGTTTTTGACCTGACCGCCATGACACCCGGTGATATCGCCAGCTTTAATGACCTTCTTCAGGTGGGACCCAAATGTAACAATAAACCACTGGGCGACCACATCCGGCGGGTATTTCTGGTCAACCACGGGATGCTGGACGGAAGTAAACCCGCCAACCCTGATCTCTGGCGCAGATTGGGGCAAATGCCGGAAAAGGCCGTATCAGAAGCCGACTGCTATATTGCTGATTCGGTGACCGATGAAACCCTGCTGGCACAAAAAACCACGGAAGACATCCCGGCCAATGCCCTCCGCGTCACCATCGACTTTGCCACCACCGACCACTGGTACCACCAACTGTTTGGTGGTATCACCCTCAATGCCCGGGGGCAGCTGGTTTTTTCTGAAGGGGCCCTGGCCAACCTGAAAGACAATACCCACCTGGTGTTTAACAACGCACCATGGGAAGACACTGGCTTCCAAGCAGACCTGGCAACGGCCATACGGGTTGGCGGATTCACCGCCAACAAACAATGGGTCCGGCTGCCTGAGCAGATATCCCTGTCCGTAGCGCATATCTGTGCCACCGAACTCAATGCCCGGAAAGATAAGACGATCAGCGACAGCACCATTTTTTGTCCCCAAAGCCCGTTTGTGGTGATTAACGGCAGCTCAATCGAGCGTCTCAAAGGCCATGTGATGGTGGAGGGCACTGCCGTTGTGCAAACGAACATGCTCTCCAATCTGCTGCAAGGTTGCAGGCAACTGGTACTCACTGGCGAGCTGAATGACAAACAGTGGTTATGGTTACTGTGCCAACTGGAGCAGTTACCGGCGAGTAAAAGACCACGTTTGTTTGCTAATTTGCCAACCGACCGACTGCTCCCTGCAAGGGCTGGCTACTGTCCAACCACCCTGGCCTGCAACCCACACTGCGGCACTTTCACCTACCAGATCAACCCCGGGGACACCCTGGAATCCCTGCAACAGGTCAACCTCACCAGCCAGAACCGTTTCACTTTTTCCCTGACCAACAGTCCACTGCTGGATGCCCTGGTCAATGGGACGCCAACGACCCTTTATGGTCTGGAGTGCAACCCGGAATTGGCTGGCAACTTGGAAACCCTGTTATTGCCCGCCCCTTACCTGTTTATTCATGGGCATAAGATGGATCTGCCAAAGGCACAGGTCACCTTCATGCCTCCCCCGGGGCAGCAAACCACCGGCTCTGCATTGATTAACGCCCTGCTCAACGTTTCCGACAGCCCACCAACCGCACCGGAAAACCCGGTCTACTCACTGCTGATGTCTCTGCCCCAATCCTGTCAAAAGCGCTATCCGGACAGGCCGCCCTGGACCGGGGAGGATTTTCAGTATCGGTTTGAGCAACAGGCCGAGGCAGAGCGCCTGTTGGACGGTAGCCCCGGGCTTCTGCCCTGCCATCAACGCCGAGCCTTGCATGTGCTGCTGGCCAAGGCGTATCGCGGCGATCCGGAGATTTACAGTTTCATCAAGGCGAAAATTGCCGGTTATTATCCGGATCAGCCCACCGACAACCGTGCCGACCGATCCGCCCTGGAGCAATGGCTGGCCCGACACCCAACCCCGGAGCTCAGGGACATCAAGGCCAATTTCTGGGCGCTGGCCCGGCACTGTCCGGCCACGGTTCACCAGGACAGCAAAGAATCGGATGACATAAATAACAACTCGGTGAAAGAGCTCGCCACTTATGTGGTCGCCGCTGCTCGCAGCGCACGGCAGCGGCCCCTGGCACAGCGATTGGGTGTGGATCTTCGGCTGGCCCGGAAAAAACGCTTTTTTGATGAAAACCTGCGCTCAACCTTAAAAGATACCCTGATTGCTCACCGGGCATCACTCAGGCAAGACATCATCATCAGCCAAACAACCGGGACGCTGGAGAGCCAGATTGCTGCCATTCTGAATCAGGCCGATCAACAGAAATCACAACAGATCCGGGAGTTACTGGCCACCAACTTTGTTGATGATCAGTTACCCTGGCAATGTCAGGATCTGCCCGATGCCCTCCTTGCCCGACAGCGCCATCACTGGTCCCGGCAGGAGCGGCGTCTGGTGCATTTGGCCCGGAGGGTCCGGGAGCATCCCGTGGTGTTCCTGCAAGGTGAGGCCGGAGCCGGCAAGACCTTTATGGCCAGAGCCATTGCGGCCAAGGCTGATTATCCAGACTGTCAGGTGCTTCAGCTTGGGCCCAACCACACCCAGGAGCACCTGTTTGGCGGACCGCAGCTGGTGAGTTATTCAGTGGGCAATGGGGCGGAGGACCATGGCACCGAATTTTGTGAAGGGCCACTGCTACAGTGGGCATTATCGAAAGATCCGCCCCTGCTGGTGCTCGATGAAGCCAACCTGGTGCCAGAGGGTCTGCTTGCCCCCCTGGCCGGTTTAACCCGGCAGCCGCCGGTGCTCCATTATCAGGGCCGGGAGTACGAACTGAACAACCGGCACCGGATTATTCTCACCGGTAATCCGGATCATTATTCGGGACGGCACCTGGATAACACGCTGAATCACCGATTCCCACCCTTCTTTTATAACCCCTTGCCGGACACCGTGCTGGCCAACGCCATCATTCTGCCCAATCTACCGCAGGCCCTGA
>NZ_PJPV01000159.1 GCF_002864045.1 Endozoicomonas acroporae
TTTGACAGTGAGGGTAATTCGATGGTCAAAGCCAGGATCTACCGCCCTGCATCTGCCAACAAACATTTCTGGATCAATAAAGCCATAAGTAGCTAACCATATGAAATCATACATTTCTGACTCCTTGTTCAGGTACTCTGCTTCGTTACAACTCCGGTCACATAGCTACGGCTATGCTCCCTCCGTTGTGTCTCGCATAGCACCTGCCCAAGTAGCCAGAAATATATGATTCCATATGGCCAGCTACTTATTCAACGCTTCGGAGCAGATGCTTCGGCTTTGCTCGGAATATCGTTATTGGACAACGATCATCCTTTGGGGGTGTGATGATAACGGCTTATTGGCCCAGGACGAGGACGGAGTCTTTAAAATCCACGGCTACGACAGCAATGGCCATTGGTGCAAAAAAGCAGTTGGAAACACTGGCACCAAACTCTATACAGGCAGTTTCAGCCCCTCTGGACGAGTGCTCTTTACCTGTGATGACGACAGAAGTGCCAGCATCTGGAAGATCACACCCTCAGAGTAATACCGGGTGAGGGAGGAACTTTTCCCGGTTTATCGCATCAAACGTTAAATACGGAATAATATTACTAATTAAAACGAACGCTTTGGATGTTTACTATTCAGCACGGTGCTGCGGGTTATGTACAAATGTACTGTCCGCAACCCAATGATCATTCTGACCAACAGGTATCTGCAGACAACGCACATATCCCACTCCGTAACGTTACTCCCATCACCGATTGTGCCCGCTACCTGAAGCAATCGGCACCACCGGTTGGCGACGCGTTTCATTTATTCGACTTCGGGAACAAGAAGGATGAATTGATCCGTTTCTATCGGCAAAAGACCGGCAACGGATTTCTTTTTGTTATCCGGCATCCGGACGACCTGGATCATCACCCCTTAAGAAGGCTGCATTATTACCCCGTTCCCGGAAGAAAAACCGAACATCCCGGGCTTATTTATCAGTCGTTGCCCATCACTCTGATTTTTGATTGTGACAACCTCAGACCCCGACAGCTGGCCTCATTGAATGAGCTGTTGGAGAACCCACCCCGGCTGGATGGCAGGCCCATCAGCTCAACAGTCAGCCGGGTTGTTCTGGCCAACGCACGTTTAATGCGCCAGCCTGACGCTCCTGGTCCGGATTTCTGGCGTCGGATATTTGCCTTGAATGGACCTTCTTCAGCACCCGTCAACGCCCCTTGTCCCAACCATGAGGCCGTTGTTCGGTCCGTAAGCCATCGCACCGAGCCGCCAGAGCCCGGGAGTTTGCAGGTTCACTGTGCTGGTCAGGATATCTTTGCCCGTCTGTTTGGCAACCTGACCATCAATCGTGCGGGAGAACAGTATTTCCGCAAAGGGATGATCGACAGTCAGCCGGAACCTGTCACCATCTGCCTGGTGGACCCTCCGGATGCCGGGAGCCGATTCTGGCAGTATTTGTCTGACATTCTTGAGCAAGGCTACTTCATCGCCAATGGTGAACGGGTGAAGCTGCCAGCATCACTGGTTTTGCAGCAATATCACACCCCGACAGCCCATATCCGGGCATTCAAACAAGCAGTCACCAGCACACCGGTGTTACCCGAAAAAAGCTGTGGGATTATCAATACCCATAATTTCGACGCGATCTTCAGCGATCTGTCCGCACAGGAAAACACGCTGCAACAGACCGATACCTTTCAGAAGATGGCCAGCGAATTTGACCAGCTGTTAATTACCGGTGAGCTGACCGATCAGCAATGGCGGGTCCTGAAACAACGGGCGGAATCACTGCCGGTTCCCCCCAGGTTGGTGACCGGCGATTTGCCAAAGCCCTCCGGTGACCGTGTTGTCCGGCTGTATACTGACAATGTTGCCCATATTGGCCATATTGCCAGCAACGCCCACCGCTATCACCTGGCCAAAGGGCAGCAATGGGAGGAGCTGTGGTTTACCAGCAAACTGAAACTTTCCGGTAAGTTGAGTTTCCGGCTGAGTCATTCCCCCTTATTGCTCAGGCTCCTTGCGGGTGAACCGGTGGTGCTGACCGGGCTGGAACACACCCCGGTCCTGGCAGGACACCTGGAGTCATTGCTGGCACCTGAGCCCTATCTCTGGATTTACGGCCAGAAAATTGCTCTGCCCAATGGTCAGCTCCATATTGTCTGGCCCGGTCACCGTTTACTGAACCAGGGTTTCTGGTACCAGCGTTGGCAGCAACAGGATGCCGGGGATAGTCAGTCAACCAGCCGTGCCGATCCCGCCCAGTCCATTATCGCCGGCCATCCCCGGGCTAAGGAGCGATTAAGCCGTCTTCTGAAGAGCATCCGGCTCTTGCCCCTGAGCCCGAACAAAAGCTACCCGGTCATTCCGGTTCAGGCACCTTCTGAGTTCCTGGCACTGCTTGAGGCTCAGCTCCACATTGAACAGCGTCTGGATCGTGCCGAGACTCTTGATCTCTTCCACTGGCGCAAGGCCCTGAATAAGTTACTGGCCCATCCCGTGCGCGGTGATTTTGTTATTTACAGTTTTGTCAAAGCACAGATCAGCGCCCAATTTCCGGATCACATGGCAGGGGTTGATCGTGATGGCATTGCTGCCATCCTGGAAACCATGCCGGTCCTGAAGCGCCCAGAGGACCTGTTAGCTAATTTCTGGCCGTTAGCCCGTTATATGGCACCAGCACTGGCCGACTGCCTGCCTGCAACTTGGCAAGAACGCCCTGCCCACGCCTGTATCGTGAGGATGGCTGCCGTTATCAAAGCAATATTCACTGAAGAGGGCATCAAGGCACATCATTTGTCGGTGCTGGATGGCAACATCCAACCCTGTCGTGGCCATCGTCTGCGCCTGCTTTACGATGCCCTGCTGGCCTTTGCCAGAGACAGCCACCACCGGGGGCTCCCGGTGCATCAGCAAGCCATGGTCCTGAACCATCAACTGTCAGCCATTACCCAGTGCCATCCGTCTGAGCCAACCCCGCAGCTAGAGCAGCATCTGCACCAGCAGCTGCAGCGCTACTTTCCCGCACAGCTGCTGACAACCTCGTTGTCAACACTGGCCGCAGATTGGCTACAGGCCAGCCATGGTCATAAACAGCAACAGGCCAGGCGGCTGGAGCAGCTGATTGCCATGCTTGATAAGCATAAAATTATTGAGCTGACTGGTCCGGCGGGCACCGGTAAATCCTGTCTGGCCGTTGCCACCGGGCAGGCAATGCAGAAACTGCAACACGCATCAAAGCATTGGCTCGTTGCGGCCATTGGCGCAAAGCTTGGCCAACAGGCAGTGACAACACTGACTATGGGACCAAACACCACATGGGAGTATCTGTACGGCTCCGTGACCCTGAAGAAAAACTGGTTGGGTCATCTGGCTTCTCATTCGCTCCCGGGCCAGCTAACGGATTGGGCCAAAAGTTCCGAACCGGGCCTGCTGGTTATTAATGAAGCTAACCTGGTGCCGCAAGGGCTATTGTCGCCGCTGAGTGGTCTGCTGGAATCGCCTCCCAGGCTCTGCGTTAACGGCCAGACGATCGGATTAACAGAGAAACACCGGGTTTTGCTCACCGGTAATCCAGAGAATTATCCGGGGCGGCATCTGGATCCTGAATTGAAAAGCCGGATTCTGAACCTCTATTACCGGCCACTGCCGCAGTCCATCCTGAAACAAGCCATCATTGCGCCACTTATGCCGGATGGCTGGCCCATGGAAGTGAAATCCACCGCTTCGGCCACCATTCTGTCTCTGCTCGCTGAGTATAAAAAACTGTTATCCACAGACTACGAGCTGACACCAAGGGATCTGAACGACATCATGGCCCGGTTGAGAATGCTCACTGTTGATACACCCTGCCCCACCAGCAATGAACAAATATTCGCACTGGCTGCCGAAGCGTGTCGGCAAAGTCTGGGCGGACGGATCGACCAGGACCGGCGATCGGAATGGCAAGCGCTCAGAGCTTACTGGTGCAGCGGTGGCCAGGCTGACGATCAGGTGCTTGACCAGCACCAGCGTGCTTTCCAGCAGTTTTTCAGTCAGTTGACAGAGGTGAATCAAAAGCAATCAAAGCCTTTGGTCATCAATACTCCGGCCACCAGAGAGTACATAAAAACCTGCTGGCAATTTCTGCAACTCAGGGAGCCGGGAAGGGTTGCCATGGTGGTGGAAGGTACTGCCGGGTGGGGTAAGGATGCCCTGTTACTGCTGACGCTGACCACCTGGCAACAGCAAACCGGTAAAGGCTATCAGCACCTCAATGGGACACCAGACCGGTTTAACCAGTTCGTGCAGGCTTTTAACCGTGCCTGGCGTCTGGGTGAGGTGCTGGTGGTCAGTGAACTCAATATTATTCCTTCCGGGCCATTGGAAGAGTTTCTCAATGACCGCCTGCCGCTGCCTCACAAGGATGGGTTCAAATTGATTGGTACCGTTAATCCGCCCACCTACCCCGGACGGACGGCATTCCCGCCGTCATTGACCAGTCGATTTACTGGCGTCCAGGTCGACCACGATGCCTTTAAGGACTATCAGCTCAGGCTGCAGGCCATGGGGATATCAGACAGACTCAGCCAGTGGCTGACCGCTTGCGCCCATGGCATCAATGATAATCTCCGGCAGCAATTCCTTTCCCTTGAGCTGACGCTGCCGCAGCTGCTTCAGGTCGCCGATCGATTGACCCGCATCTCCATGGGGCAGTGGCCTGAGTATCTGCGCCAGGAGTGGCAACCCTATCTGAACAGCTGCCAGCCTGAATTTGAATGGCCCTGTATTCCCGGCCAGTCAGCAGAAAAAGAATCTTCCAAAGATTCGGAATCACCGAAGACTTTCAGTCTGGGAACTCCCCCTGAAGTGTCTAACGAATATTATGTAACCCGGTTTTTTCCTGGTCAGTGGGATAGCGCGCTGTATCGACTGGAGCTGTTCACCGTCAGTGTGACCACTGATCAGAATTTAGTGCGAAGCCAGTTGTTAGAGCGTCCTGTCGATCAGAGTTTTCTTTTGCCCATGTTAGCTGCGCGCAGTCATCTGAAAAAGGGTGAAACCAGCGGACGCCTGATACTGAAACCGGGCAGTGAATGGCAGCCATTACCATCACTGACGGCCGCAGACCGTTTAACCGGTCTGCACACGATCCCGGCAGAGGCACCGCTGGAGCTGGCACAGGACAACCATACTGGCCAGTATTTTGTTCGTTCCCGGTTAACCGAACCGGTGGCTGTGGGCTTTATTATCAAACCCGATCCGAAGTACTTTAAGCCGTTAACGGCGGCCGATCCCATCGAAACGCAACCCCGGCGATGCCCATCCCTGATCAAAGTACATCTGGATCAGGAGGTTTTCATCCAGCAACCAACGAACTTTCCGGGCTATCAGAAGTTGCGGGAAATAGGGCAAATAAGGAATCTGTCCGAACGGCTGCTGGCCCTGATCGATTGGTTCAGAGCTTTTTCTTACGAACATAACTTTGTCGAAACTGGCATCAGCCTGGTCAAGCGATTGTTGCAGGAGCAGCAGGGCAGCTGTCGCCACCGTGCATTTCTGTTTCAATTACTCTGTCTTTACTGGGGTATCGAAGCCCGGATAGTAAAATCGGAATCACATGTGTTTGTTGAGGTCAGAACCTGCAATGGGTGGCGACTTTGCGATTTATGGGGCATCGAAAGCATTGTCACATACTTACCTGAGCCGAAATGGGAGGGTATCCACGTATCAGTGCCGGTGTCGCCAGTCAAGTCAACTGTCGGACAAGGTACAGGCAGTCATGCCTCCGGCTGGAACCGGCTCCTGTCACTGGTCATCTCCCTGTGCCAGCAATGGCAATGTTCTAAATTCGCACTGCCTCAAGAGGCCAATAGCCTTGTCAAAGATGCCGTTCTGGAAGAGTTCCGGAAAAATTTCCGCCCTATCCCCATGAGCAGGCACTTATCAGCCCAACGTTACTATTCGTCGTCAGGAGGCAGACAACGTATCACAGCATTTGATATTGCCTACCGTCTGGCACCGGAACAGTATCTGCTGGCAGCCAGACACGCCATTGACCATTTTTGTACCCTTGCTCCTCCGGAAAAGAAAGCCATTATTGACTGGAGCCACTGTATGCTCATCAGGTCAAAAAATTATCAATCTCCAAAACAGCATGATTTCTGTCAGTGGTCGGAGTTTGCCTGGCAACTGTATCTGCAAAGCCCGAATGACTTTCCCGTCCTTCCTGTGCAAAGCCTGCAGGCCGTGACCCGGTTCAAGTTTGATCATGATGGTACGGCGCAAAGACTGGACCAGCGCCTGTTCCGGGTAGAGTCTATCAACAGAACCTGGCTGAAAAATGTCAGGGACAGTCCGGAGGCCGACAACTTTTCTCTGCTGTATGACTCGGAAACATTGCCTCAGATGGCTGTTACCGATGTTTACTGGAGCCATTCCTCCCGGGGCAGACTGGATCTTGCCCGACTGATCCGTGGTGAGCCCTGTTTCCCGGAAAAATCAACCTGTTACCTGGAGACCAATACTCTGATGCTGTCCAGTCAGTTTTTGATCAACAGGGCGTTGGATGCCCTCAAACTGGCCACCAATCGACATACCGGGGCACTGTTTCGTGATGAACTCCCTTACCAACCTGGCACATTCTTAATTGATTACATTGATCATGCAGAACAGAACCGGCAGTTAATTCGCCTGATCAGCGATCAACGCTCTGCTGAAATATATACCCCGGTGATATGCAAAGACCTGGAAAGATTCCGGGTGTTAATCGTCGGCAACTTCTGTGACCAGGTCACTATCTTTGAAAGTCCGGCAGGGCAAAATTTTAACTTGATCGGCAGTGGGATTTTTTCTCCGGGTATTGCCCTGGATTGCCAGGAGTCGCTGGGAACCATAAAACGCCTGCTCAATGAACATGATGCAACCATTTTAAGCACGTGACGAAACGTCAACAGGCCCTGAGTACAAAGGAACTTTTGCCGCTTTACACCATCCAAACTGGCTGACGGACCGCAATTACTATCAGAAAAGTACTAATCTCATGCCTCCTATTCAGCCCGGTGCCGTGGTTAATGCGCACAATGATAATCTACCCGGTGATCATCCTGTTGTAAAAGCTCGGAAAAGGTTGGCAAATTCTACAGGCGATCCTCCACAGCCCAGTAAAATCCGTAAAAAAATGCTCGTAACTGAGATTTTGTCCGTCAAAAATGAGCAGTCATATTTAGTCCAACAGGCATCTGCAGATAGTGCACATTCCAGCCCAATCCGTAACATCACGCCCATCACAGATTGTATCAGCCACCTGAAGCAATCGGCAGTTGGTGATGCGTTTCATTTTTTTGAATCCAGTGATGCGAAGGATGAATTGATCCGTTTCTATCGGCAAAAGACAGGTACCGGGTTTGTTTTTATGATCCGGCATCCAGACGACCTGGATCATCACCCGTTAAGAAGGCTGCACTATTATCCCGCTCCCGGACAAAAAACCGAGCGTCCCGGGCTTATTTATCAGTCAGTGCCCATCACCCTGATTTTCGATTGTGACAACCTCAGGCCCAGACAGCTGGCCTCATTGAATGAGCTGTTGGAGAATCCACCCCGGCTGGATGGCATCCCCGTCAGCACGACAGTCAGCCGGGTTGTTCTGGCCAAAAACGATTTAATATACCAGCTTGACGCTGCCGGACCGGATTTCTGGCGTCGGATATTTGCCCTGGATAGCCCCTCTTATGCAACCTTCAGTGCCACTAACCTCCCGGCCGCTGTGCCATCCTGGTCGGTAAGCCATCGCACGGAGCCGCCAGAGCCCGGGAGTTTGCTGATTCACTG
>NZ_PJPV01000016.1 GCF_002864045.1 Endozoicomonas acroporae
GCTCCTGCCCGTTGTCTACCAGTTTCGCCATGGCCCATAGCAGGTTGGTGATTTCCTGTGGTTTAAAGTGAGCTTTCTGTATGTTCACGTGGGGCAACAGCGCGACCACGGTCTCTTTGAATTCTGGTGTCTGCTCCTTCCTGTTGTCTACCAGTTTCGCCATGGCCCACAGCAGGTTGGCGATACCCTGAGCATTAAAGTGGAATTTCAGTGCGTTAACGGGGGGAAACAGCGCGGCCACAGCCTCTTTGAGCTCTGGTGTCCGCTCCTGTCCGTTGTCCACCAGTTTCGCCATGGCCCACAGCAGGTTGGCGATATGCTGAGGAATAAATTGGTCTTTCTGTGCGTTCACGTGGGGTAACAGCGCAGCCAAGGCCTCTTTGAGTCCTGATGTCCACTCTTGACCATTGCTGACCAGTTTCGCCATGGCCCACAGCAGGTTGGCGATTCCCTGAGCATCAATATCCCTGGCTTCAGGTTTTTGATGGCACTTGAATACTATTGCATCAAGTAGCGTTGACAATAAGGTAGCCTGGGTAAGCTTTATACGCCCATCCATGGGTTTATGAATTGTAAAAACACCCGCTGAAGTCAATGAATGAAGTGTTGTTGACAGGCTTCGCCAACTCCAACCCCGTGTTGCTGTAAAATTTTGCAGCAAGCGTAACAGCTGCCCTTGTTCCGCTTGATTTAACGGTCTTTTAGCAGCTGACGTGTATATTTTAATTGAGCTGGCATATTGACTGTGACTTTTCCCATCATAGTGATGGCCAAAACGATTCGATTTACTCACCAGACCATCTATTACTTCCTGTTTAATGAGGGCATTAAAATCCTGGGCAGAGTTTATTGAACGGTACTGTAGATATTGAGAAGAGCGTGTGCCTGAAGAACGGTAAAATTCATTCCGCCACGGGGTAGCGCGGGGGGGATTATCCCATTGTTTGACTGTGGCATTTCTATATCGCCCATGCCTTGAAGAAGCAGCATGGTCATTCGGCTGGTTGTAAGCTTTATCGGATCTTGCGCATTTATCACTGATACCAGCAGAGCTTCTATCCATAATTACATTTCATCAATTCATGAAAATATAAAAAACAGACTGCTGTTCTGTTCAGAAGTTCATTTTGCTGAAATAGCCATAGACGTAACCGTGATCTGAGGGCTGCCATCTTTTATCGGCGGTCACGTATGCCCCATCTGTCCAACCTCTTTTAAGTGATCCAGAACCATGCCACTTTGGCGGGGTGTCTACTCTGGTCTTTATGTGATCAATATATCGTTTTATTGAATCCTGGTTACAAAGCTGGTTAACCGGGATTTCAATGACCTCAAATCCTGCTTTTTGCAGCAGTGCGATTTTCAGCAGAGTCGAACCATTCCTGGTGTTGAAATCACCACTTAGGTAATGAGAAGGTCCCTGAACTTCAATAACCATCTTGTGATCTGGCAGTAGCAGGTCAACCGGCGGTAATGAGTTCAGACTCTTTTCTTCTTCAATCTTCAAAGAGGGAATACATGATTGCAGTTGATTGCGGAAGTCGGATTGAGGTTTTGAAATGATGGTCTCGTAGTGGGGGATGACAGGATACGCTCTGCCAAGCCAACTTGCCGCAATGGCAATGATGCGTTGATCCTCTTCATTGTCTGGGAATGTATTTTTCAGGCGATTAAACAGGTCATCCATGTGTTTTTCAAGCACATTATTATTGGCATTGGAGTCTAGAGATAACCTGGCACAGCAGACCATTACTCCCCAGATAGACATCAATATCGCTTGCTGAGAGAGCTGAGGGTTTTTACTGATTCGCCGGACAAGCGATTCAAACGTGGAGGTAACCACATTCAGCTCAACGAGCTCACCCAGTTTTGCCGTGGCCCACAACAGGTTGGCGATATGCTGAGGAGTAAATTGGTCTTTCTGTGCGTTCACTTGGTGCAACAGCGCGGTCACGGCGTCGTTGAGCCCTGGTGTCCGCTCCTGGCCGTTGTCCACCAGTTTCGCCATGGCCCACAGCAGATTGGCGATTTCCTGTGGTTTAAAGTTAGCTGTCTGTACGTTCACGTTAGGTAACAACGCGGCAACAGCCTCTTTGAGCCCTGATGTCCGCTCGTGTCCGTTGTCCAAGAGTTTCGCCATGGCCCATAGCAGGATGGCGATATTCTGAGTAATAAATTGGTCTTTCTGTGCGTTTACTTGGGGTAACAGTATGGCCACGGCCTCGTTGAGCTCGGGTGTCTGCTCCTGGCCGTTGTCCACCAGTTTCGCCATGGCCCAAAGCAGGCTGGCGATTTCCTGTGATTTAAAGTTAGCTTTCTGTACGTTCACAAGGATCAATAACGCAGCCACAGCCTCTTTGAGTTCTGGTGTCTGCTCCAGCCCGTTATCTACCTGTTTCGCCATGGCCCACAGCAGGTTGGCGATTTCCTGTGGATTAAAGTTAGCTTTCTGTGCGTTCACTTGGGGCAACAGCGCGGCTACGGCCTCGCTGAGCCTTGGTATCCACTCCTGGCCGTTGTCCACCAGTTTCGTCATGGCCCACAGCAGGTTGGCGATACCCTGAGCATTAAATTGGTCCCTCTGTGCATTCATGTGGGGTAACAGCGCGGCCACGGCCTCGTTGAACTCTGGTGTCTGCTTCTGTCCGTTGTCTACCAGTTTCGCCATGGCCCACAGCAGGTTGGCGATTTCCTGGGGGTTAAAGTTAGCTGTTTGTACGTTCACCCGAGGCAACAGTGCGGACACGGCCTTTTTGAACTCTGGTGTCCGCTCCTGTCCGTTGTCTACCAGTTTCGCCATGGCCCATAGCAGATTGGCGACTTCCTGTGGTTTAAAGTGAGCTTTCTGTGTGTTCACTTGGGGCAACAGCGCAGCCAGGGCTTCATTGAGCCCTGATGTCCACTCTTGCCCATTGCTCACCAGTTTTGCCATGGCCCACAGCAGGTTGGCGATTCCCTGAGCATTAAATCGGTCCTTCTGTGCGTTCACGTGGGGCAACAGCGCGGCCACGGCCTTGTTGAGCCCCGGTGTTCGGTACTGCCCGTTGTCAACCAGTTTGGCAATGGCCCACAGCAGGTTGGCGGTTTCCTGGGGTTTAAAGTTAGTTGTTTGTACGTTCACTTGGGGCAACAGCGCGGCCACGGCCTCTTTGAGCTCTGGTGTCCGCTTCTGTCTGTTGTCCACCAGTTTCGCCATGGCCCACAGCAGGTTGGCGATTCCCTGGGCATCAATATCCGATGCTTCAGGCTTTTGGTTGCACTTGAAGATTGTTGCAGCAAGTAGTGTTGACAATAAGGCAGCTTGAGTATGCCTAACAAACTCATACATGGGTCTATGAGGGGTAAAAACACCTGCTGAAGTCAATGAATGAAGTGTTGTTGACAGGCTTCGCCAACTCCAGCTCCGTGTTGCGGTAAAATTTTGCAACAAACGTAACAGCTGCCCTTGTTCTGCTTGATTTAATGGCCTTTTGGCAGCTGACGTGTATTTTTTAATTGAGCTGGCATATTGACTGTGATTTCTCCCGTCATAGGAATGACCGAAACGATTCGATTTACTCACCAGACCAGCCATTATTTCTTGTTTGATGAGTGCATTAAAATCCTGGGTAGGGTTTACTGAACGGTACTGTAGGTATTGAAAAGAGCATCTGCCAGAAGAGCGGTAAAATTCATTACGCCCCGAGGTAGAACGACGGGGATTATCCCACTGCCTGACTGTACAATGTCTGTATCGCCCATGCCTTGAAGAAGCGGTATGGTCATTCGGCTGGTTGTAATCTTTGTTGGATCTTGCGTATTTACCACTGATACCAGCAGAGTTTCTATCCATAATTACATTTCATTAATTCATGACAATAATAAGAAGCAGACTATTGTGCGGTTCAGAAGTTCATTTTGCTGGAATGTGAACACGGTTCTGGAGTCATAATGAAAGGGAATAGGTTATTACCTTCTTGTTCTCTTCCTTTTTCTATTTTTTGGTTTGCGTGTTTGCTTTTCTAAATGTTCTTCTGCTGTTAAGTAAGGGTGATCTGAGGATTGCCATCCTTTATTAGCAGTAACGTTTGCCTCTTCTGTCCACCCGATGTTATGCGATGCTGCGCCATGACCCTGTGCCGGGGTGTCTACGCTGGTCTTTATTTGATCAATGCATCTATTCATTAAACCTTTGTTCCAAAACTCGTTCACCGGGATTTCAATGACCTCAAATCCTGATTTTCTCAGCAGTGCGATTTTTAGCAGAGTTGAACCATTCCTGGTTTTGAAATCACCACTCACGTAATGAGATGGTCCCTGAACTTCAATAATAATGTTGTGATCTGGCAGTAGCAGATCAACCGGAGGTAATGAGTGCAGACTCTTTTCTTCTTCAATCTTCAAAGAGGGAATGCGTGATTGGAGTTGATTGCGGAAGATGGTCTGACGTTTTGAAGTGGTTGTCTGGTAATGGGGGGGGACTGGGCATGTTTTTCCAAGCCAGCATGCGGCCATGGCAAGGATGGATTGATCCTCTTCATTGTCCGGGGATATATTTTCCAGGCGAGTAAACAGGTCATCTATGTGCTTCTCAAGCACATTATTGATATTGGAGTCAAGATACAGCCTGGCACAACATACCATGACTCCCCAGAGGGACACCAATATCGCTTGCTGAGAGAACTGAAGGTTGTTACTGATTTGGTAGACAAGCGATTCGAACGCAGAGGTAGCCATGTTCAGCTCAACGAACTCACCGAGTTTCGCCATGGCCCACAACAGATTGGCGATATGCTGAGGAATAAATTGGTTTTTTTGTACGATCACGTGGGGCAACAGCACGGCCACGGCCTCTTTGAGTTCTGGTGTCTTTGTATGCCCGTTGTCCGACAGTTTCGCCATGGCCCACAGCAGGTTGGCGATATGTTGAGGAATAAACTGGTTTTTTTGTGCGATCACGCGGGGCAACAGTGCGGCCAGGGTCTCTTTGAGCCTTGGTGTCTCCTCCTGCCCGTTGTCCACCAGTTTCGCCATGGCCCACAGCAGGTTGACAATTTCCTGTGGCTTAAAGTTAGCTTTCTGTGCGTTCACGCGGGGCAACAGTGCGGCCAGGGTCTCTTTGAGATCTGGTGTTCGCTCCTGGCTGTTGTCCACCAGTTTCGCCATGGCCCACAGCAGGCTGGCGATTTCCTGAGGTTTAAGGTGAGCTTTTTGTGAGATCACGTGGGGCAACAGCGCGCTCACGGCCTCGTTGTGCTCTGTTGTCCGCTCCTGGCCGTTTTCTACCAGTTTCGCCATGGCCCACAGCAGGATGGCGATTTCCTGTGGTTTAAGGTGAGCTTTCTGTGCGATTACGTGGGGCAACAGCACAGCCACAGATTCTTTGAGTCCTGGTGTCCACTCTTGCCCGTTGTCCACCAGTTTCGCCATGGCCCACAGCAGGTTGGCGATACCCTGGGCATTAAATTGTTCTTTCTGTGCGATCACGTGGGGCAACAGCGCAACCATGGCCTCGTTGAGTTCTGGTGTCAGCTCCTGCCCGTTGTCCACCAGTTTTGCCATGGCCCACAGCAGGTTGGCGATTTCCTGTGGTTTAAAGTTAGCTTTCCGTGCGTTTACGTGCGGTAACAACGCAGCAACAGCCCCTTTAAACTCTGGTGTCAGCTCCTGACCGTTGTCCACCAGTTTCGCTATGGACCCCAGCAGGTTGGCGATTTCCTGTGGGTTAAAGTCAGCTTTCTGTGCGTTGACATGGGGTAACAGCGCGACCACGGTCTCTTTGAGCCCTGGTATCTGCTTCTGCCCTTTGTTCGCCAGTTTCGCCATAGCCCACAGCAGGTTGGCGATTTCCTGTGGTTTAAAGTGAGTTTTCTGTGCGTTTACGTGGGACAACAGCGCAACCACGGCCTGTTTGAGCTTTGGCGTCTGCTCCTGCCCGTTGCCCACCAGTTTCGCCATGGCCCACAGCAGGTTGGCGATACCCTGGGCATTAAATTGATCTTTCTGTGCGTTCACGATGGGCAATAGCGCGGCCATGGCCTTCTTGAGACCTGGTATCTGCTCCTGCTGGTTGTCCAACAGTTTCGCCATGGCCCACAGCAGATTGGCGATAGCCTGGGCATTGAACTGGTCTTTCTGTACGTTTATGCGGGGCAACAGCGCAGCCACGGTCTCGTTGAACTCTGGTGTCCGCTCCTGCTCATTGTCCACCAGTTTCGCCATGGCCCACATAAGGTTGGTGATTTCCTGTGGTTTAAAGTCAGCTTTCTTTGCGTTTACCCGGAACAGCAGCGCAGCCACGGCCGCGTTGAACTCTGGTGTCCGCTCCTGCCCGTTGTCCACCAGTTTTGCTATGGCCCAGAGCAGGTTGGCGATAGCCTGGGCATTAAATTGGTCTTTCTGTATGTTCACGTGGGGCAATAGCGCAGCCACAGCTTCTTTGAGCTCTGGTGTCCACTCTTGCCCGTTGTTCACCAGTTTCGCCAGGGCCCACAACAGGTTGGCGATCCCCTGGGCATTAAATTGGTTCTTATGTACGTTTACTTGGGGCAGTAGCGCGGACACGGCCTCGTTGAACTCTGGTGTCCGCTCCTGCCCGTTGTCCACCAGTTTCGCCATGGCCCACAGCAGGTTAGCGATATGCTGAGGAATGAATTGCTCTTTCTGTGCGTTCACATGGGGTAATAGCGCGGCTACAGCCTCTTTGAGCCCTGGTATCGGCTCCTGCCCGTTGTCCACCAGTTTTGCCATGGCCCACAGCAGGTTGCCGATTCCCTGGGCATCAATATCCGATGCTTCAGGCTTTTGGTTGCACTTGAAGATTGTTGCAGCAAGTAGTGTTGACAATAAGGCAGCTTGAGTAAGCTTAACACGCACATCCATGGGTTTATGAGGGGTAAAAACACCTGCTGAAGTAAATGAATAAAGTGTTGTCGTCAGGCTACGCCAATTCCAGCTCCGTGCTATGGTAAAATTTTCCAGAAAACGTATCAGCTGGTTTTGTTCAGCCCGATTTAAAGGTCTTTTAGAAGCTAACGTGTATCTTTTAATTGAACTGGCATATTGCCCGTGATTTCTCCCATCATAGCGATGACTGAAACGTTCCGATTTACTCACCAGATCATCCATTATTTCCTGTTTAATAAGGGCATTGAAATCTTGAGCAGAGTTGACTGAACGGTGCATTAGATATTGAGAAGGGCGTGCGTCAGAAGAGTGGTAAAATTCATTGCGCCCCGGGGTATTACGTGAGAAATTATCCCGTCGTCTGACTGTACCCTGTCTATATTGCCCACACCTTGAAGAAGCGGCATGATCATCCAGTCGGCTGCCATCATTGCCTGATCTCACGTATTGACCACTGATACCCGCAGTGCTTCTATCCATAATTATATTTCATTAATTCATGAGAATATAAAAGGCAGACTGCTGCGCTGTTCAGAAGTTCATTTTGCTGAAATTTCTACAGACTCAATTCCTTCGGCGGTTGAGTAACAGTGATCTGAGAGTTGCCATTTTTTATCGGCAGAAGGGCCGATCTGCCACCCCGCTTTGTAGTGGAACAGAGCCATGACCTGGTGGGGGGATGTTCACCCTGATCTTTATTTGATCAATAAATAGTTTCGTTAATTCCCGGTTCCTGAGCATGTTAACCGGGATTTCAATGACTTCAAATCCTGATTTTTTCAACAGTGCGATTTTCAGCAGAGTTGAACCATTCCTGGTTTTGAAATCACCGCTCACATAATGCGACGGTCCCTGAATTTCAATTGCAATGTTGTGATCTGGCAGTAGCAGGTCAACCGGCGGTAATGAGTTCAGACGCTTTTCTTCTTCAATTTTCAAAGAGGGAATGCATGATTGGAGTTGGTCACGAAAGACGGTTTGAGGTGTTGAACTGCTTGTCTTGTAATGGAGGGCGACCGGCCCCCCCCTTCCCAGCCAATTTGCGGCCATTGCCATGATGGATTGACTCTCTTCATCATTCGGGTTGGTATTTTTCAGGTGAGTAAACAGGCTGTCCATGTGTTTTTCAAGCACAATACCTTTATTGGTATTGGAGTCCAGTGACAACCGGGCACAGCATACCATGACTCCCCAGAGAGACATTGATATATCTTTTTGATCAAGCTGAGTGCTTTCACTGATTCTGTAGACAAGCGATTCAAACGTGGCCGTCATCACGTTCAGCTTAACGAACTCACCCAGTTTAGCCATGGCCCACAGCAGGTTGGCGACACCCTGTGGTGTAAAGTTAGCTTTCTGTGCGATCACGCGGGGCAACAGTGCGGCCACGGCCTCTTTGAGTTCTGGTGTCTGCTCCTGCCCGCTGTCCAACAGTTTCGCCATGCCCCACAGCAAATTAGCGATACCCTGGGCAAGAAATTGGTCTTTCTGTGCGTTCACGAGGGGCAACAGCGCGGCCACGGCATCGTTAAATTCTGATGTTTGCTCCTGCCCGTTGTCCACCAGTTTGGCCATGGCCCACAGCAGGTTGGCGATTTCCTGAGGTATAAAGTCAGCTTTCTGTGCA
>NZ_PJPV01000160.1 GCF_002864045.1 Endozoicomonas acroporae
TGGCTCCAGTCTATATTAAGTAGCTAACCATATGGAATCATATATTTCTGACTCCTTGTTCAGGCACTCTGCTTCGTTACAACTCTGGTCACATAGCTACGGCTATGCTCCCTCCGTTGTGCCTCGCATAGCACCTGCCCAAGTAGCCAGAAATATATGATTCCATATGGCCAGCTACTTAATCAGCTCAATACTGAATCACACCCAGCCTTATACCAACAGTTTTCTGTTGCTTCAGCTGTACCTGAGGTACAAATTTTAACTAACGTGTCTAAAGAAACATCTTTTGCTCAGTCTTCCAACTTATTTACCCATATGAATAGATATGGCCTTAAAACTATAACGCCTGAAGATACAGCAGTCTTTATCGGTACTGATGATCTTGAAATACCAGAATCAGTTCTTAATCAATATTTCCCCTTGAGCTCCAGTGATAAACCTGAAGATGAAACATTATCATTAATACCAACACTCGATTAAACAGTGATCACACTCAAAAAAATACATCACCTGCCGGAAATAAGTTGGATATTACAACTTCGGCTTCCGAACCGGGTAAATATCAGACCATCTCTCAAGGTAAGACTTGCCAGAAGGCTTACACAAGATCTGTAAAGCGGAAGGCTACCAAAGAGCTTACTATAAAGCCTTCAAGAATACCGGCGATAGAGTACAAGCAAGAATCGCTGGCAAGCAAGCTTCTACCTTGATAAGAGAATCACATAAAGCAAAAAATTTATAATAAAAAGTTCAACTATTGGAACCAAAACAGTAAATCAGCCAAAAACGTCAGATCACTTGAGATAAATTAGTTTTTTTGAGGCAGGAACTTTTTTAAAAAAATAGCGGTCTTAATCTATAATTCAAGAGTGCAATAATTCAATGGACAGACTTAACGTAGACTCACCCTTCACTTCTGTCTCTTCCTGTTTTCAGGATTCTTCAGACGTAACTGTAATACCACCTGATGATTCCAGTCCAATGCCAAGCATGACTGGCCATTATGTGCGGAAACATGATCCACCTCAAAAATTTTTTTTAGTCGATAGATTGTTTAATCAGGTCACGCTACCATCACCATGCTCACTTAATGATTTTTCAATATCTTATTCCCCATTATTTGAAAAAGAAATAATGCGCCCGGATCTTTATTCACCAGAGCCACCTGATGAAATTTTTTCTTGCGATCATTCATGCACAGATCAAACATTAACAAACGCAGAAAAAACCGCCCATCAATTACCTCCGAAAAATCCATTGGCAGGTTTGTCTCAGCCGTCATCACGCTCAGAGACTACACCTGATCTGTTGCATAAAGACACACAAGAGCAAGTTATAACTGCAACCATTGAGAGTAAGACACATGAATCGTGCAGTTCTGAGGAACCCCTGCCCCTGACACACGCAGAAGCTCACAAACAGTCCGGAAAAAGGAAGGCAGACGAGAAAGGTTATACTCAGCCCAAAAATACCAAGGCTTATAAGAAAACATACCGTGAGTCCAAGGCAGGAAAGGCTCGCATCAAAGCTTACCGTGATTCCGATAAAGGAAAGGCTAGCATAAAGGCTTACCGTGGGTCCTGCAAAGGGAAGGCTTCCCTAAAGGCTTACTCTCAATCCCGGAAACGAAAGTCTTCCAAACAAAACTGGGCAAAGTCCGAGAAAGGGAAGGCTTACATGAAGGCTTACCGGAAGGCTTACAATTCAGTTATGAACGGAGTCGATGGTAATCGGGAAAAGGCAAGAATTGCCGGAAAGGCAGCTGCCGCCATTATCCTGGATTCGTATCGCGCAATGAAAAAATGAGCTTGATTCAAGCTCTAAGTAGTTAACCAAATGAAATCATATATTTCTGACTAAGTGGGCAGTCACTCTGCGGCGTTGCAACTCCGGTCACATAGCTACGGCTATGCTCCCTACGTTGCGCCTTGCATAGTAACTGCCCACTTAGCCAGAAATATACGATTCCATTTGGCCAACTACTTATGTTCTTTCCATTTATTTTATAACTTGATCAAACAGTCATACTACGAAGTTTGCAGAACTACCGGCAATCCAGAACAGGCAAGAATCGCTGACAAGCAAGCTACCACATTGATAAGAGAATTGAATAACACTAAAAATTAACGGGCATTACTTAAAATTCAGCGATGAACTTTTATAAGAAAGAGCAGTCTTACTATAAAATTCAACAATTCAACAATTCAATAATTCAATGGAAATTTCTGATTTTTCTGCTCAATCAAACATTACTTCTGAGCCATCCCCTTATTTTAAAGGTAATAGTTATGCTTTTTCTAAAGTATCGGTTCAGGCTTTCTCCCGTGAAGTTATCGAAGCAGCTAATATTCTATGTTCGATGCGTATTGATACAACGAACAAATATGACTCTCAGTCTCCAACGGTGATTTTTCCTGAATCATCTGATAATCCAATGCTTGGAAAAAGGTCAATAGCAATCATTAATAACCCTGCAAACGAAGAGCCACCTGTAGTGAGTCCTTTATCTCAAGCCAACACTCTCGAAGATACTATATTAATGTCGTATAAAAGCATCATGGTCAATGATAAAGGATACGATAATGCCAGGAGGAACCAAGCCAGATACGAAGTATCTGATAAAGGTAAGAAAACCAAAGCCAGATACGAGGCATCTGATAAAGGTAAGAAGGCCAAATCCAGATACGAGGCATCTGAAAAAGGCAAGGAGACCAGAGCCAAGTACCGTACGTCCGACCAAGGTAAGATGGTCACATACAGGGCCAGGGCCAAATATTATTCATCCGTCAAAGGCAAGGTGAAAAAGGCCATTTATAGTGCACAGTTAATGGCCTATAAAAAAGCTATAAGAAAAGGCTTTAGTGAAAAAGTAGCAAGAGAAAAGGGAAAAGAGGCAGCTAATGCAAAACAAGCAGAACTTTCTTCATTGCTCCCCCATCCTCTGCAGTTTAATGAAAGAACAAATATCAATAATCCGGTTCAAACCCAACCTATCTTGAGTGGACGGCCAAAAAGCATAAAGTAAGCAAGTGTTGTTCTCTGTACTCTGGATAGATAGGCAGCAAAACTTTATATTTGGTTGACATAAATATTGATCAGTTTTTTTCCGGAAGGAACTTTTTTATAAAATAATGGTCTCAGCCTTTAATTCGACAATTTTATAATTCAATGTATCTATTTAATAACTTACCCCCATCCGAGCCTGCCTGTTCTGACACTCGTTCCTGTTCATTATATTCAATAGGGCAATTGATTCCACCTGACCATAACGATCAGCAGCCTTCATATCATGGTAAGTCTGTTCATGTGCTGGAATTATCTTTACCTGCTTACCATAATCAATCGGATTTTTGCCAAAATAATGTTGGTTCTTTTCATTCCCTGCTTGAATATGATATTGATAATCTGATTCTTACCGATCCAGCAGCCACTTTCGGCAATGAACTACCTGACATACAACAATCAGACCTTGATTACTATGTACCCTGGGATTCTGATAATGCACTTGTTGAGGCCAGGCTAGCACCAGAAACAGGTGTCCCTTTTATTCAACAGGCATTCTTATCGGTGAGTGAGCCTGAAACCAGAAATCCAACACCTACGAGCCATGGTTATCCAGATGATCAGATAATCAATCTTTCTACCGCACCTTTTAGCCCACAAAATCTTAATCAAACGACAAGTTATAGCCAAATACCCCAAACAGAGGTGTTCGCTGACGGTAACGCTGCAATAGTTGAGGGTCAAAGGAAGTTTCGCAATGACCCCGTCAGCGATGCATGTAAAAGGCAGAGAATCAGGAACTCCCAAAGGGTGCGTTACAAAGATCCCGCTTATGCAGAGCATTTAAAGAGAAACAGGGAGTACCAAAGGAGGCGTCGTAAAAACCCCGTTGATGCAGAATATTTAAGGAAGAAAAACAGGGATTACCAAAGGATGCGTCGCAAAGATCCCGCTAAAGCAGAGCTTGACAGGGAGAGAAGCAGGAACTATTACAGGAAGCGTCTCCAAGATCCTGCTAAAGCAGAGCTTGACAGGGAGAGAAGGAGGAACTACCAAAGGGAACGTTTCAAAGATCCCGCTTACGCAGAGTATAAAAGGCAGATAAACAAGGAATACCACAGGAAGCGTAGTAAGGATCCCGTTTACTTAGAGCGTAAAAGAATGCTGCAAAGGGAGCACATTAGACGCCGCAAACAGAATATTTTCGGTCAAGCAAATCGCCAAAGAGAGATTAGCAACCACCATGCTTACCTGGCGTATGAATGGGAGCTTCGAAAGGCTGCGCTTGACAGGAGATCAACAACTTCAATCAGCCAATTCAGCTGCAACCCCTGATGAATTATTTCTTTTGATGGCGCGCTCGGGAGGATTCGAACCTCCGACCGCCTGGTTCGTAGCCAGGTACTCTATCCAGCTGAGCTACGAGCGCGTATAGACTGAAAAGATTGCAAACTGTGTGCTACAACTGCCTGCATTGAGTGGCATGGATCATACATAAACCAATACCCTGTGTACAGTACTCATGGAACAAAATATCACCGGTCAATTCAGGGGTGGCAGTCGCCAGTCTATAGGCTGTATTCCATGACTGACCAGATAATCATTGCTCCTGGAAAAAGGTCGGCTGCCAAAAAAGCCTCGATAAGCTGATAGTGGCGATGGGTGAACAGATGTCAGAACCAGGTGTTTACCGGTATCAATAAACCGCCCTTTTTTCTGTGCGTAGCTGCCCCACAATAGAAAAACAATATGCTCTCGCTGCTCATTTAACGTAGCAACAATCCGGTCAGTGAATGTCTCCCATCCCCTGCCCTGGTGGGAAGCGGCCTGCTTATGCTCGACAGTCAACACACTGTTGAGCAGTAACACTCCCTGATGGGCCCAGTGTTCCAGAAATCCATGATTGGCTGGCGGAATGCCCAAATCTGACTCCAACTCTTTATACATGTTAACCAGCGATGGAGGAATGGCGATTTTTGGACGTACCGAAAAGCTTAACCCATGAGCCTGACCCGCCCCGTGATAAGGGTCTTGCCCAAGAATCACCACTTTGACCCGCGCAAACGGTGTCAGGTCCAGGGCCCGGAAATATTCTGCTCCCCTGGGGTAAATCATCTTGCCCTGAGCCTTTTCATGTTGCAGAAAGCGGCGCAGGGTCTGCATATACTCTTTGGTAAATTCATCCTGAAGCATGGCTTTCCAGGAAGGCTCCAATTTGATGTCTGGCATCACCCTACCTCAAATAACATTGACAAATAAATTACCTCCAACCGCATAAGAGCCAACTACACTCTTTGCCAGCCAACGCACTTTAGCACAGCAACACCTTTACTAATAACAACTCAGTCTTCGTTACGGATCGCCTTCAATACAATGCAAACTTTTAATAAAGCATCGATCAGAATTTCTGCGGTTGCAGCCCTTCTTTTTAGCTGCCAGACCCTGGCAATGCTCGAACGCAGGATGGCCATCGAAATCAATGCCAATTCTATTCACTTCGCCATCGCCGACGTAAACAATAAGACCGACAAAGTCTACCGGCACCTTGATTACGGTTCTCTGGATGCGGGTTTCTACGATGACCTGTCAGCCAGCGACAACGGTTTTTTCAGCAACTTTATGCTAAAAAAGGCTCAGAGACTCTTTCAAAAACTGCGAACCCGGCAGGAACATTTCAAGGCAGTGCAAGTAAGAGCCATTGCTACTGACATTTTCAGGGAGGCTCATAACGCCGAAGAGCTGGTGCAGAAGATACGGCGTACAACCGGTATCGATATTCGCATTCTCTCCCCTGAAGAAGAAGATCGAATGGATTTTTTCTCTGCTTTAACGGCGACCGATAATTCTGAAACGCCCGTCGTCTGGGATATCGGGAAGGAGAGTTTTCAGTTGATTATCTCCGATCCTGAAGCTGGCCCATTTGCCCACAAAGGTGATTTTGGTTCTGTTTCCTTTATGGAATACCTGAAGGAAGTTGTCCAGAATAAACCAACACATTTGCCGGGGTCGTTATCCCCCATATCAACTGAAGAGCTCGAAGCAGGTATCACCTTCGCACGATATCTTGCTCGCAGAACGCCGGTTATTATTCGCAATGAACTGAAGAAAGATCAGGTTAAAATCACCGGTATCGGCCCGGTATTTCAGGAAGGCTTCGCAGAAGATATCACCATGCACCAAATGTCTTTGGACAAGGGCAAACTGGAGAGATATATCCTGGATCAGGCCTCATCCATCGGTACCAATGAAGCCAGTCTTTCAAGTGCAATTCTGGTATTTGGTTTCATGGAAGAGCTGGACATTACGCAGATGTTTATCTCCGACCACAACAGCACTGTCGGAATGCTCGAATTTCCAATCCTCTGGCATTAATAAACGTTTTCAGATCGACGCTAAGATTCTCTCAATGGGTTTCGGATGTAACTCACAAAGAGTAAAAGGAAAAGAAAATATTTTCTTTTGCTCTTCGTCGATTGTGATCTGTACCTTTCCCTTTCATGCATTGAAAGAGTCGTGAAAGCCTGAAGAATCATGAGAGTTTACATGGTTCTGCGGGCTTTCCCACGGTGGACGAAGTTGTGTCACAAAGGCAGATTAAGATGGCCGTACTAACTGTATACACCCAGCATCAACTCTATCTGACGCTTGAGCATTACCCGGAGCCGGTCCACTGTTGTTTCGTCTTCAAAACCTGCAATTAATCCCTGGTACTCAACATGAATGATAATACTGCCAAATAGTTCAGCATCAATATCAGGATGGTTAGAGCCGATTTTTGCAAAGAATGTTTTGAGACTGTCGAGAAAGAACTTCTGGTGACTGAAGGCAATGGGCCTCAGGTTTTCGTTACGCAGGCATTCCTGCTGGAAAGCACGCTCTGCGATCAGGTAGTCTCGATGCTCTGCCAGTTGAATCAGAACATACTCAATAGCAAGATCACTGATCCGGTCAGCAAATACCTGACGACTGGCCTGATCCGATGGCACAAGCTCTTTCATGGCCATTTTCAGCATACTGTCAGACTCTTCCCAGTATGCCTTGAACTTCTGGGCACCCATCTCCACAAACAGAGTGAAGGTGTCAGTGATCAGATCCGTAATGTCTTTGAAATAATAGGTGGTTGCAGAAAGAGGAACATTGGCTTCCTTGGCAACAGCACGATGACGGACACCCCTGACTCCATCTCTGACAACGATTCTTAATGCCGCCTCAAGAATTGTACGACGACGCTGTTCACTATTGGCACGACTGGTTTTTCGCCCCTGGTATTTCAGTTTCATATCACTGTCGTGCTTACCAGAGCTTTTCATGCCTTCTGATGAGGAATCCATTGTTGAGACCATATTAAGACTGCCTTACAGTTGCCTGATTGTTTTATAGCGTTCGTCCAGTACCGTCGCTTGAACAAGCATCTTAGTACAGAAATCAACCATACGTATGAAAACCGGCCCTGCCACTATTCAGGGTTATCAGACCGCCATACCTGGAGTACTTCCCATCCTTATAGACCGATTGGACCGAGCGTATGGCAAACTCCTGGCTTCACCAGCAAAGCGCATCAACTCAACTTCAGGCTCCCGGATACTACATGAGCAGGCTTGGCCTGCTCATGTCATCAATCCTGAACTATCAGTGACTCAGAAAATAACTGAGTTAAGCAGGTAAATATTAATACGGTAACCAAACGGCAGGTTCATATAACCAATGCAAACGATACCTGCATCGTCGATTCACATATTTGACAAGTACAAACTTAAGCACAATTACTCCCGGGTCAATATCTACTGAGGACGCATATGAGGGAACAGCAACACATCCCTGATTGACGGCGCATCCGTAAACAGCATCACCAGCCGGTCAATACCAATACCCTCTCCGGCAGTGGGTGGCAGACCGTATTCAAGTGCATTGATATAGTCTGCGTCGTAATGCATTGCCTCATCGTCCCCGGCATCCTTTTCAGCTACCTGTTGTCTGAAGCGCTCAGCCTGGTCTTCTGAGTCATTCAACTCAGAGAAGCCATTAGCGATTTCCCGACCCCCCACAAAGAACTCAAAGCGCTCAGTAACAAATGGGTTGTCGTCATTTTTACGGGACAGAGGCGACACTTCGGTCGGGTAATCCGTGATGAAGGTAGGGTTAAGCAAGTGATGTTCCACCGTTTCATCAAAGATTTCCATCTGAACCTTGCCAAGCCCCCAGATCGGCTTCACATCAATGCCCAGTTTACCGGCAACCTGTGTGGCTGACTCCAGGTTGTCAATATCAGCGGCATCAAGATCCGGGTTGAAATGCAAGATAGATTCAAATACCGACATCCGCGCAAACGGCTTGCCAAAATCGATCATCTGCCCCTGGTACTCGAACTCAGTTTTACCCAGAACGTCCTGAGCCAGCTGTTTCAGCATGGCTTCAGTGTGATCCATCATGTCGGTGTAATCCGCGTAAGCCTGATAGAACTCGATCATTGTAAATTCCGGGTTATGTCTAGTAGACAGCCCTTCATTGCGGAAGTTCCGGTTAATCTCAAATACCCGTTCAAAACCACCAACGACCACACGCTTCAGGTACAGTTCCGGGGCGATACGGAGGTACATATCGATATCCAGCGCGTTGTGATGGGTCACAAACGGTCTGGCCGTGGCACCACCGGGAATCACCTGCAGCATCGGCGTCTCAACTTCCATAAAGTCCTGACCCAGGAAGTAGTTACGGATACCCTGAATGATTCTGGAACGGATCTTGAAGGTTTCCCGGGAGTGTTCACTGGTAATCAGGTCAACATAACGCTGACGGTATCGCTGCTCGGTATCGGTGAGGCCTTTGTGCTTTTCAGGCAGTGGACGCAGAGACTTGGTCAGTAGCTGGACAGCACTCATATCAACGTAAAGGTCGCCTTTGCCAGAGCGCTGAACAGCACCTTCTACACCGATAATATCCCCCAGGTCCCAGGTCTTGATGTCATCCAGGGTCTCTTTTGGCAGCTGTTTGCGGTTCACATAGAGCTGGATACGGCCAGACATATCCTGCAGTTCCATGAACGCGCCACGGTTCAACATAATACGGCCAGCCACTTTAACGTGGTGGTTCAGGCCTTCCAGGGCAGCCTTGTCATGATCCTTGAACTGCTCCTGAAGATCGCCAGCCAGCGAATCACGACGGAATTTATTGGGAAATGCCACCCCTTTTGCGCGAATGGCCGCCAGTTTTTCCCGGCGCAGGGTAACCAGGCGGTTCTCTTCATGGGCTTCAGCAGCCTTTTCTTCCTGCGCCTGTTGCGACAAAAAATGTTCTTCAGACATAATATTCTTCCAGTTACAGGCCTTTTTTCAGGCTCGCCTCAATGAACTTGTTCAGGTCACCATCCAGCACAGACTGGGTATTCCGGGTTTCTACCCCGGTACGAAGATCCTTAATACGGGAGTCATCCAGTACATAGGAGCGAATCTGACTGCCCCAGCCGATGTCCGACTTGGAATCTTCCATCGCCTGAGACTCCGCTGTTCTCTTTTGCATCTCCATCTCATAAAGCTTGGCCTTCAGCTGCTGCATGGCCTTGTCTTTATTCTGGTGCTGGGAACGCTGATTCTGACACTGTACAACAATTCCCGTTGGCCCGTGGGTAATACGCACGGCGGAATCGGTGGTGTTGACGTGCTGCCCACCGGCACCACTGGAACGGTAGGTATCAATACGCAGATCCGCCGGATTGATTTCGATATCAATATTGTCATCAATCTCAGGAGAAACGAAGACGGAAGCAAAGGAGGTATGGCGACGATTACCGGAATCAAACGGTGATTTGCGCACCAGGCGATGAACGCCGATTTCCGTTCTCAACCAGCCAAACGCATAATCCCCGTTAAACTGAACCGTTGCCGATTTGATCCCTGCCACTTCACCGGCAGAGACTTCAATGATGTCCGTTTTGAAACCGTTGGCCTCACCCCAGCGCAGGTACATTCTCAGCAGCATATTGGCCCAGTCCTGGGCCTCAGTACCGCCGGAACCGGCCTGAATATCCAGAAAGGCGCTGTTAGGATCCATTGCACCGGAGAACATACGACGAAATTCAAGTACTTCCAGTTTCCGGGCCAGCTCATCAAGCTCATCCACAACGCCCTGGACACCTTCTTCGTCTTCTTCTTCTACCGACATTTCCAGCAGTTCTTCAGAATCCCCCAGGCCACTGGTCAGCTCATCAATGGTAGAAACAATCGCTTCCAGGGTGGAACGCTCCTTGCCCAGCTTCTGGGCGTACTCCGGATCATTCCAGACGTTCGGGTCTTCCAGCTCCCGCTCTACTTCCTGCAACCGCTCACTCTTGTGAGCGTAGTCAAAGATACCCCCTAAGCACGTCAGTACGCGCTCTCAGGTCCTTGATACGCTCCTTAATGGGATTGACTTCAAACATTGCCCTATATCACTCACTTTTTCAGGTGCACACGGCACCACCTTTAATACTGCTATAGCCCCATCAAGAGCTGACCAATACCAGCCGCTCTGAAAATACAATGGGAATGAAATTGGCAACACATGGCTGCCTATGAAACACTGCTCACAACAACAGCTGGCCGACAAGGCCATTACCAAAACCTGTAATACAACTGAGTGATTTTACAACAATAGCCTGTTGGTTGGAATTGCTCCGATATCCAGCCAACAGGACCTGTCGACGCTGTCTTGCCAACATGGGGATCCAAACACTGCATACCCGCCCATTGACTCATGTCATGACATCACACTACGCCTTTACTCAACAGTAAGGTAAACTCCCGCCCGCTACTTCACCCTCACCCGTAGCCAGAGCCCCAAAGCCTTTAGCAACAGGATCGTCTGCTCTGGGTACCTAACAGAAGCACTCTTCATTATGTCACGTGACACTTTATTGAATGACTCAATGGCACTGGTAGCGGATATCGGTGGCACCAACGCAAGGTTTGCACTCTCACTGGATGGCAAGCTGCAAACAGACTCGGTACAAGTGCTGGCCTGTAATGACTACGACAACCTTGATCATGCGGTCAGCCATTACCTGAAGCATCAGCAAGTCGCCGTGGATCATGCCTGTATGGCGTTTGCCTGCCCGGTGAGTGGCCAGATGATAAAAATGACCAACAACCATTGGGCATTCAACCCGTCTGACATGAAAGACACGCTGAAGTTGCGGTCCTTCAAAGTGATCAATGATTTTACCGCCCAGGCGCTTGCCCTCCCTGCCCTGCCTGAAAACACGCTGGTCAGGATTGGCCACGGAGAGGCAATCCCGGGGGCCACCAAACTGATTATTGGACCAGGCACGGGCCTTGGCGTCGCTGCATTAAAGAAGGTAGGCGATCATTGGCTGCCTCTGCCCGGAGAGGGCGGACATGCGGCGTTTTCTCCCATATCCCCCATGGATAAGGAGATTCTCGGTATTCTTCAGCAGCAGCTGGGCTATGTTTCCTGGGAATCGGTACTGTGCGGTTCTGGTATTGAACGGCTGTATCAAGCCCACAGTATGTTGTCTGGCCAAACACAGACACTGAAAAATCATGAGATCACGGCCCAGGCCCTGAACGGGGAACCCCTCTGTCGCCAGACACTACTGCATTTCTGTGAACTGCTGGGCAGGGCCGCCAGTAATGCGGCACTGACCACCGGAGCCCAGGGGGGCGTTTATATTGCTGGCGGTATTATTCCACGCTTTCCTGAGTTTTTCGCTCAGTCGGACTTTAGAACCTCATTCGAAGTTAATGATAAGATGGCCTGCTATCTGGCTGCTATCCCAACCAGTCTGGTTATTCACGACAACCCAGGCCTGACCGGTGCGTGTGAAGCATCAGGCAACCCATTCATCCATTGATTTTTCGTGGCTGCCCCTGATCCGGGTCAGCTTCCAGGGATATTGGAAGAGCAGCAATTCGTCCACAACTGCCAGACAAATATTGTTGACTGAGAGTGAATAATCGACCGGTCAATACCTAGGAGGCTGTCCGAGAATAGACTGCCCTACTGCGGCGACAGCAAATTGGTCTAAAAATCCGCTTTTGTTCGGCAAATAGCCCCGCTATTCACCTCACAAAACGAAATTTTTATCCTCAATTTTCTGCCATCCTCGCTACGGGGTCGCCTAGACGGGCGCTATTCTCGGACAGCCTCCTAGACAGTGAGTCCCGGTACAGGTTATTACTCTCAGAAGAAGAACAATTACTTTATTTTCAAACAACCTGCTCAGGGTCATGACTGATAACCTCTGTAAGCTGTACAGGTGATTCCGTCGGGGCTACATGCCAATAGTGAACATACACATTCTCGGCGACAATACCTGCAGCACCACCTAAGACAAAAGCTGAAAAAAAACCTGCAAAACTACCTGCATAAACACCGGCAACCGCCGTAACAGGATGTCCGACACTAATTGCAACACCACAGGCTGTAGGCAGGCTAAAAGCCAGATTAACAGCTGTTCGTTCCAACAGTGAAACAGTTCGTCCCATACACGTACACTGAATAGATAACTGATCTGGGATATCTGGTAAATTAGAGGCTTCCTGAGTCTGAGGCATTTGAATAATTGATGAAATTGATGTGGATGCTTGCATTAAATTACCCTCAAAGATGTCTAGATCTTTAAGAGCCTGAATTTAGAAATTAGTTCCATAATTTTAGTGTTCCCAGCTTCGAAAGCCCCCCGTAATCCACCTGAAACGGAACCTGTTCATCATTTTGAGGTCTGATAGCGATATTTACAGTCTAATGTGAGCAGGGCTTTATTCTGAAAGCAACCACATCAACCTACGCCCACCCAAAGCCTGCTGACCGGGTTCGCCAACAAACCGTTTCAAGCAGGGTTCCTGACCGCAACGGAAGTACATTTAATGGCAAAAGCGTCTCAAACCATCAATTCCACAGGGGTATAGCCCCACACCGGGATGATCCCAAAGGTATTGAGGACGCTTTTTGGAAAAAGCAACCATTACAGGGACGGCAAGTGACCCCCACTGTGGTGCTTAACGCCTATGGAAAAGACAGAACCTCTCTCAGAGCTGGCTTTTTTCTGTCAAAACTTTGCTTACAGGAAATTCTACTCAACCGCAGAAAAGTGACCCCGGATCAGGTCATTCAGGAATTCGCCCGGAAGCCAGATCGAAATAGGTATCTGGTGGCGATAACGCGCTTCAAAGCAGAATGTTGTCAGAAAGGCCTGCTGTTGAAAGGCCGGCGGATCTCACCGGATGAGGTGGCCAACGAGTTTCAGGCCGCCCGGGCAACACTGGAGCTGGCTCGCTTTATGGAAGAATGTTGCCTGAAGGGCTTGCTGTTAAAGGGCCGACAGGTCACACCGGAAGCGGTGGTCAGGGCCTTTCCGGATAGTCTGCCAGGCAAACTGGGGATCGCGCGCTTTATGGAACAATGTTGCCTGAGGGGTTTGCCGTTCAATAGCCAGCAGGTGACACCGGGCGAAGTGGCTAACGCTTTCCCGGATAGCCCGGAAGGCAAACTGGGAAAAGCACGCTTCAAAGCGGAATGCTGCCTGAAGGGCCTGATATTGAATGACCAACGGGTCACACCGGATGCCGTGGTCAGGGATTATCAGGCAGCCAGAGCAACACTGGAGATAGCGCGCTTCAAAGCAGAATGCTGCCTGCAAGGCTTGCTGTTGAAGGGCCAGCAGGTCACACCGGATGTGGTGGTTAATGATTTCCCGGGCAGTGTGCAAGGCAAACTGGGTATTGCACGCTTCAAAGCGGAATGCTGCCTGAGAGACCTTGCACTGCATGGCCAACAGGTCACACCGGACGAAGTGGTTAAGGATTTCCCGGATAGTCCGCATGGCAAACTGGGTATTGCACGCTTCAAAGCGGAATGCTGTCTGAGGGGCCTGGTGTTGTATGGCCAGCAGGTCAAGCCTGATGCCGTGGTCAACGATTATCAGGCAGTCAATGCGACACTGGAGCTAGCGCACTTTAAAGCAGAATGTTGCCTGAAAGGCCTGCTGTTGAAAGGCAGGCACGTTACATCGGATGAGGTGGTTAAGGATTTCCCGGATAATCCGGAAGGCAGACTGGGGCTGGCGCACTTTATGGAACGATGCTGCCTGAAGGGCATGGCATTAAATGGTCAGCAGATCACACCGGAAGCGGTGGTTAAGGGGTTCCCGGATAGTCCGGAAGGCAGACTGGGGACATTACGCTTCAGCGAACAATGTTGCCTGAAGGGCCTGACGTTGCTTGACCAGCAGGCCACACCAGAGGTGGTGGTTAAGAATTATCAGGGGGCCGGGGCAACACTGGAGCTGGCGCGCTTCAAAGCAGAATGTTGCCTGAGGGGGCTGATGCTGAACGGCCAGCAAGTCACACCGGATGCGGTGGTTAAGGGTTATCAGGCAGCCGGGGCAACACTGGAGCTGGCACGCTTTAAAGAGGAATGTTGCCTGAGAGGTCTGGTGTTGAATGGCCAGCAGGTCACACCGGATGTGGTGGTGAAGGCTTTCCCGGATACCCGGGAAGGCAGACTGGGGATAGCGCGCTTTAAGGAACAGTGTTGCCTCAAGGCCCTGGCGTTGAATCACCGGCAAGTCACACCGGATGAGGTGGTCAGGGGTTTCAGGGTGGCCAGAGCGCCTCTGCCGCTGGCACGCTTCAAAGTGGAATGTTGCCTGAGGGGACTGGCGGTTAATGGCCAGCAGGTCACACCGGATGCAGTGGTTAAGGATTTTCCGGAAAGTTCGGACGGCAAACTGGGAATAGTTCGCTTCAGGGATCAATGTTGTCTGAGGGGCCTGGCGTTCAATGGTCAGCAGGTTACACCGGAGGCGGTGGTTAAGGATTATGAACGCGGTGGCTGGTTGCTCGAAAGAGCTGTTTTTTATTCTCAGCTGGCATTGAATGCAAGAGAGTTGAATAGCGTCTGTCCGGATAATCGGAAAGTACTGGCAGCGTTTAATGAAGTACCCGGGGATCACTCTGCAAAGCAAATCAGGTATCTGATTCAAAAGTTGAAACAATCTCAAAAGTACGAGGAAACCAGCGAAGCTCAGGAGACTCTTCAAGAGGCCTGGCAAATCCTGAACAGCGTATCGGTCAAAGACGATGAGCACGATCGACTGCAATGTCTATTGAAATTCATGGCTATGCAACATGGTCTACTAATTGATCATCAGGTGGTGTCAGCGAAACAGGTATTGCAATCCATCACACCCCTGAAGCACTCATTCAAGAATTCACGTATACATTTTTTCTTCCTCGCACACTGTTATATCACCAGCCAGTCTATTAATGGACAAGTCATCCATAAGGAACAGGTTCTGAATTGCCTTCAGCATTTTCCGGAAGGAAGCAAACGGCGCCATGCGTTGGTCTCCTGGTTTGAGCAACGCAACTGCGAAGTTCATAACGCCAGGATCATTGACAGTATGCTGTATAAATGGGCAAATACCATTGCCTCAGGGGGCGATAGTCCCCAGGGATACGCAGCCTCTGCCAGTCAACACAAAGCGGCTGTTCCCGTGCGCAGGAAGTATCCCGTAGCAACAGCAGGCGGACCGGGCTTCCCGGAAAGGCAGGCTTCCCGGTTAAATGTGCTCATACTGAAAACACTGGAGATCATCCAGGAAATCAATGATGCCTGTGACGTTCCCGCCATACTGGTGACTGGTTCATACGCGCGTTTTTTACAGAACCTCTGCTCATCATTCAATGATATTGACATTATTTGCACGACAGATGAGTCTGCCAGAACCCTCTTTGAAAAGCTGCAGGTACTTAACACCGACAGGGATTCAGAAATCCCCAAGAGCATGACCATCAGCCGGGTTCCGGGATGTCCGTTGATTAAACTCCCGACAGCTTACAATATTCAGCTTAAAGACGGTGATCTGGGTATGAAAGTAATGGACCTTCAGGTCAGTGTTGACGCCCTGGTAACAGACAGAAAGACAGCACGGTTGGCCATTGACGTTCCTGGCGTGAGCAGCCCGGTGTGGTGTTTGTCGTTTGCTGAAGAAACCGGATTACTGAACAATACGCTGGCATACCTTGCCGATCACCTTGACCTGCTGACAGATCGGTTGCAAAGAGGTGAGATATTTTCAATACCACGAACCATTCTGTTTAATTTTCCACAAAACCCGGAGGAGCATATTTATGGCCTGCTGATGCGCTCCCTGCTCACCCTGAATAAAGCCAGGCAGTTCATCGCTCTGCACTGTGAAAGCAAACCCGGAAAACCTGACTGCCAGACTCACCAGCGGCAAAAACAACAACAGCGCCTGCTGGTGCTGACTGAGAATCTTCAAGTGAAATTGAATAGCCATATTTACCGTCAAGCGTTTGAGCACAGAGTTAACAGCTGGCTATTGACAGCTCCGCATGAGAGTGATTACGAGATCAAAAGAAAGGACTTTATCACAACACTGCTTTCGATGATGCAGCCTGAATAACATCCAGGAGGCTTGCATAAAATGATAAGCACCCCTAAAAAGAAGTATGCCCTGAGCTTTCCAACACCTTAAGAAATGACAACAATCGCTGCCATTAAGAGGTTGCAAAATAATATGCTTGTATCCACTGCTACCCATCAAAATAGACGACTTATTGATTATAAAAAAGCCCCGAAAAACCGCCAGTACAAAAGAAAACAGCAACAGGAAAACAACAATCCCTCGAAAAAGGTCAAACTGGATACTGCCCGGATAAATCATCAGGGACATGTTAAACAGACCGGGGTAAAAAAGAAACTACCGGAATACCAGGTGGCTATGGCAAAAAGTCAGCCTGTTCAGCAAAACTCTCAGATAAGTAAACTGCAGATTGATTCAAAGCAGAGCACTGAAAGTCATTCAATTCCCACAATACTGAATAGAGTACTGGATGATATTCGTAAAATGGATATTGAGTACGCTATAGGTCCTGATAAATCCGCTCAAATGCCAAAGCATAAGAGATTATCCATTCACGGAAATTTCACCTGTGTTGAAAAGATTTATCAACACTTACTGGTACCAAAGATTCATCACTTGATACAGGAATTTTCCCCAATTAATGACTTAAAACAACGGCAGACAAAATACGCCATGCAAATAGCAGAGTTAGTCAAAACCTACAAAGTAGCCCAATGTGATGAGATGACTCATTTAATGGCTTCCTATTGCCTGGAAAATCCGACCATCAGCCTGTTCAAAATGGTTATCAACTTTTTTTTTGCAAGAACCGGGTCAAAGAAAGGAAAGCTGGATAGATCCACCACTCATGTCTGTTTGATGGTATGCCCAAAACTTTCAGGTGATAGTGTGCAGATGCAAAGCCAATGGTATGAAGCGGGATACAAACATGCCTATAGTGATCTGCATTGTGCTGACGGGAGCTACCATCAGCCGTCCTATATGGCTACTTCTGATCTTTACATTGCGGATCCGTGTCAGCATGAATATTGGCCAGGAAGCCAGTGGCAGAAATTTATCAGCAGTATTGCCGATCAATATCTCACACCAACGGGTAAAGATTTTAAGAAAATAAAGGTACAAATAACGCGTTATCACTCGGAAACTGCCGTTAACGAGCTACCGGCCGCCGATATACAGACAGTACCAGTTAACAGGGCTACCACAGACTATTCAGCCATGCCCGCCTATTTTTATCTTGAAGAGTTCGCAAACAAATTAAAGAAAAAAGTTCAGGGAGAAAGACAACGGGCTATTGAGATCACCAAGCAAAGACTGGTAAGAAATCGTGTAAAGATCCCGGCTTTCGACACCGTAAAATCAAAACACAGAAAAAAATGGTCAACAAATTTAATACGTGTTCTGGCCTGGAAAATGAACCTTAATGTTAACGTTCTGTGCCGTGAAGATCTGGCTATTATAAATCCAAAATCAGAGGACTATTATCAATATATAATTGACTTTTTAGGTCAATCAATAATCGAATCTTCAAAACATGTTAGCAATATGACCAACAGCTTTAACAAGTATGGATTTCCATTTCCTGAACCATGCAGTCGATGTTTTTTACCATCAAAAAAGTGGCTGCCGGGCCATATCAGGCATCTGCTTAGAGTAGCCAAACCTGAACGATCATTTTCGGACGGCGAACTGATTAAAGTATTGAGAGTACTGAATCCTGTGGAACTACAAGATACCTATTTACGTTATTTACATGAGTATTTGCAAAATAAGCTGGTTGACAACCAGGGGCCCCGAATACTGGAAAATGCCCTGAGCAGCATTAAAGATGGGCCCCACCCCATCCCCCTCCCTGCCATTGCAGGATTCACCAGCTGGAATATATTGACTTTACGAAAACTGGCTGATTTATGTGTAGAAAAGTTTGGCGGCATCTGGGCAAAAACGGTTACTGCCTACCCTTCTGTTAGCAAAAGAGAAGTGATACCAACCTCACCCGATGAGTTTTCCGCCTGGTTTCTCAATAAACTTACCAATAATCAATTTCATTTCAGTAATTTCGATGGCAAGCTAAAGACTGCAAACCGGATTGTTCATATCACCCCGATAGAAGGTATCACATTTAACCCCGTACCAAAGAAGGCTGACTGGATATTGTACTATGTCTATCAATACGGTTTTGACAAAAAAGAGATTTTCCATCAGACCTCTTCGACAACACTCTATCAAATGCTGAAACGCATTACCTCACGGGAAAAGCACTCAGAATTATACGATAGATTATTGTATCTCAGCTCAACATGGAGTGACCTCAAAGCCAGCAGTTATTTGACAACCTTGAGAGCACATAACATCAAACTGCCCGATGATTTAATGTATTGTACAGCCAAAAGCAGGATGATTAAGATGCATGCAAGGGCGGAAAAACTGAAGGCATCAGGCTGGCTGGCAGCGGATATAGACCTGTCACAGCATAAAACATCAAAACATAAACACGTTTTCTAACGGCTTGAGACATCATAACAATCACTGCCATTAAGAGGTTAAATCATAATATGCTTGTATCCACTGCTACCCACCAAAACACACAGCTTATGGATTATCAAAAGCTCCAAAAAAACCGTCAAAAGAAAAGAAAACAGCAACAGGATAACAACAATTCCTCAAAAAAGATCAGATTGGAAACCACCCGGATCAATCATCAGGGGCGTGTTAAACAGACGAGAGATCAAAAGAAACTACCGAAATACCAGGTTGCTATGGCAAAAGGTCAGCCTATTCACCAGAACTCTCAGAAAAGTAAACTGCAAGTTGATTCAAAGCAGAGCGCTGAAAGTCATTCAATTCCCACAATACTGAATAGTGTACTGGACGATATTCGAAAAATGGATATTGAGTATGCCATAAGCTCTGATAAATCCGCTCAAATGCCAGAGCATAAAAGATTATCCATTCACGGCAATTTTACCTGTGTTGGAATGATTTATGAGCATTTACTGGTACCGAAGATTCATCATTTGATACAAGAACTCTCTCCTGTTAATGACTTGAAACAACAGCAGACCAAATACGCCAGGCACATAGCAGAGTTAGTCAAAACCTACAAAGTAGCCCAATGTGATGAGATGACTCATTTAATGGCTTCCTGCTGCCTGGAAAATCCGGACATCAGCCTGTTCAAAATGGTTGTCAGCTTTTTTAGTGCGAGAGGCATAGCAAAGAAAGGAAGGATGAAAAGATCCACCACGCATGTATGTTTGATGGTATGCCCAAGTCTTTCAGGTGATAGTGTGCAGAGGCAAAGCCAATGGTATGAAGCTGAACACAAACATGCTCATAGTGATCTGCGTTGTGCTGACGGGAGCTATCATCAGCCATCCTATATGGCTACTTCCGATATTTACATTGCTGATCCATGTCAGCATGAATTTTGGCCAGGAACGCAGTGGCAGCAATTTATCAGCAATATTGCCGATCAATATCTCACACCAACAGGTAAAGATTTTAAGAAAATAAAGGTACAAATAACGCCCTATCATTCGGAAACTGCCGTTATGGAGCTACCGGCCGAAGAAATACAGACAGCACCAGTTAGCAGTGATACCACAGACTATTCAGCCATACAGGCCTATTCTTATCTTGAAGAATTTGTAAAGAAACCAATCAATAAACCACGGGCTGCTGATATCACCAAGCAAAGACTGGTAAGAAATAGTGTAAAGATCCCTTCATTTGAGACCGTAAAATCATCACACAGGAAAAAATGGTCAACAAATTTGATACGAGTTCTGGCCTGGAAAATGAACCTTGATGTTAAAGTTCTGCACCGTACGGATTTAGCCATCATTAATCCAAAATCAGAGGACTACTATCAATATATGATTGATTTTTTAGGTAAATCAACCATTGAATCATCAATGGATGTTATCAAAATGACCAAAAGCTTTAACAAGCATGGGTTTCCATTTCCTGAACCATGCAGTCGATATTTTTTACCATCGGAGGAGTGGCTGCCGGGCCATATCAGGCATTTGATTAGGCTAGCCAAACCTGAACGATCATTTTCGGACTACCAACTGATTAAAGTATTGAAAGTACTGAATCCTGTGGAACTACAAGATACCTATTTACGCTATCTACATGAGTATTTGCAGAATAAGCTGGTTAAAAACCAGGGCCCCCGGGTACTGGAAAATGCCATCGGCTACATTAGACGGGGAAACATCCCTCCCCCTGCCATTGCAGGAATTACCAGCTGGAATATATTGACATTACGAAAACTGGCTGATTTATGTGTGAAAAAGTTTGGCGGCATCTCCGCAAAAACGGTTGTTCCCGATCCTTCTGCTGGCAAAAAAGAAGTTATACCAACCTCACCCGATAAGTTTGCCGACTGGTTTCTCAACAAACTTACTAACTGCCAATTTAATTTCAATAGATTCAATGGCGGCCTAAAGACTGCAAACCGGATTGTTCATATCACCCCGATAGAAGGTATCACATTTGATCCCGTACCGCAGAAGGCAGACTGGATGTTGTACTATGTCTATCAGTACGGCTTTGACAAAAAAGAAATTTACCACCAGACCTCTTCAACAACACTCTATCAATTGTTGAAACGCATTACCTCACCAGAAAAGCACACAGAATTATACGATAGATTACTGTATCTCAGTTCAACATGTAGTGGTCTTCAAACTCACCATTATTTGAGAAAATTGAAAGAACACAACATCAAACTACCCGATGATTTAATGAATTACACAGTCAAGGGCCGGATGATTGAGATGCAGGCCAGAGCGGAAAAACTGAAGGAATCTGGCTGGCTGACAGCGAATATAGACCTGTCGTACCATAAAACATCAAAACATAAAAAAGTTTTCTAACGCCTGGAGAAATCATAACAACCGCTGCCAATAAGTAGTTAACCAAATGAAATCGTATTTTCTGACTAAGTGGGCAGTCACTCTGCGGCGTTACAACTACGGTCACATAGCTACGGCTATGCTCCCTACGTTGTGCCTTGCATAGTAACTGCCCACTTAGCCAGAAATATACGATTCCATTTGGATAACTACTTAACAGGTTAAATCATAATATGCTTGTATCCACTGCTATCCATCAAAACACACGGCTTATGAATTATCAAAAGCCCCCAATAAACCGTCAAAATAAAAGGAAACAGCAACAGGATAACAACAATCCCTCGAAAAAGGTTAGGCTGGACACTACCCGAATTAATCATCAGGGGTGTGTTAAACAGACGAGAGATCAAAAGAAACTACCGGAATACCAGGTTGCTATGGCAAAAGGTCAGCCTATTCACCAACACTCTCAGAAAAGCAAACTGCAAGTTGATTCAAGGCAGGGCGCTGAAAGTCATTCAATCCCCACAATACTGAGTAAAGTACTGGAAGATATTCGTAAAATGGATATTGAGTATGCCATAACCTCTGATAAATCCGCTCAAATGCCAGAGCATAAAAGATTATCCATTCACGGCAATTTTACCTATGTTGATAAGATTTATAAGAATTTACTGGTACCAAAGATTCATCACTTAATACAGGAATCTTCCCCTATTAATGACTTAAAACAACGGCAGACCGAATACGCCCTGAAAATAGCAGAGTTAGTCAAAACCTACAAAGTGGCCCAATGTGATGAGATGACTCATTTAATGGCTTCCTGCTGCCTGGATAACCCGGCCATCAGCCTGTTCAAAATGGTGATCAACTTTTTTTTTGCGAGAACCGGATCAAAGAAAGGAAAGCTGGGTAGACCCACCACTCATGTATGTTTGATGGCATGCCCAAGGCTTTCAGGTGATAGTGTGCAGATGCAAAGCCAATGCTACGAAGCTAAACACAAATATGCTCATAGTGATCTGCATTGTGCTGACGGGAGCTATCATCAACCAACCTATATGACTACTTCCGAGATTTACATTGCTGATCCGTGTCAGCACGAATTTTGGCCGGGAAGCCAGTGGCAGCAATTTATCAGCAATATTGCCGATCAATATCTCACAGCAACAGATAAAGATTTTAAGAAAATAACCGTACAAATAACACCATATCATTCGGGAACTACGGCTAATGAGCTAACGGCTGCAAAGGTACAGGCGGCAGTACCCGTTAACAGTGATTCTACCGACTATTCAGCCATGCCTGCCTATTTTTATCTTGCGGAGTTCGCAGCCAATACAGCGAAAAAAGCTGAGAAACTAAAACGACGGGCTGCTTTGGTCACTAAGGAAAGACTGGTAAGAAATGGTGTGAAAATCCCTTCATTTAACACCGTAAAATCAAAGCACAGGCAAAAATGGTCAACAAACTTAGTACGAGTTCTGACCTGGAAAATGAACCTTGATGTTAAAGTTCTGCACCGTAGGGATTTAGCCATCATTAATCCAAAATCAGAGGACTACTATCAATGCATGGTTGACTTTTTAGGTAAATCAACAATCGAATCACCACAACATGTTATCAATATGGTCAAGAGCTTTAACAAATATGGATTTCCATTTCCGGAACCATGCAGTCGATATTTTTTCCCATCCAAGGAGTGGCTGCCAGGCCATATCAGGCATCTGGTCAGAGTAGCCAAACCTGAACAATCATTTTCGGACTGTGAACTGATTAAAATATTGAGAGTACTGAACCCTGTAGAACTACAAGATACCTATTTACACTATCTACATGAGTATTTGCAAAATAGGCTGGTTAAAAATCAGGGGCCCCGAATACTGCAAAATGCCATCAGCACCATTAGACAGGGGAACATCCCCCTCCCTGCCATTGAAGGAATCACCAACTGGAATATATTGACATTACGAAAACTGGCTGATTTATGTGTAAAAAAGTTTGGCGGAATCTCCCCGGAAACGGTTGCACCCTATCCTTCTGTTGGTAAAAAAGACGTGATACCAACCTCACCCGATGAGTTTGCCGATTGGTTTATCAACAAACTTACCAAATATCAATTTAATTTCATTAATTTCGATAGCACGCTAAAGGCTGCAAACCGGATTGTTAACATCAGTCCAATAGAAGGTATCACATTTAACCCCGTACCACAGAAGGCAGACTGGATGTTGTACTATGTCTATCATTACGGCTTTGACAAAAAAGAGATTTACCATCAGGCTCCTACACACACAATCACTCAAATGCTGAAACGCATTACCTCCCGGAAAAAGCATTCAGAATTATACGATAAATTATTGTATGTCAGCTCAACAGCTTCTGGCCTTCGATCTCTCAGTATTATCAGGAGCCTGAAAAAACACAACATCAAACTACCCGATGATTTAATGGATTATTCAGTCAAAGATCAGGTGACTGAGATGCATGCAAGAGCAAAAAAACTGCAGGAATCTGGCTGGCTGGCAGCCGATATAGACTTATCGCATCATAGAATATCAAGACATAAAAAAAGGATCGGGAGCAAGTTTATGAAATATCCGGGTTAAGAGATCACAACAATCGCTGCCATTAAGAGGTTAAATCACATATGATTGTACCCACTGCTACCCATTACAAAACACGGATTATTGATTATCAAAAGCCCCCTGAAAACCGTAAAAACAAAAGAAAACAGCAACAGGATAACAACAATCCATCGAAAAAAGTCAGGCTGGACGTAAACCACCAGGGGGGTGCCACACAAACGGGAGTAAAAAAGAAACTCCGGGAATACCAGGTTGCTAAAGCAAAAAGCCAGCCTGCTCACCAAAACTCTCAGAAACGTAAACTACGGATTGACAAAAATCAGAGCACTGAAAGTCATTCAATTCCCACAATACTGAGTAAAGTACTGGACGATATTCGTAAAATGGATATTGAGTACGCCATAAGCTCTGATAAATCCGCTCAAATGCCAGAGCATAAAAGGTTATCCATTCACGGCAATTTCACCTGTGTTGAAAAAATTTATAAGTATTTACTGGTACCAAAGATTCATCACTTGATACGAGAACTTGCTCATGTTACTGATTTGCAACAACAGCAGACCAAATACGCCATGCAAATAGCAGAACTAGTCAAAACCTACAAAGTAGCCCAATGTGATGAGTTGACCCATTTAATGGCTTCCTGCTGCCTGAAAAACCCATCCATCAGCCTGTTCAAAATGGTTATCAGCTTTTTTTTTGTCAGAAACGGAGCAAAAAAAGGCGTTGTGGAAGGAACCACCACTCATGTATGTTTGATGGTATGCCCACGTCTTTCTGGTGAAAGTGTGCAGACACAAAGCCAATGGTATGAAGCTAAACACCGATCTATTCGTAGTGATCTGCATTGTGCAGACGGGAGCTATCATCAGCCATCCTATATGGCTGCTTCCGATATTTACATTGCTGATCCGTGTCAGCATGCATATTGGCCAGGAAACCAGTGGCAACAATTTATCAGCAATATTGCCGATCAATATCTATCACCAACGGGTAAAGATTTTAAGAGAATAAAGGTACAAATAACGCCCTATCATTCAGAAACTGCCGTTAAGGTTCTACCGGCCGTAGATATACAGGCAGTACCAGTTAACAGGGATACCACAGACTATTCAGCCATACCGGCCTATTTTTATCTTGCAGAGTTCGTAAATAAACAACAGGCTACTGAGATCACCAGGCAAAAACTGATAATAAATAAAGTAAAGATCCCTTCATTCAACACCGTAAAATCAGCATACAGGAAAGCATGGTCAATACGTTTAATACGAGTTATGGCCTGGAAAATGAAACTTGATAGTAAAGTTCTGTACCGTCAGGATTTAGCCATCATTAATCCAAAATCAGAGGACTACTATCAATATATGATTGACTTGTTAGCTAAATCAACAGTCGAATCATCAAATCATGTTGCCAATATGACCGACAGCTTTAACCTCCATGATTTTCCATTTCCTGAACCATGCAGTCGATATTTTTTACCATCAGAAAAGTGGCTGCCAGGCCATATCAGGCATCTGCTCAAAGTAGCCAAACCTGAACGACCATTGCCGGACTGGGAATGCATTAAAATATTGAGAGTTCTGAATCCTGTGGAATCACAAGATACCTATTTACGCTATCTACATGAGTATTTGCAAAATAGGCTGGTTAAAAACCAGGGGCCCCGAATACTGCAAAATGCCTTCAGCACCATTAAAAAGGCTAACATCCCCCTCCCTGCCATTAACGGAATCACCCGCTGGAATATATTTACATTACGAAAACTGGCTGATTTATGTGTCGAAAAGTTTGGCGGCATCTCCGTAAAAATGATTACTCCCTGTACTTCCGTTGACAAAAAAGAAATTATACCAACCTCACCCAGGGAGTTTGCCACCTGGTTTCTCCATAGACTTACCAGATATCAATTTCATTTCAGTAATTTCGATGGCAGGCTAAAGCGTGAAAACCGGATTGTTAACATCAGTCCAATAGAAGGTATCACATTTAACCCCGTACCACAGAAGGCAGACTGGATGCTGTACTATGTCTATCATTACGGCTTTGACAAAAAAGAGATTTACAATCAGGCATCGACAAGAACAATCTATCAAATGCTGAAACGCATTACCTCCCGGAAAAAGCATTCAGAATTATACGATAAATTATTGTATGTCTGCTCAACAGGTTTTAGTCTTCAATCGCTCACTGCTATCAGGAGACTGAAAGAACACAACTTTAAAATACCCGATGATTTAATGGATTACACAGTCAAAGAGCAGGTGACTGAGATGCATGCAAGAGCGAAAAAACTGAAGGAATCTGGCTGGCTGGCAGCGGATATAGACCTGTCGCACCATAAAAAATCAAAACATAAAAAATAAGAGCACTCCATAACCGATAAGACAACACTCGATGTTCTGATGGCCGGTGGCACCCATAATTCGGTATATGTTGGTATTGAAAATTGCTCTCAAACATCCGTTAATCGGCACTCGTAACAACATAACAAGCAGTTGATATCTGAGGGTACACTTGAACGAATTACTATTGATTGGCCAGCTGCTGTTATTTTACGGCATGGTCATTTTAACTTACCGCCTGTTCGGCAAAATGGGGCTTCTCTGTTACACCGTGCTGGCCATCGTGGCTGCTAATATTGAAGTACTGGTGCAGATCAATGCCTTCGGTATGGAGATGACCCTGGGCAATATCATGTTTGCCTCCACCTTCCTGGTGACCGATATCCTCAGTGAGGTGGGTGGTAAAAAATGGTCTGACTACGCAGTCAATGTCGGCTTCTTTACCTCGGCACTGTTTATTGCCATTTCCCAGAGCTGGCTGTATTTCATGCCCAATTCCCTGGATTTTGCCATGCCGCATATTCAGGCCATCTTCAGCAACACGCCTCGCCTGATGATTACCGGCCTGCTGGTTTATGCCATTACACAGCGCTTTGATGTGTGGCTTTACCACAAAATCTGGCACTGGACCGGGCTTATCGAGAATTATCTGTGGCTGCGCAACAATGTGTCCACCATGATTTCCCAGTTCCTGAATGCGGTTCTGTTTACTTTCGGAGCGTTTTACGGGACGTTCCCGGTGCCGGACCTGCTCAGTATCATCATCACCAGCTATGGTATCTTTGTGGTGACCAGCCTGTGTGATACTCCTGCCGTGTATCTGTGCAGAAAGATCAAGGTCAGGGAAATATGGGAGCGTACATGAAAGTCATTATTACCGGAGCCAGTGCCGGTATTGGCCTGGCGGTTTGTCAGCGTTTTTTGCAAGATGAGCGCATCACCGTGGTGGGTATCGATGTTAATCCCGGCGAACTGGTTAACGACCGTTATCACCATTTTTTAGCCGATGTGGCGAACCCGGAATCGCTCCCTGACATTAAGGGCGTAACACATCTGATCAACAACGCCGGGGTGCAAAACACCACACAGGACATCGCCATCAATTTAGGCGGGGTGATGAACTGTACCAGGCTGTACGGCTTGCAACCGGCGATTCAATCCATTGTCAATGTTGCCTCCGCCAGTGCTCATTCCGGTGCTGAATTTCCAGAGTATGTTGCCTCCAAGGGCGGTGTTGTCGCCTACACTAAATGGACTGCGCTGCAGGTTGCTCAATACGGTGCCACCTGCAACAGTATTTCCCCGGGAGGCGTGCTTACCGAATTGAACAGGCCGGTCATGGACGATCCTGAAAAATGGCAGGCCATCATGAATGAAACGCTACTGCCCAAATGGGCCAGTTCTGAAGAAATAGCGCAGTGGATTTACTTTATGGCGATCATCAATCGCAGCATGACCGCACAGGATATTCTGGTGGATAACGGCGAGATGGCGAAGGCTAACTTTGTCTGGTGATCAATACCAGAGACAGCCTCCCGGAACCGGTTAGGCTGCCGTTTTCTTCATCAGCGGGCAAATAAGGAGAAGATCAATGACCCTTAAAGAACTGAAAAAAGCCTTCAAAGAAAACCCTCTGCCTGTCGAGCTGCTGAGTCAGGAAGGAGATATCTATTTATGCCGGGTGGACGGGAAGCACCTGCTGAGTAATCACGATACCACCCCCACTATTTTCCATAGCATTAGTGAGGCAAAAGAGATCCTTGGGGATGATATTGCTCGTCACTTGCAGCTGGTTTATTCCGAAACCTATGATGAAATGATCCATCCTGAAAATCAGGCCAAATCGTCAAAATGAGCCCGGGCGAGGTATTCGATAATACAGTGTGGCCCGCAAAACCTCCTTGCAAATGATACAAGGCCGTGATCAACCCAACTTCTGTTTAGATGCCCAGATTGCCAGTTTGTGCTTCATGGTCACCTGGGATACCTGATCCTCTGGCAGAGGCTGGATGAGGTTATCATGGACCAGCAGCCGGTATATATATTCGATTTTCTCATTGGCAGAATCGGTCGCCTCAAATTCCACAACCCCCCGCTTCTCACCATACTTCATGCCATATTCAATGGCCTTCTTTACCAGCTCTTTTTCATTCTTCAGTTTCTTCATTGGTGCCTCATTCAATCCAGTGGTGTATTAGCACATTAGCTTTTATAAACCATTTATGGCAAATCAGGAGACTGACCAGCAACACTATTACCGGTGCTGGGTTTATTCCGAAATTCCCAAACGCATCAGCCTGTCATGCGCTATTTCCAACGGTTATTACCAAAAGCGCTATTCCCTAGCGGGTTCAAATAAGGTAAAAGTTCCTTATGAGAACCCCGAAACGAATCCAACCCCTGGTTGATGAAGGACTGGTGGATGAAGTACTCCGCCAGCTAATGAGTGGTAAAGAAGCCGATGTCTATGTGGTGCGCTGTGGCAATGATATCCGCTGCGCCAAGGTTTATAAGGAAGCGGCAAAACGCAGCTTTAAAAAGGCCGTCCAATATCAGGAAGGCCGCAAAGAGCGCAACAGTCGCAGGCAGCGAGCCATCGAGAAAGGCTCCAGATATGGCCGGAAACAGCAGGAAGAGACCTGGCAGAGTGCCGAGGTAGACGCCCTGTTCCGCCTGGCCAGAGTGGGCGTAAGAGTCCCACAGCCTTATATCTGCCTGGATGGCGTACTGTTGATGGAGCTGGTGACGGATGATGAAGGTCAGGTTGCCCCGCGCCTGGGTGAAGTGACCATGTCCGCCGAACAGGCCCGTGAAGACCACGCCACCATGATGCATTATGTCATGCTGATGCTCTGTGCAGGCCTGGTTCATGGTGACCTGTCGGAATTCAATGTTCTGGTGGATGACTACGGCCCGGTGATTATCGACCTGCCCCAGGCCGTGGATGCCTCGGCCAACAACCATGCCCGCTCGATGCTGGCCAGGGACATCAACAACATCACGGAATACTATGGACAGTTTGCACCGGACCTGTTGAACAGCCAGTATGCCAAAGAGATGTGGGCACTCTATGAAGATGGCGAACTGACCCCGGAAACCGAACTGACCGGCCTGTTCACCGAAGCGGAGCAAGCCGCCGATGTGGACTCAGTGCTGGCCGAAATAAAAGCGGTTCTGGCTGAGGAGCAGAAACGGCAGGAACGTCTGAGAGAATCTGATAACCCTGATGCCTGACTGAGATGGAAGCCAGCCCTACCGGTCAGGTGGGGCAGGCCCAATCAAAACAATGCCCAAGCGTGGGCGGCGCAGTGCCAATCGATCAGTTACTTCATTTAACTGGCAGCATGTTAATGATGTTACTGAATATCTGATTAGCCCTTTGACAACGTGTTTCAGGGAAATATCAACAATGATACAAATAATATCATTTTTAAAAACATAACACCCTGTAATTACGATAAAGATAACATCTTTTTTAATTGATTGTTATTTGACCTCTGTCAATCTTTCCAGTTGATTTAACAAATACAATCAGAATCAGAGCTTTTATCTCAGCAATGGTTATTTTTCTTACAGGACTGTTTTGAAAGCCATGATAGAGAATATATGCAGAAAATATTGATAACAGGAAACAATTGAAACAACACCTTCTTATTGTTTTCGAAAATTAGTTACAGGTGGTATCGCCATCTGAAAAGCAGGCAGGCAAAATCCTTTGCAAGGATTAACGAACAACAATGCCCTGTGCTACTTACTTTTTTTCTTTGCCGTGGAAAATTGTTTGTTTATTGCTGTTATTTGTTTTTCGCTTTTTATTTAACAGTGGTACAAGCTGTTTTATTTTGGCATTGAGATTTGGATAACAAACAAAGCATTCGGTTAGTGACAGAAATTATCAACTTGGCTTTAAGTGAGGCATTAATGGCAACTGGTAAGAATCGTGGCTGGGTCGTAGTGACGGCTGGCCTGGCGATTAACTTAATGTTCGGCAGTCTTTACACGTGGAGTATCTTCTCCGAGAATTTTATTAACACTCAGGGCTGGACCGCTTCTCAGGCATCCACGCCCTACGCAGCGGCCATTGCCGCGTTTGCGCTGGTCATGCTGGTAGGTGGTAAGCTGCAGGATCGCCTGGGGCCGCGCGTTGTGATCACCATCGCAGGTCTGTGCACTGCGGCAGGTATGTTCCTGTGCAGTGCCATGCCCACCGAGACCGGCGTTATCCTGGGTTTTGGTGTTCTCAATGGTGCAGGAATCGGTCTGGGTTATTCCGCAACAGCTCCGGCAGCAGTGAAATGGTTCAAACCGGAGCAAAAAGGGTTAATTGTCGGTCTGGTTGTCACCGGCTTTGGTTTGGCACCGCTGTATGCGGCTCCGCTGGCCAAATACCTGATCGCAGAATATGGCCTGTTTGCCAGCTTTAATATACTGGCGGTGTTCTTCGGTAGTGTGATCGTTACTGGCGCCCAGTTCATGAGTGTTCCGGAAACCACAACAGGCATGGCGACTGCGGATAAAAAGGCCAAAGAGACCCCGGTTGTTGCTGATGGCCCACAAACCGGTGAGTACAACTGGAAGCAGATGATCAGGACGCCACAGTTTGCCATGTTGTGGCTGATGTTTCTGGCAGGTTCCATGACCGGTCTGATGATGATTGGTCATATTGGTAACATTGCCAAGCTGCAACTGACCGATACCTTTAACATTACCCTGCTGGTTCAGGCGTTCTCTGTCGCCAATGCTTTGGGCCGCCCGGGTGCTGGCTTAATATCTGACAGGATCGGTCGTGCCCGCACCATGAGCATTCTATACACGTTGCAAGGTGCTGTGCTGTTGATGTTCGGTGGTTTTGATACCTTTAGCATGATCCTGATGGGTTCATTGGTTATCACCTTCGGCTATGGTGCAATGCTGGCAGTATTCCCGTCTGCAACGGCAGACTTCTTCGGTACCCGGAACCTGGGCTTTAACTACGCTATCCTGTTCAGCGCGTGGGGTGTTGCGGGCATGGCCGGTCCGAAACTGGCAGGCTATCTGCTGGACACCACGGGCGGTTATGAGAGCACCTTTATGATCTGTGCCGGAGTAAGTTTTGCAGCGGCTGCCATTGGTCTTATGGTCAAACCACCGAAAAAAGCGGCTGATTTTGTGGGAGTGCAAGCTGCCCAGGCCGCTTGAGTATTTTAATAAAGATCTTGATGGATTTCGGTAGGTTCTGATCAACAACACCTGAAATCCAGATAGAGCCGCTTGACCACGCTTCCTGATTAAAAGCCCGGCATTTTCCGGGCTTTGTTTTTCCCACTTGCCACCAGGACATGGCCAATAATAAGCAAACAATATCCGCAACTTTACGACCTGAAACCCGCATACAATAAACCAGTCCTCAGCGTAATTGACCTGGGGCTTTCACAGTCCTTGTTGCACCAATGCAATAACGAGTTTTCAACAGTCTGGATGGCAATGGGCCCTCCTGCGCCAAATTTTCCAATGCAGAAACCGGAACCTATGTAAGTCATGGAATGAATCCACTCTTGCGTATAGGTATCTGACAGATTCAGATAGCTAAATGGCTTAACTGTTTTTATATCATTGACGACAGTATCGTTATAACAGGTCATCACTTTTTTAACAGAGAATCTGTTGACTCCGCAGTGTAAAAAATGTTCAAACTGATGACAGGATGATTGCTGATTCTTATTGTCTTCGGAAGTCGTACAGTAGCTTTCCCCTTGTGAAATCCACTTGATAAATCGTTTCCCCCAGGCGACTGGAGGGTGATATTCATATTCCCTGTCATTCTGGTCTTTGGCAACAAAAGAAATATCATCATCCTGATCTTGAAAAAGCGACCTTACGTATTCATCAGCGCCCTCACCACAAATTGCTTTATAAGCCCTCCCTCCAATTTCAAAGCTGTGCATTATTGTTTTATTGGTAATAGCGGGATTAATTAATGATTGATGTGTCTGTATAAACGATTCCTTTATATAAATTTTAACAGTCTTTGCATGGCCCGTTTTCTTACCGGCAAATAAGGTGTTACTGCTGTCCTTCTGACGACTGTTTGCTGTCTGCCTGGGGTGAAGCTCCGTGATTGCGTTAGAGGGTATATTCATTATTTATGGCTTCGTGATAACTGGGGGGTGCATCGTGCATGGGTTCATACGGCGGTAGAAGGAGAGGAGGAGCAATTATGTCCTGAGCCATGGACAAATTGTTATTGTGAAACAAGGGTTGGGTATCGATAACCTCAGCTTCGGTAACCGGGACCGGTGTCTTCTGGTCTTTTGCACCAGTACGATTAGAAAGCATATTGGCCGCAATATGGTCATCTTTTTTGCCAGTACAGGTTGATAGCTGCTCACGGTTCGCGTAAAGATATCCCACCAGACCTCCTGCCAGGCCTCCGCCCATTGCCATTGCTCCGGTAATGCAGTAACAGCCACAAGCCTTAACAGTCAACGTACAACAAGCGTCTACACCCTTTGCGCTGGACATAGCGAGGCAACCTTTATTGATGCACTGCATGGCGTAGCCAACATATTGTGTACCACTGCAACCCGTTACCTGGATCCCCTTATAAATACCAAAACCGCAGCCCACCAGACTCCCGTAGTCATGGCCAACATCAACGCAGGCTTTCGGGTCCGTCATGGACCTGTGGATATTTTGGGTAGTGGGTGCAGTCAGCATGCTACTGTTTCCTCTTGCTTATATCTCCCCCAAGAATCCCTTTGACATATTCTTGCCCGAAAAATTCCCCGCCAGACACACAGATTCAGTATTCACCCTGTCGAATGTAGACAGAAAGTGCCTTTTACGAGTTTTGCGACAACGGATAAATTATTCGGACTAATCCATAGCAGGCCATGGACGATAAAAGTAAAGCCGGAAACAACATCACAGGGACGAACCATGATCATCAGAACTGCTACCACCATAACTCTTATTGCCGGATTAGCCATCAGTGCCGCATCAGCCATCGCCAACGAGAGAAGGGTCACTGGAGGTGATAATGCCTACTACATTGCTGACCATTCAGGCCCGACCTTCAGTTCCACTGACTTTGTCTGGCCAGAGAGCCGATTCAAAGGGGGTGACGGTTATGACGGACCCGAAGATAACAGCAGCGCCTTTGAAGTTTATGTCATCCATGAAGAGAAAAAAGGCGGTGATAATCAATAAGTAGCTAACCATATGGAATCATATATTTCTGACTCCTTGTTCAGGCACTCTGCTTCGTTACAACTCCGGTCACATAGCTACGGCTATGCTCCCTCCGTTGTGCCTCGCATAGCACCTGCCCAAGTAGCCAGAAATATATGATTCCATATGGCCAGCTACTTAGTTGATCCAAAAAAGCCCTCAGAAGAGGGCTTTTTTTATACTACAGGGACAAGATGCCCATCTTCCAGGCGCAATGCCCGGTCCATCTGCCGGGCAAATACCATATCATGGGTCACGACAATAAAACTGGTGGTCAGCTGTTCACTGAGGGATTTCATCAACTCATGAATCTTGCTGGCGGTATGGGGATCCAGATTGCCCGTTGGCTCATCCATCAGAACCAGGTCCGGACTGCCGACCAGTGCCCGGGCAATAGCCACCCTCTGCCGCTCACCACCGGAAAGTTCCGCCGGCTTATGGCTGGCCCGTTTCGACAGCCCCACCATGCCCAGCATTTCTTCCGCTCTCATGGTTGCCTGCCCCACGGATACCTCTTTACGCAGCAGTAAGGGCATGGCAACATTTTCCAGGGCAGTAAATTCTGGCAGCAAATGATGGAACTGATAAACAAACCCCAGGTGACGGTTCCGCAATTCGCCCTGCTGTTGTTCAGATACCTTCATCAGCTGATGGCCACAGAGTATTACCTCACCGCTGGAAGGGTGATCCAACCCGGCCAACAGCTGAAGCAACGTTGTTTTTCCTGAACCGGAAGTACCGACAATCGCTACTCGTTCAGCGGGTGATACCAACAGGTCTATGCCTCTGAGCACCTCCAGTTTTTCAGGCCCTTCAGCAAATACTTTGGTTAGCCTGCGGCACTCCAGAACTGCACGGTTTTCGGAATTATTCATAACGAAGTGCCTCCGCAGGCTGGGTTCTGGAGGCTCGCCATGCCGGATACAGGGTTGCCAGGAAACTCATCAACAAGCCGGAGACACTGATCACCGCCACATCCTGCCACATTAATTCCGATGGCAGGTAGCTGATAAAGTAAACGTCAGGGCTCAGAAAGTGAATGCCCAATAATTTTTCCAGGGCACCCACAATTTCGGAAACATTCAACGCACCGGCAATGCCCAGGGCAACCCCCAGCAGCGTTCCGATAACACCAATCAGGGATCCCTGAACCATAAAAATCCCCATAATCATTTTGGGGGTCGCACCAAATGTGCGGAGGATGGCGATATCCCCCTGCTTATCGGTCACCACCATGACCAGCGTGGAGACAATATTAAAGGCGGCAACGGCAACAATCAGGGTGAGAAGCAGGCCGACCATGGTCTTTTCCATCTGAATAGCCTGAAACAGACGGCCATGGCTACGGGTCCAGTCCTGAACGTAGTAGCGACCGGGTAAGGTAATCGCTACATCCCAGGCCAGTTTCGGTGCGGCAAACAGATCATCCATCTTCAGTCGTATACCTGTTACCCCTTCAGGCACCCGCAGAAAACGGGCCAGGTCTTCACGATGGGCGTAGGCCAGGTTGCCATCCACATCGGCACCTACCGAGAAAGTACCAACGACAGTGAATCGTTTCAGGCGAGGCAAAACACCCGCCAGGTTGACACTGGCTTCAGGCAGAACCATGGTCACTTTGTCGCCAACGGACAACCCCAGATAATTGGCCAGAATATCACCCAGCAGAATACCAAACTCTCCGGGCTGCAGGTCTTCCAATGCGCCCTGCTTCATGTGATCGGCAATAATAGAGACCCTTCTTTCGTAGCCGGGATCAATACCGTAAACCAGCGTTCCCCGTACCAGATCACCATTAGCCAGCATACCCTGGGCATCGACAAACGGTGCAGCCGCTTCGATGCCTTCTTTGTCCGGGATGGTATTGACCAGCGCCTGCCAGTCTTCAATACCACCACCGGCAGCCGTGATGGTGGCATGGGGAACCATACCCAGCACTCGCTGCTTTAGCTCCCGATCAAAACCATTCATCACTGACAGCACAATAATCAGTACCGAAACACCCAGCGTCAGCCCCACCATGGATGTTCCGGAGATGAAGGAAATAAAATGATTCCGTCGCTTTGCGCGGGTGTAGCGCAAACCGATAAAAAAAGGTAATGGTCTAAACATTTATTCTGCCAGTATTCCTTGCGCCATCGGCGTGTCAGGGGCGGATTGGCCACTTGTTTGAAAAAGCCAGTAAACTGGCATTATGCCATAAAGCCGCATAATTCCCGTCGAATTTTCCCGGGCAGATGCGGATTGTGGCTGGGACAATAATTAGAACGCACTTTCAATGAACCTCTGGCAGGAGTAGTCTCTTTGCGCTGGTATACAAGATTAACGCTTCAGCCTTCTTTTCGAGTCAAGCAGGACGCAAATATTATGAAAACACTTGTTGGTACTCTTTCTGTGACTGTAGCAATTATTTGTTCGTCGTCTATTGTCCAGGTCACTGCCAATGAGCTTGCTCCCGACCAGACTCCGTATTCCGAAGGTATCACTGTGACTCCCGTGGGCAGTCAGTCCCGGCAGTTGCGTCAATCTCTGGCTTTACCGAAACATGGTCAAACCATGGATGAAGTCAGGGAGATGCTGGGCAACGCCAGCCAGACGGAAACCATTGGTGAACCCGCCATCACCCGCTGGTATTATCCAGACCGGAAATTGACGGTGTACTTTGAAGGTAAACGGGTATTGAGGTCAGTGGTTGATAACACGCCCTGAGTTATAAAAGCTGTTTTCTGAATTGCCCTGGCGGTATACCAAAATAACGCTGAAAAGCTTCATAAAAGCGGCTGAGAGAACTGAAACCACAGGCATAGCCAATATCGGCAATGGGCCGCTTGCTGTCCATAAGCAGCAGTTGAGCTTTCTGCAGGCGCTGAAACTGCAGATACTGCTTGATAGAGACCCCCATCACACTGGTAAACAGGTTGGTCGTATAATTCTTATGCAGGCCTAGATGAGCCGCCACATCGGCGGTTGAAATAGGCCGATGCAGGTTTTCCCCGATAAAGTGAATCATGGTAGAAACATGGTGAGCACCTTTCAAACGACCACTGCCCGGATGACCGGCAGCCGGTGCCTGCTCAAGATGGTCTTCGGAGGAGACACTTTCCGAGTGATCCCACCCCTGAAAACTGATGCGCTTTAACAGCAGTGACAGCTCACCCAGAATAATCTCCTTTAATTCCGGGTGATCGCTGCGAAAATCCTCATGCCAGCGACTCAATCTCATGACCAGGTAGTCATGGTCCGGCTTTGCCAGGGCAATAGCGCCGGTCATCACCTCCTGTCGGAGTTGTCCCATCAATGGCCACTGAAGAAATTCCGGTAAAGGGATATAGAGGTTATAGAGTGTGCCTTTCCCCGGATTTTTTTCCACCAGGCCCACCAGTCGATGGGGCATGTTGGCCCAGAAGATGGCCAGCCGATTTTCAGGAATGCGCTGCTCCCTGCCATTGACAATATAAGTGGCCGAGCAACCCAGCAGATAGTTCAGCTCAACATGGCCATGAACATGGCCACTGTCCATAATATAAGGGGCCCGGTTTTCGATATAAAAAATATCCCCCTGAATATCGGAAATCGAGCCGGGCATGGGGACCACACCTTCGGTTCTGCGACCGGTTCCACGACATTGCCTGACCGACAATAGCTGCTGACTGTTCACAAATATTGACCCTTATCAAAAAGCCCCACAATGATACCCATTGCCGTGGCACAAATCTTTGTTTTCGGGAAAAACCGAAAAAAAACCGTAAAAGAAATATCCTGCTGCCTGTTCGTAAAATGACCACAATCGATTATTTACCAGGCAGACAAGCTGCCTGAACGAGGTAGACAATGAGTATCCTGATCACCGGCGGGGCTGGCTACATCGGTAGCCACACCTGCCTGGAATTATTGAATGCCGGTTATGACGTGGTCGTCGTAGATAACCTGTGCAACAGCCATGAGACCGCGCTACACCGGGTGGCAAGCGTGACGGGTAAGCAGCCCGCTTTTTATCCTGTGGATATACGCGATAAAGAGGCCCTGCGCACCGTATTCACCAGACACACCATTGAAGCAGTGATTCATTTTGCCGGGCTAAAAGCCGTTGGTGAGTCTACCCGGATACCGTTGGCTTATTTTGATAACAACGTCAACGGAACAGTGAAACTTCTGGAAGTCATGGATGAGTTTGACGTACGACACCTGATCTTCAGCTCTTCTGCCACCGTGTATGGCGACCCCCATGAAGTGCCGATCAGGGAAGACTTCCCGGTTGGCCAGGTTACCAATCCCTATGGACGCAGCAAGTTCATGGTGGAGGAGATCCTCCGTGATACGGCGGCTTCCGATGATCGATGGAATTTCAGTATTCTACGCTACTTCAACCCGGTGGGTGCCCATGAATCCGGCCTTATCGGCGAAGACCCCAGCGGTATACCCAACAACCTGATGCCGTATATTGCCCAGGTGGCCGTTGGCAAGCTGGAGCAGCTCAACATATTTGGCAACGACTACGCGACCCATGATGGTACCGGTGTGCGTGACTATATCCATGTGGTTGATCTGGCCCTTGGCCATCTGGCGGCATTGCGTACCCATTGGACCGATCAGGGTGTCCACACCTACAACCTGGGTACCGGCAAAGGCAGCAGTGTCCTCGATATGCTGCACGCCTTTGAAAAAGCCTGTGGCAAACAACTGCCTCACCAAATCCAGCCACGCCGTCCCGGGGATATCGCCCAGTGTTACGCCGACCCTGCCTATGCAGAACAAAAGCTGGGCTGGAAAGCCACCCGCACCGTTGACGATATGACCATCGATACCTGGCGCTGGCAGTCAGAAAACCCGAACGGATTTAACCAATGACACCATTTAATCCTGTTGATCACCCACACCGTCGATTCAACCCGCTGATTGGCGACTGGGTACTGGTATCTCCCCATCGTGCCAAACGCCCATGGCAGGGGCAGGTGGAAAAAACAGCGCCGGACTTTCGTCCCGTGCATGATCCTGAGTGCTTTCTCTGTCCGGGAAATGACCGTATTACCGGTGACCATAACCCGGACTACACCGATCCCTACATTTTCCCCAATGACTTCCCGGCACTGCTGACGGATACCCCGGATGCCACCAGCGGATCAGACCTGTTCCAGAGCAGCTCTGCCAAGGGGGAAGCACGGGTGATCTGTTTTTCACCGGATCACAGTAAAACCCTGCCACAGTTGACCGAACAAGAAATCCGCAAGGTAGTTGATACCTGGGCAGAACAGGTTATCGAACTGGGACAGACTTACCCCTGGGTGCAGCTGTTTGAAAATAAAGGGGCCGTGATGGGCTGTTCCAATCCCCACCCCCATGGGCAGATCTGGGCCAGCAGCTTTCTCCCCAACGAAGCACGCAAAGAAGACGACAACCAGCGTCAATGGCTGCAGGAAAAAGGCACCAATCTGCTGGTTGAATACGCCCTGCGGGAATCTGAGTCCGGTGAACGTACCGTCGTTGAAAATGATCACTGGATCGCCGTGGTCCCTTATTGGGCAGCCTGGCCGTTTGAAACGCTCCTGCTGCCCAAGCGACAGGTGCTGCGCATGCCGGATTTGACCGAAGTGGAACGTGATGCCCTGGCCGACATCCTGAAAAAACTGACGACAAGGTACGACAATCTGTTCCAGACGTCATTCCCCTACTCTATGGGCTGGCATGGTGCGCCCTGCCATCAGGGTGAGGTCAATGCCGATGATAGTCACTGGCAACTGCACGCTCATTTCTATCCACCACTGCTGAGATCAGCAACCGTTCGCAAGTTTATGGTGGGATTTGAAATGCTGGCAGAAACCCAGCGTGACCTGACCGCGGAACAGGCTGCCGCCCGTCTGCGCGAACTGTCCGATGTGCATTATCTGGAAAGCAGCTCTCTGTAAAGAAGCGCTGAGCCCGCAAAAAGCCTTTAAGATTGCTCCGAGTTATGGAAAGTAAGATGAACCAGAAACAAACCCTGACTGAACTGTTCGAGAAAACCTTCGGTCATCAGCCAACCCACTATTTCCAGGCACCTGGCCGGGTCAATCTGATTGGTGAGCACACCGACTACAACGATGGTTACGTACTGCCCTGTGCCATTGACTATCAGGCAATGATTGCGGCTTCTCCCAGGGATGACCAGAAAGTCATGGCCACGGCGCACAGTTACGACGGGCAGGTCACCGAGTTTGAACTGTCCCTGCCGGTTCCGCACAGTGAAGAAGCCTTCTGGAGCAACTACGTCCGTGGTGTCGCCACCGTACTGCTGGAAAAGGAAATGAGCCTCAAGGGTGTCAATATTGCCATTATTGGCAATGTGCCCCAGGGTGCCGGCCTCAGTTCATCCGCCTGCCTGGAAGTGGTTACCGGACTGACCCTGACCCGAATGGCCGGACTGGATGTCAGCCTGAAAGAGCTGGCATTGATTGGCCAGCAGGCAGAGAACGAGTTTGTTGGCTGCAAGTGCGGCATTATGGACCAGATGATTTCCGCCTGCGGCAAGGAAGACCATGCCATGCTGCTGGACTGCCGGTCTCTGGATACCCGACTGGTACCCATCCCTGAAAACGCGGCGGTGGTGATTATCAACTCCAATGTCAAACGTGGCCTGGTAGACAGTGAATACAACACTCGTCGTGCACAGTGTGAAGCAGCAGCACAGCACTTTGGCGTCAAAGCCCTGCGGGATATCACCCTGGACCAGCTGGAAGCCAGCCAGGGCGAACTGGATGAACTGACCTACCGTCGGGCCCGCCATGTGGTGACTGAAAATGATCGTACCCTGGCCGCTGCCGAAGCACTGGGCAGGGGTGACCTGGAAGCCATGGGCAGATTAATGGCTGAATCCCATCTCTCCATGCGGGATGACTTTGAAATTACCGTACCACCCATCGACGGTATTGTTGATATTGTCAAAGCGGTGATTGGCAGTAAAGGCGGTGTCAGAATGACCGGTGGCGGCTTTGGCGGTTGCGTTGTTGCACTGATTCCGGCGGAAAAAGTGGATGCGGTCAAACAGGCGGTTACTGAACACTACCCGACCTGCTCCAATGGCCTTGTGGCTGATATCTACGTTTGCCGTGCCTCCCGGGGGGCTGGTGAAGCGTAAGTAGCTAACCATATGAAATCATATATTTCTGACTCCTTGTGCCGGCACTCTGCTTCGTTACAACTCCGGTCACATAGCTACGGCTATGCTCCCTCCGTTGTGCCTCGCATAGTACCAGCCCAAGTAGCCAGAAATATTCGATTCCATATGGCCAGCTACTTAACCGCTAATCAATGGGATCCCTCAA
>NZ_PJPV01000161.1 GCF_002864045.1 Endozoicomonas acroporae
TAGCCAGAAATATATGATTCCATATGGCCAGCTACTTAGTTTATCCACAGCTTTTGTGGATAAACTTGTGACAACACTCGGGATAGTTCACAAACACCTGTCAATTCAGGCCACCCGGACAGTTTGATTAAAAAATGATCAGACCGGCCTACTGGCATCCGTTCAAGTCTGTTTATTCACGGACAATAAACGAATCTTCTTAATAATGACCCTATCCCGTGTTATGACAAAATCACTGCTCTGGGTATAAAGCTTGATTTCTGCATCCACTGCTTCGCGAAGTTTCACCCGACCTGCTGCCTGCCCCTCTAGGTTAATCCGGGTAGCTCCGGACTTTATCTTCTCAAGGTAGCGTTCCATGGACGTAAAAAACCGCAATGCAACCGGAATAATGTGTGCAGGCAGCAGGTTTGCCTCTGCCATCTCCTTGTGGATACCAATCTTAAGGGGCCTTGGATCCGAAACATTGAAGGCACCGGGCCAGATAATTCGCACCAGACGCAGCGCCTCAGAGTTCATTACATCGCTTTCAGGCCGGTTATGCAGCCTCTCAAGAATTTTCCTGGCCTCTTCCGGAAGCGCTTGATTCATAGGGGAACCGGAAACATCCTGTTCAGAGGCCAACTGCTGTTCCTGCTTCTGGATGCCCTGGTCAGAAATATTACTGTCTTCTGCTGTCATCGACTGCCTTGCCCAAATAACACTCGGCATCCCGGGAAAATAATAAGCAGTGCCACCACTCCCCTGAGACGCCCTTGAAAACCAACACCAAACCAGCCTGAGCCAGCGGGAGCACTATAATGACGGATTCAGCCCCGCCATAAAAGCGTAATTTATCAACAAACCGTACCAATCATAAGACGAGTACTGAAGAACAGGTCATTTTGGGCGACGCCAGACGAATGTTGAGCAAGTAACTGAATCAGAAGGGGCATAACCGGCTCTTCCCGCCCCCTTTGTGGCAGGCAATAAAAAAGGCAGTACCGTAAAGCACTGCCTTTTTATGGATCGCCCAAATGAAAACTGAGTTTTACAGAGGACGGATATCTTCAGCCTGTAGACCTTTCTGGCCCTGAGTAACACGAAACTCAACGCGCTGGCCTTCAGTCAGGGTTTTGAAGCCTTCGGTAGCAATCTGACGGAAGTGGGCAAACACGTCAGGTCCACCGTTTTCCTGGCTGATAAAACCGAAACCTTTCTCGTCATTAAACCACTTAACGGTTCCTGTAGAGGTAGACATACTCATATCCTGATATTCAAACACTATAGGGTGACTTTGCGGACAAAGCCGTTTAGCTAGAAGTTTTATTTTTGTTTATGAAGGATATGCAGAGAGACTACGCTCGGAACATCAAATCTTTTCATAAAAAAACTAATATCACTTTTAACGGTCCCTATCATACAGACTCTCGTCAGAAAACTCATCAGTGATTACCTTATCTTGAAATAATTCATGCCTCCATGAGCCTGACAGAAGTGAGTAGTCGTAGCGTACACCTAAGGAATTTCAGGTACAGAATGGAACTCTACAGCACATCAGTAGTCGCTGCTCTGGACAGCGAGTGATAGAACCTGTTGTCCCTTAACAGGAGCTCCCTTAGAAAGGTCAATGAGTACGTAAAACCATCAGTTATCCGAGGTCATTAATGGTCACTTTGGAGAGGGAAAACAGGGCATTTCAAGGCGTGTTTTTTTACACCGGCTGCATCGGTGTCAGTTTCATCGAGTCAACGACCAATGCTGAATGGGGGAACTTTTATAAGAATCAGTGGTCTTTGGCTGTAATTCAATAGTTCAATAATTCTAATGAACACACTCAATCTGAACCTGGATCCTGATCTTTTTTATGCCAATTTACAGGGTTTTCCAGATGAATTTTTAACACTAAACGACATTTTCAGCTCATCGCCATGCATGGCTGGTTATTCTGTACACAGACATGACTCACCTCTTGACGAATATTTCAATCAGGAAGTCACAAACCAGGAGCCACCTTCTCCACGGTCACTGAATGATTTTTCAATTTCTCATTTACCATTTGCTGAAAATGCATCAGCTCATTTTTCTCAGCCACCACCCCGTCCGGTTGCTGTAGTTCGCCCATTGAATAAAAACACACAACAGCCAGGGCATACCGTAACTTCTGGATTTACAGGCACTGAATCTTCCAGTTCTGATGAACCTCAGCCACCTGCGCCTGAAGTGGCAAGTGCTTCTGAAAAACGCAAGACGAACAAAACCAAAAACCAGGCCAAATACGTCGCATCCGAAAAAGCCAAGTTGAGGAGAGCCAGATACTTAAGATCCGAAAAAGGCAAGGCGTCCAAAGCCAGATACGCTTCATCCGCTAAAGGCCGGGCGAGCCAGGCCAGGTACTACTTATCCGATACACGTAAAGAGTCCATGGCCAAATACAAAGCATCCGATAAAGCCAAGGCATACAGAGCCATCAGAAATGCCAGATCAAACGCCTATAAATCTGCCATAAGAAAAGGCTTTAGCGAAAAATTGGCCAGGGAGAAAGGAGAGTTGGCAGCTAAGGCAAAAAGAGCAGAATTATCATCAGTGCTGCCTCTTGCCACTGTTAATTCCACTTACTGAAGGAATATTTGTACCGAATTCACCTTCTCAACATGAACTGTCCAGACAGGGTTTTATTCTGAAAGCAACCGCATCAACCTACTCCCGCCCAAAGCCTGCTGGCCATGTTGCCCGGCAAGCGGGTTCAAGGGGCATTCCTGATCGCTCAAGAAGCACATTTAACGGTAAAAGAGTCTCAAACCATCCGTCTTATAGAGGTAGAGCCCCCATCCTGGATGTAGGCAAACGTGTTGAGGACGCCTTTTGGGATAAAAACCCATTAAAGGGACGTCAAATCTCCTCGGCCGCTGTGCTTGGCACCTATAGAAATGATAGAACGTCTCTCAGAGGTGGCTTCTTTCTGCAAAAACTCTGCTTACAGAACATTCTACACGGCAATAGAAAAGTGTCCCCGGACCAGGTCATTCAGGAATTCAACCGGAAACCAGATGGTGACAAGAAATGCAAATTAGCGATAATTCGCTTCAAAGCAGAATGTTGCCTGAGGGGCCTGTTGTTAAATGAACGACAGGTCTCACCGGATGCGGTGATTAATGATTTTAAGGCAGTCAAGGCAACACTGGAGCTGGCGCGCTTTAAGGCAGAATGTTGCCTCAGGGGATTGCTGTTGAATAACCAGCTGGTCACAACGGACGATGTGGTTGAGCATTTCCCGGATAGTCCGGAGGGCAAATTGGGGATGGCCCGGTTTAAGGAACAATGCTGCCTGATGGGCAAGTTATTGAATGGTCGTCAGGTCACACCGGATACGGTAGTTAAGGGTTATCAGGCCACCAAAGCAACACTTGAGCTGGGTCGCTTTATTGAACAATGCTGCATCAGAGGGCTGCCACTCAATGGCCAGCTAGTCACACCAGCTACGGTGGTCAGGGAATATCAGTCAGCCGGAGCCTACCTGGAGCTGGCACGCTTCAAAGCGGATTGTTGCCTGAAGGGCTTGTCGTTGAGTGGCCAGCAGGTCTCACCGGATGCGGTGGTTAAGGATTGTCAGGTAGCCAATGCAACATTGGTACTGGTACGTTTTAAGGAAGAATGTTGCCTGAGAGGCCTGGCGTTGAATGGCCAGAAGGTCACACCGGAGGCGGTGGTTGAAGATTTTCAGAAAGCCGGAACCACACTGGAGCTGTCCCGTTTCAAAGCGGAATGTTGCCTGAGGGGCCTGTTATTGAACGGCCAGCAGATCACACCGGATGAGGTGGTTAGGGGTTATCAGGCAATCGGCGCAACTCTGGAGCTCGCCCGGTTCAAAGCGGAATGCTGCCTGAGGGGCCTGGAGTTAAACGGCCAGCAGGTTGCACCGGATGCGGTGATCACGGTTTTCCCGGACAGTCTCGAAGGCACATTGGGCAGAGCAATCTTCAGGGTACAATGTTGCCTGAGAGGGCTGCTGGTGAATGGCCAGCAGGTCAGACCGGGTTCGGTGGTTAAGGATTTCCCGGATAGCCCGGAAGGCAAACTGGGAATAGCACGCTTTAAGGAAGAATGTTGCCTGATAGGCCTGGCGTTAAATGGCCAGAAGGCGACACCGGAAGCAGTGATTAAGGCTTTCCCGGATACGACAGAAGGCAGGCTCGGAATAGCGCGCTTTATGCAGGAATGCTGCCTGAAGAGACTGGTACTGAATGGCCAGCAGGTGACAGCAGATGCTGTGGTTAAGGCTTTCCCGAATAGTTCAGAAGGCAGGCTGGGAATAGCGCGCTTTAAGCAGGAATGCTGCCTGAGGAAACTGGTACTGAATGGCCAGCTGGTTACCCCGGATGAGGTGTATAAGAATTTTCAGACGGCCAAAGCGACACTTGAGATCGCACGCTTCAAAGAAGAATGTTGCCTGAAGGGGCTGCCATTGAATGGCCAGCAGGTCACACCGGAAGCAGTGGTTAAGGATTATGAACGCGGTGGCTGGTTGCTCGAAAGAGCTATTTTTTATTCTCTACTGGCATTGCATGCCAGAGAGTTGAATGGCAACTATCTGGATAACCAGAAAGTGTTAGAAGCGTTTAATGAAGTACCTGGTGATCATTCTTCACGACAAGTGATGTATCTGATTCAAAGGCTGAACCAATCTCAGGGATATGATGAAACCAGCGAAGCTCAGGATATCATTCAAACAGCCTGGCAACTATTAAACAACGTATCGCTCAAAGATGAGCAACACCGGCTGCAATGTATCCTGAAATTCATGGCTATGCAGAATGAATTGACTATCGATCATCAGGAAGTGTCAGCAGAACAGGTGTTGCAATCCATCAAAAAACTGAGGAACTCATTTCAGAATTCACGCGTACATTTCTTTTTCCTGGCACACTGCTATATCACGAGGCAGTCTATTGATGGACTGAAAGTCCATAAGGATCAGGTACTTGGCTGTCTTCAGAGTTTTCCGGAAGGAAGCAAACTGCGCCATGATCTAGGCTTCTGGTTTGAACAATACAGCTACGAAGCCCATTGTGTAAATATCACCGGACATCGGCATAGAGATAACCTCCCCGACCTGATTCCCAATGTAGAGAACGCTGGCCGAGCAACGAAATACCGGGGTGAAACAGGCCATACATTCGCCACTCAGGGCATTACCACCAATGGGGCGCAAAATCTGAAGCAATGGACAACAACTGGCAGACCGGATTTCCCGGAAAATCCGGCTCTGCGGTTAACTGCGCTAACACTGAAAACACTGGAGATTATTCAGGAAATCAATGTTTCTTATAGCAATACCCCCATTCTGATTACCGGTTCTTATGCGCGATTTTTACAGGACCACTGCTCATTATTTAATGATATTGATATTATCTGCACAACAGAAGAGCCCGCCAGAATACTCTTTGCAAAGCTAGAGGCACTGAACACCACAGACTCAGACATTCCCAAAAGCATCACCATCTGGCAACTCCCGGGGTGTCCGGAGATTAAACTACCAAAAACCTACAATATTCATCTTAGGGACGCGGATCTGTGTATGAAAGCCATGGGGCTTCAGGTCAGTGTTGACGCCCGATTAACCCATGACAATACCGCACCATTGGCCGTCCGCGTTCCTGGTGTTGCGAGGCCGGTACTGTGTTTGTCGTTTGCTGATGAAACAAAGTTAATGAACGATACGCTGGAATACCTCGCTGAAAACCTGGATCCGCTGACCAGGCAACTACAAAGAGGGGCAGTATTTGACCTGCCACGAACCATTCTTTTTAACGACCCCCAAAATATCGAGGAGCGTATTTATGGCTTGCTTATTCGCTCTCTGCTTACCCTGAATAAAGCCAGGCAGTTTATCGATCTGCACTCAGAAGGCAAACCCGGAAAACCTGACTGTCTGCCTGAATATCGTCAAGTACAACAACAACGCCTGCACACGCTTACAGCACTTCTTCAAAAAAAATTGGCTGGCCATGTTTGCCGTAGTGGTTTCGAGCACAGAATTAACAACTGGCTGTCGACCAATCAGTATGTGAGTGATTATGAAATCAAAAAGAAGAATTTTATCAAATCGCTGCTTGTGATGATGCATTCGGCATAAGATCTGGCACACACAACAGTTACTCCAAAATGCTATCCGTAAATTAGCACTTAATCCTGTAAAATGCAGCCATTTTCAGAATGAGCTTATGCAATACTATATAATTCATGCGGTCAGTGTATAAGCTGTATTTTTGTCAATGTATCAGCACCAACCCGAGGTAGTTTAATATGAAAGTATTCACTCAAATTCTTGCAAATGGCATATCTATCAAAGGCCTTGGCGCTAATAGCGTCAATGATTTTGTAGGTGGACTTGTTCCGGTAAATATTGAAAAAATGCCCTTTTTCCTCACCAGACACTTGATATGAAAAACTGACAATGGCGTGTTCATTTGGCTTCATCTCAAGTAACTTCTGCTCACATGAAAATATCAGATCATCGTGCTCTCCTTCAAACAACTCCAGTTTCAGTGTTTTTTTTCCCAAGTAGATGTCATCAAGTTTGCCATAGACAGTCAGTGTTGATAGTGGTGCTGGTGCAGTAAATTCATCACAAAGAATGGGCTGAAATGTTTTATTCTCCAGGTAATGAAAGACCCTCATAGCAACAAACCCACAATTGGCTTTACATTCTGCCTGGTTAATATTGGCAAGAATATCCATGCTCTGCTCCTCAAGCCTATTCCTTAGAGGTGCATTCATATTTCTGCTTTGATTTTGTGCAGATGAACAGTCAGAAATCATACATTAGATCATTGAAGCCAGAATGGGTCGATACTCATTGTTAGCATTAAGTAGTTGGCCAAATGGAATCGTATATTTCTGGCTAAGTGGGCAGTTACTATGCAAGGCACAACGTAGGGAGCATAGCCGTAGCTATGTGACCGTAGTTGTAACGCCGCAGAGTGACTGCCCACTTAGTCAGAAAATACGATTTCATTTGGTTAACTACTTAACTTCCCTAAGCGTTAACCAACACAGTGATGTTTATGCCATAGACCCGTCTCCCAATGACCTGTGTACTATGCCTCTGCGCTCTATAAAAGACAGTTCATTGTGGTAGCGGTGTAAATGAAGTTTGAGGCCTTTGAGACTGGCTGATTTACGTTGACACAAACTACACCTGTAGGGATACCTTTCTGCTGACAGCTCCTCCTGCCGAATAGGGGCATGTTTGGCACAGTCAGCCTCACCTCTGGCTTGACAATATATTGCATAGTGGTCCGCCCATGGTTTTTCAAGTGGTGCTGTCTCAAGAAATAACTGGCCTGTTATTGCATAAACATACATGCTTTTCATTCTGCCCTGTCCATATGGTTGAATTTGCGGCTCTACAACAACTCCCCGGAATGCCGGATATAGATCCTGAGTTGTCTGATATTGTTGGTAGTGCATTGGGTTTGGTTGCATCATTTGTTACCTTGCCAGATATACACTTATGTTTATTTACCTGTCGGTGAGGCCTGTTCCCTGGTTGAACAGTTATTGAGTAAACCTTTCCCCTGGTTGAACAGCAATCCCCTGCATGATAGCTTGATATTGTTTCCAGATATTTTTTTTCCGCCATTTGAGACCTGACCTCTATCTCCAACCTGTTGTTTTCCGTTATTAGAAATCTGTTTTCTAACTCCAACCTGTTTTTTAACGCTACAATAGCCCTGTTCTCTAACTCAAGCTTGTTTTTTCCCATTATTAGAGACTTCTTCTCTAACTCCAGCCTGCTTTTTTTCAGACTTCAACATTTTCACTTCATTGGCAACAGCTTGTTTATTAGCCATTACCCCTTTTCTATACCCTGCTTGATGACGCCTGTTTTTTTCCGCTCTTCTAATATATCTCACGAAACTTTTAACTTCCTTGCTATTTTCTTTCTTGAGAAGCAGATTAAGCTCTTTAGTTGATATCTCAGAAAGTTCCTGACGAGTATACTCTCTATTACCTATAAAAATTTTCTGAGCCAATCCCGGGAATTTTCCGCTACCTGTAAGCCTGTCTGTTAAATAGAGCCAGAATGCAAGCCCATATTGTCGGCACGTTTTCTTGAGGCTTGCAAAGGTGTCCCTGCTCCGTCGGCCGTCCTCACTTTTGGTGACACCGCTGATTTTACGCCGTTTGACGTGTTCTCTTATCTGACTTTCGCTGAGGTTGTTATGAAGAGGCAGTAATGTCTGGAAATTTCCCCGGCTTTTGCTCCCAATGGTACTGAACCAGGTAAGCAACTCATTGGTTATGACAGTGCAGTAACCGTTTTGTCCTTGATGTCTCGACCCGGTGTCGTCTGTTTGCGGGTAACAGATAGCTTCGGAGTGAAGCTCCAACTCCTGCACATAAAAGGCATCTCGCCCATGACGAATAGAACCTTCTGGAATGGAATCCGGAGCAATCACGGATTCTTCAGTAGAAAGGTTATCAAACGATGTGTTCATGAGCCTGAAAGGTAGACTGTAGAAACAGTATTTTCCTCAAAGTATTAGTTTTTGAGTACATACCCACTGAGGCTAGCTTGAATTTTATATCTGTCCAGTATCCAGATCGGGTAGAGATTCAAGCAAAGACCGAAGGTTCTGGAGCCACATGATATCGTCTAAGGTTTGCACCGCTGTGTTTTCAAACAGAATATCCATCATCTGTTGTTCATTTTCGGTGAGATGTAATGGGTCAAAGGTTCTTTCCGGATGATTGAATGGAAGATCAAAAACACTTAACTCCCCACAGTTGCCCTGATGCAATCTGAACTCGATAACGCAATAACTGGCATCCTTAATTGTTGTTAATTCATAGAGGAAATAATATTTGTCATTGCGCTTGGGCAGAACAAAATCTCGCAAGTAACTAGCTGCCTTGCCCGGATCAGGCAATATCAGTTTTTCATTATCTCTGGTGACAATATAAGGAGTTGATAAAAAAGGGCTATACACGTGCTGTTTACCGTGCTGTTGCCTTATTTTGAGGACTTTAAACAGTTCCCGGACTTCGTGAAACAGCCATTGCTCCAACTTTTCATAGGCGGTGCGTTTTCCAGGAAATTCTTTCCAGCCACCATAGTCCAGAAATATCAGTATTATGACCTTGTACAGGTCATTCTCCCGATCTCTATTAATGCTTGTGACCAACTCGTTAACGGTCTCATCTGATAGCAGTTGAAACACCTCCTGAAGCTGGCCAGCTCTGATGCACAAAGACACATGGCGGATAACTCTTTGACCACCACGCGTTCTGGTCGTAAAACCATAGTTAATTATTTTCAGACAGTTGTACGACCAGTGCATAAAAACAGGCAGTGTGTTTTCATGTTCCGTTTTTATTCCGAACTCCCTCAACAGAGCGGTAGCGATCTCTTTTGCTTCACACCAACCGGCTGCATCAAGCAGTGAATAGAGTTCCGTTTGCTGGGGGATATTCGCAAATTGTCTGATATTTTTAAATTCTACAAAAAAGCTGGTCTGTTTGTAATAGTCCCAACCTGCCTCCCGATCCGGTATCTTTATTAATGTCAGAGGTCCTTTGCCGGTCGAGGTGCTGACCTCCGCTTGATTTAGCAGCCCATAGTTAATACCCTGGTCGTGTCTGAGGGAGGTCGGCTCATGGACTGTCGCTAATTGCAAAAGAGCACAGGTACGTTCGTCAAACCCATCAAGGCTTTCCAGCCATCGATTGTATTGCTGGATCAGTTCTTCCAGCGCCATGCCGGTCTCTGAGGGGATGGTTGCCAGCATCTCAAACAGTTTCTCTACCAGCTCACATAAACGCAGTTTGACCAGCGTCTCCGATGACAGCGGTGCCAGCACCGTCTCCAGTATTGCCAGTATTTGCTCCCCACCCGTTTGATCAATGGTCAGACTCATTAATGGGTAGCCAAAGTGACATCCCAGAGTTTCCGCAAGTACTGTGCCTTTTCTGAGGGCAATGCCAGGAGCTGTGACTGTGACGTTGTTGGACTCATACTCCATACCAATGAGTCTGGTATTGTTGACTACCGGAGGAAGGCCCAGTATTTGGCTGATATCCCGGTTGAAATACCGACGCTGAACGGCATGCTCGGCCTCAAAAGGTCTGCTACTGTCGGCGGCTGGAACATTCGTCGAAATTGTCGTTGAAAACATAGGCAATAATGGTGGTTGCTCTTTTTTTGATTCAGTGCGTATTGCACCCCCCGGATAACAAAAAACAGAAATAAAAAATATAATTTATATTCTTTTTGACAGTAGGGGGGATGAAAAGTTCATTTAGTAGAGCGTCAAATGTACGGAAAGGAAACCGCTGACTATCAGTCCAGGACAGCTCATAGCACTTCGATACTGCCGTTTTTTCCAAAGATCAGGCTGCCTGAGAGCATGTTGCCGGTGTGGATTTCCCGGTTTTGCATTGCATCACCCACTCGCCCGCAGATGGAACTTTTTCGCAAACTCAGGTTCTATTAGGACGTGGAAGAGAAGGAAATATAAGAACTATCTTATGCCATTCGATGCTCCATGTAATCAAACAGGGTTATCACCCTGTGTTCCCCCGCAATTAGCAGAATCAACACCTGACCAACAGCTACAACCTGGCTATTTCAACTGCTTGCCAGTTGAGGTTATTCAACATATCGCAAATAAACTGACACTGCCCGACGCGCTCCGACTCAAGCAGACATGCCATAATGCCAACAATTCTATTAATCAAAAGATTATCGAAAATTTAAGGCATCGAATTCAATTCAAAAATATGAAAACAGTAGTACATTCGAACAAATATGAGAGTTTAAAATCAATCTACAATTCAGGAAAGTTTGATCATTTTTTTAAACGATATGCATACGACCAACACTCAGGACTGGTTAAAGATCCAGAACGGGTAGACATTAAATGCTTCCTGGCAATTATGGAGCTGGGTAACTCAACCACTAAATACCAAGATGAAAAATACACAATGTATACAGGACTATTTGAAAATGGGCATGTTTTTCTTATTGCACCTCGTCACTCCTCCAGTATTGAAGAAGATACAAATGCAAACAACCCCAACAAAGTTTTATTTAACGGAAATACATCCAGTGTAAATGTTGAAGCTATTTATTCGGGCAGAAGTTTTCAGGAAGTAAAGAAACTAATAACCATAGTGCATAGTAACACTCCGCTATCAATACACATCTCTCATATTCTTGAGCACGAGTATAAATGATGTCATCATTGCCTCATATTGTATTGGGCAAAAAATGTTTATATTTGATTCATAAAATCAAGTAATACTATCGACTGTAATTCTTCCATGCTTTCAACGTTTTGCTCCTTTGCCATTTGATACAATCTTTCGATGGTCTGAGCCGCATCTGCCTGCCCCTCTTTTCCACAAAATGCTGTTAATTCAGCAGGCCTGATACTGTGTTTGACCATAACTGCCAACGCCTGGACCAAAGAAGGTTTATCATTCCAATGAAAATAAGCAGTCAACCGGTCTTTTACCACATCGACGGCCAGCAATATTGGAATTTTGCTGTCGCCACATTTAACGATGGTTGTTTTTTGGATGAGTTCATCTCCAACTGCCAAAGGTGCAGGTGGAAACTCAACACAGATTGGTGTCGTGTCATTAATATAAAAACGCCCGTGTTTCTTGAACCCTATTTCATCCATTGCCTGAATGATCCTGGCGACCGGGTCATGGCTAACATTCACCATATCGATATCTTTGGTGAGATAAAGGTTCTCGCTGTATATCTCAACAGCCAAGCCACCAACCAACACCACCCTGATCCCATGTGACTGCAGGTGCTCAGCGACTATCCCAGCCAGATCAACAATCGATACACCTTCACAATCAACCATGTTCAGACTTATCCTCTGTTTTGCCTGAGCGGACTCTTATTGTCGGCTTTCCTATCGCCCTGGGTTTATTGCGATTCATCACCAGCTCCTGAATGACTGCCTCCGGATATAGTAGGATTGCGGCTTTCACCATTTCTTTCATTGTCGCCAGAAAGACATACCTGGGATTCAGGCGATACTCTCTTAACCTTCCAATTAAGTGACTGACAACGACACCATCCTCTTCCATTCTAACCAGCTGTTTTTGTACTGAGTTTTGAGAAAGGCCAAAAAATTCGGCAATACCCTTTCCGTAACCAGAGTTTCTGAGCATCAGGTATATCAGTATCTTTTCCTGACTTTCAGCGCGAAGCACTCCCTTTAAGGCAAACATTCATAAAGCTCGTAAGGTATAGATGATAGTTCAAGTATAAACCAATATTTCTACCTTAATAACCAATATATGGTTTATTTAATAGATATGTTGGTTTATTACGCACTCATACTTCAGGGTGTTGTTATTCACTGGTCGTCATTACTCCAGAAAAAAACCTTCCACTATAATCACATCCTGAACTCAGGAGACTCACCCTCACCATAAAGCTCTCCCCTCAATCGACTAAACAGTTTTTGCAACGTCCCTGACAAGTAGCTTTCAAATTTCTCCTTCCCCAATGTGCGCTCATATTGTCACGGCTCTATTCTGCCCAAAACAGCCAACCTGCCATGGTCAGATGATTAACGGACAGTGTACTGAGCCAATGTTTTAAGAAGGGAGATTCGTAAACGGATATCAAGCAGCCGGTTGAAGAATAAACCGGGCCTCAAGCCTTCTCAGCAGGGCAAATGTGCTGATGTACTCCACTTCATACCTTGCAATGTAGTCTGAAGATCAGCACTGACCTCCCCCAGAGTCTCTCTAATGTCAGATAGTGCCTCACTACGCTCTTTTAATGGGAGGTACACCAGGTCGATATCGACGGACAACCGAGGAAGATTCCGAACGAACAAGTTGATTGCTGTTCCTCCCTTCAGGGCAAAGCAACTGTGCTTGCTAATGAAAGGCAACACCTGCAAGAGCAGCTGCACCTGCTTATAGAAATAACCCGATCGATCCATTCTCTACTCTCTCAATGTCTGGATTCATTCTTCATATGGAACGGCACAGTAATTAAATACTGCAGATCCAACGCTCCATGTTTAGCAATGACCTGCTTTCCTGAACCAAGTTCATAATTGTCCAGGTTCAGGCGGAAGAACCACGGATATTGGTGACGCTCTGCAAGCCAGAGGAATAACCTTTTTACCTTTATACTCAGGCACGCTTTCAACACTTGATCCAGCTTTCCTGGTGACAGGTTTACCAATCCCTGCATCGGTTCATCCGCATGTTCAAAACTGAACTTATCAGGAAGATCAGCAATCTCTTCCAATATGGTTGTGCTCAGTATGAGACATTCACCCAAATATTTGGCACGCAAAAAGGCTCAAGTGGTATTTTCAGCCAATGGCAGGGAGCTGCTTAACCAAACCTAAAAGTTCATGAGATAACGTAACCAATTCTTAAGCAACTGAGGATTAATCTTAAGGCAGCCCTCATACTCAGCCAGATTGCGTTGGCTATGGCACTGATCCAATACACGCCATTTTGCCCCACCGTATGCTGTAAACAGTGAAAAACCAGGTACCGGCTTTCTGAGCGGTAACCATGCCACCGAAGTGCAGCAAGTGACAATGCATGAGCAGCACTATAAGCCAGAGAAAACTGACTATCTACTGAAAGCCCGACAATAGCAGCATCTTTTAACTTGGTTTCTGCCGCTCTTATCATCCCTGCAAACTCTTTCGCGTCTGGTGCTTCCAGTTTCAATTTGTGTATTTTGACCAGGTTATCAAGCTCTTTCATGATTCGCCCTTATCAACAACTGCCTGATCAATGAGCCATATCTTAGGTTGATCCATCAACCGTGTCACAAAGCTTTGCTGTGATTCTTTTCTTTGCCGGAACTCATCGGGAGAAAAAATAGTGGGATTAATAACTCGACCAAGCTTCTTTTCTGCAGGCTCCAACCGTTCCAGAATATCACCATAGCTTAGTCCCTCACCAACCAGTAATACATCAATATCACTATCGGCGTGTTCAACTCCCTTTGCTACAGAGCCATACACAAAAGCTATATCGCACTGTTGTAAAACAGGCGACAACACCTCTGTAAGTAAATTTTGTATGCCAAAAGTTTTGCGCGTAATTGCTCTTAATTCTTCAAAAACCGGATTTCCAGGATTGGCTTGATAGTGCTGCTGATTCCCCTGTTGATAAGTGACCAGTAAGCCTGCTTCGGTCATTTTTTTTACTTCACGAACCACAGCACCTTTGCCAGTCCCCACTAACCGGACCAACTCATTCAGATAAAAAGAGGTATCTGGCTTGCCATAAAGCACGGACAACAGCCGTTGCTGGGTTTTCGTGAAAAGAGCAGAAGCAATGGTAGTCAAGAGGGAAATCATCCTTTAATGGTCTCTTTTTGGGTACTATAGGTCTCATTACAGGACTTTTTAAGGTCCTTATTTGATACCTTTCAGTATCAAATTGAGACCTGACCGTACTTAAATTAAAAGCGATATCCCTGCTCAACCCAATAATACCAACCAGGGCACCGTCCAGCGTTTGCCATCGGTAAAATCCAACACCAGCGCCCGCTTTTTCTTAAGCTGCAACAGTTGATTACTCCATAGAAGAAAATTCAACCATCAGTTTCTGAACTCAGGAGGCTCACCTTCACCATAAGCCATGGCCGGTTACCGGCGCCTTAACCACTGCCAGTGACTGGTTTTCTTTGCGTAGCGTTGTTTCAGCTCTGCCAGCCTCTGGTCATAGGCTGTTTGCCTGTTCTGCATTTTGGCCATGAGTTGAAGGTCACCAAGCTTTGCGGACAGTTCAGAATACACGGTAGAAGAGCCCCTTTTCTCAAACAGTTCTTCCACTCGACCCCAGTACGCCCCTTCATTGGCGGCCACGCTTTCTGCCTTTTCCTGTTGTTGCCGCAACTTCTGTTCCCTGGCCTTTTCATGGGCTTTTTGCCGCAACTCACGGGCTGAAGCCAGCAGGTGGCCAACCGTGACCGAACTGCTGCGGGGCACCTCCTGAGCCTGACCAACCAGGGCGGCAAACTGTTCTCTTCGTACAGTACCGGTTTCGTCTAATAGCAATGCCCTCAGCTGGTTTCTGGCAGCCGTTTCCGGGAGCTGCATTACATATTGATCGATCAGCGCTTCTGGCTGAGCATTGGCATAATCCGGTTTGATCTGAGCCGACGCCACAACCCGTTGAGCATCCAGTTTCAAAAAATCACACAACGCACTCTGGCTGGCAGAAAGATCATCCAGACCGGGTGGGATGGCGGGGGACAAAGCATCCGGTTCCAACCAGTCCAATTGAGACAACCAGGCCAGATACAGTGAACGATTGTCACCGTGCATCAGCTCACTGCGAATGTTCAGCAAGCTGCCCATCCAGCCATCACCTTCATCCCACTCATCGTCGTAGCAGTCTTCATTTTCATAGGCAAACTCAATAATCCAGTGACCGGCCACCCTCGTGTAATTGCAAGTATCATTCACCAGATACCGGAGCAGCAGCGACTCATCCAGAAGATTTCGCGGCACCTTGGTTGCAAAAATTTTGCAGCCAAAATTGGAGACATAAACATAAGCATCAAAGAACCTGCTCAGTAACTGCCTTGGGTCGGCTTTTAAATCACCGTAGTTATAGGTGTTACAAAACCGGGTGGACGATATCTGTGCCCGGCTGGAAATCCCTCGAAGATACCCCATCTCATCTTTGGACAACTGCCGGTCAACGGCCACCAACTCGTAATACTGGTATTCACTCATGACTGTTATGCCTTCTGCACCTTCTTACGCTTACGCACCTCATCAAGGCTGACCACATTATCTGGCAAAGCCAATGATCTCTCCTGCCCAATAACAGTAGCTGCTGTTGCAGGAAATGGGTTCGGAAAATCCCCATCCGGCGTCTGTGGATATGCCCACTCAGCCAAACCTCTGGCAAACCGGATTCCCTTTTCCATATCCAGAAACTGGTCATAGCCTGAACAAAAACAGACCTGATGATAGTGCGCTATTTTGGGTTTGAGTACCTGCCCGTGAGTGAGTCTGTGCAATGATTTTCCACAGCAATCAAGTGAATATAAATTCCTAATCACTTTTCTAAAACGCATAACCAGCTTAATCATGACAAGATCCTCCTTGATGAGCCTGGTCACAGGGTGATTTTGATGAGTTTTGGGGAGAGGCATTGAACATGGATGGCAAGAACATCCATTGAGAATCATCAGACAAACAAGCAAGGCAGTATAGACGACGATGGATAATAGGTTTTAACACAAATAGAAGGGAGTAACTTGATAGGAGGTGTAGGCTATACGTAGATTGGAAATCATGAAAGGCAAATGCTATGAGCGCTTACTCATGCACGCAGATACCTCTATTATGATTATGGCGCACCCGAGAGGATTCGAACCTCTGACCTCTGCCTCCGGAGAGGTGCTTTGGTACATATTTAATATTTGACGCATTTGAAAGATCTCCATAAACCACTGATTATTATTGATTTATCTACCCTTATCATTATAGAACAAAAGTACAAATCTCGACCAAAATCGATGGCGAGCAGTGACCAATCAGGCTCTCCCCTCTTGAAAGAGAGCAGGAACTGTTTTTCTTCGCTACTCAGCCCTATGTGTATTTGTTCAACCAGCTGCTGACTGACCGATTGCAGTTCTTCCAGAGAAACCGGAATCTCCGTCATATCAGCAAACTCACTCTTATAGAAATAACCGGATCGATCCATTCTTTATTCTCTCAATGTCTGGATTCATTCTTCATGTGGGCGGGCACAGTATTAAAAACTGCTGATCCAACGCTCCATGTTTAACAATAACACGCTTTCCGGAACCAAGTTCATAACTGTCTGGGTTCACATCGGAAGCCATGACGACTTCTCAAGCCCCCAGCAGGAAACCTTTAGTACTCCAAATTGAGACCAACAAGCACCAGATAATCTATATTGCAAAATCGCCCCCAGTCTCTATGATGCCACATTTGACAGGAATCCAGAGACCTCCCCCATGGCGATAAAACCATTCCAGTTAGGTAATATTGATCAGTCTGAAGATCCCGATGCAGCCAATGTCAAGCTGGATCAATGGCTGGATGCAACCCGCCCCTTTTATCTGGCATCCCCCGAATACCAAAAGTTATCCAAAGCCAATAAAAAAGGGGAAGGCAGCTGGTTCGATATGTTTATGAACCTTTACCTGAACTACATTGGCACAGACTTGAAAGATCTTGATGTGGATGCGGCCGAAGAGCTAATGCGGGACCTCTTTCCCCGCAAGTTGATCTGCTCCGACACTCAGGCCAAAACCATTGTCCCGGAACTGATTGCCTACTGGCAGTTGCTCCATCGCATCTTAAATGGTGGCAAGCAGCGAAGACTGAAACATGCAGAAAGTGTTATTACCTTTCTGGAGAGTATTCGCAAAGATTATCTGAGCATTTATAAAGGCGACGGCAACGGCCATCCTTTTGCAGGAATGGATTTTAATACATTAATGCAGGCAGCGCTTAATCCGGCTACTCATCACGATGATGATGACTGGGTTGCAAACCTGATCGCCGATGCGGCTCACCATCTGCCAGACTACAAACAGAAACCTTCACCACCGGATCACTGGCTGCCACTTCGTGAGCTGTCCAATGTGGCGGAACTTCTGGATTATGTCTGCCATATCGGTTTTGACCCCAATCTGCCCAATGCGGAGGAGGCCGTTTTTGAACTATTGAACTGCGCCTGTCAGGACGTCTTTATGCAAATCCGGCAAGGCGCTCCCCATGCGCAGAAATTCTGGCAAACGATTGAACAGCAGATCATCGTCAGTGGTGAAGATAATGCCCTGGCTCCTGAAGGCATGAGTGTGCTGTTTGCCGTGCTATCAACCCATAAGCAATTTCTATCCCCTGAGTTTCTTAACTTTATTCATCAATGGCATATGGATAATGTCACTGAGATGGCACCGGACGAGTTGACCCCAGAAGCGGTTGAACAAGCCTTGCAGAGCATGATCAGCGAGATACCGGATGAATTTGCCCTGGTCTCAGCCCTGCAGGAACAACTGGCTTTTATTCCGCCGGAAGGACTGGAGCTGATTACCCATGCACTCATCACCTCCGAAAAGGGCCTGAACGGAACCGCCCTGATGATGCTGGATGATAATCAGGAGCGGGCAATGAGCATTGTCAAAGTACTGAGCCATAATCCGGCGGCCATCACTCCAGTCACACTGGCCCGGCTGATTCGAATTCGTAACTGGCTGGCAGCACCGGTTAAGAGCAAGGTGGATAAACTGGTCCAGGCTGCCCGTAAAAAGGGCATAGCCCCTCAGTCACCACAACCATTACCAGCCAGCAATATCCTCGAAACCTATATGTCGGCCGTTGATGGCAGCGGTGCTCAGGGCGCTATGTTAACCTTCCGTGATGGCAAACTGCAGCGGTTGATTTCTTTTGTCCTGAAGGAATCCGTGGGTATTGTCGACGTATTAGTCACTCCGCCAGCCCCAAAACGTCAGATACAGCAGTATGTCTCCATGATGAAACAACAGGATGCGGCAGCGGAAAAAGTTTCCCTCGAACTTATTCACAAGCAGCTGCCCTTTTTCCTGGCCCTTAACCTGAAAAGTGGCGTCGCCATTGACCATGAGCTGGTACAGGTAATGGAGCTGTTGGGTGTGGAGAGCTGGAACCCGGAAAGCACGGATTTAGCGACGCTTTTTGATCCACTCTTATCCGAAACACCTTCACCGGCAGATATTGCCTCTGTGCAGAAACGCTCGGCAAAATGGACACAAAGTGCTGTGGGCCAGTCATGGTTTGAAGATCCCGATATGATTGGCCCCTTCAGAAAGCTGAACACCCGAAGTAATGAAGCATTCTTTGCGGAGGTGATTGAGCCTGCACGAGGAAAATGGGCAGAACGGCTTGGACGCATGGCACTTTGGGCTCACTACAGCACCAATAAAAACCGACAGAAGCAGAGCACGGATTATGCCATAGCCAACTGGCTGCTGGCACACTCTGATATGCCTGCCCACGACATCAGCCTTCTAAACGCCATTGCCCGAAATTCGATGTAGCCTTTAGCCAGAACTGTCCGCTATCTCAACAGATAGTGGACAGTCTCTTAAAAGTGGTATCCCTGCTCAACCCAATAATGCCAGTCACCTATCGCTTCAACCGTCTCTTCGTCCACGTCATCACTGGATGCTTCGAGTTGCACCAGCGGAACTGCCAATGTTCGATCCAGCCACTTAATCTGAACCTGCATGGTGGCCTCGCAATAATCCTGATCCGCCATTCCGGTAACCACCACCCGCTCTTTCATTTTCAGTGGTGATACCGTTAACTCCTGACAGCACTCTGCCTCAAAGGGAAAAGCCAGCCTGTCATCCAGTTAACAATGCCAGCCGGTGCTACGCTCCAGCTCATCGTAGCAATCCACAACAATATCGTTGTAAATCCGTTCCTCTATTTCAATTAACACTTCAGGCTCAACACTGGCATAATCCGGTTTGACCTTGGCCGACGCAACAACCCGCTGGGCATCCAGTTTCAGGAAATCGCACAACGCACTCTGGCTGGCAGAAAGGTCATCAAGGCCCGGAGTGATGGCGGGGGACAGCGCATCCGGTTCCAGCTCATCCAATTGAGATAACCAGGCCAGATACAGTGAACGATAATCACCGTGCATCAGCTCACTGCGAATGTTCAGCAGGCTGCCCATCCAGCCATCGCCTTCATCCCACTCATCGTCGTAGCTGTCTTCATCTTCATAGACAAATTCAATAATCCAGTGCGCGCCAGACGATTTGTAAGTGCAGATATTCCCCAGGAGGTAACGCAGCAGTGTCGATTCATCAATAAGATGACGAGGCACCTTAATCGCAAAAATTTTGCAGCCAAAATTGGAGACATAAACATAGGCATCGAAGAACCTGCTCAGTAACTGCCTTGGGTCGGCTTTTAAATCACCGTAGTTATAGGTGTTACAGAACCGGGTAGACGATATCTGTGCCCGGCTGGAAATCCCCCGAAGATACCCCATCTCCTCTTTCGACAACTGCCGGTCAACGGCCACCAACTCGTAATACTGGTATTCACTCATGGTTGTTATGCCTTCTGCATCGTCTTACGCTTACGTACTTCGTCAAGGCTGACCACATTATCTCGCAAAACCAATGGCGCCTTCTGCCCGATAACAGTAGCTACTACCGCCGGAAAAGGATTCGGAAAATTCCCATCCGGCGTTTCAGGATACGCCCACTCAGACAATCCTCTGGCAAACCGGAACAGCCAATCATCCACCATCCGCGACATTGGAATAAACCGCTCCATTGGTTTCGCACCAGGAAACGCCCTGGCCTTTTTGTGAACACAGTTGATGCGGTGCATACCCAACCCGATCTCTTCACTCTCGTCCAGTTGCTCCACCCCATAATCTTCATAGGATTGACTCAGCCACTGCTCAGCATCCGCAACATGTCCGTTGACGCTAAGGTCGGTATTTCTGACAAACCGGATTCCCTTCTCCATATCCAGAAACTGGTCATACATGGTCTGAGCCTGCGCTTCTGTTGTAGCACCACTCTCTATGGCCATATGGATACACTCTCTGGCCCAGCGTTTGGTAAATCGCTCAGCAAACTCATCTAAATCTGAAAACATCGGGTTAGAAAACAAAATGGCATAACGACTGCGGGCTTCTACAGCAATAACATCCGTGTACCCTTCTCTATTCCGGTAGCCCTTAATCGCATGCACCTGCCAGGCAATGACATTATCCCCAGAAGCAATGGGTTGAGTGCCTATGCGCTTACCATCCGGACTGGGTAACCGATCCAGGTCAACCTTCATATATTTACAAAAGGCATTGGTAGCAGAAATTAATACTTCAAGCATTCGCGGTATCTCTTGGCTGTTCTCTCGCAGGAGGGCTTACTGGCTGAATATGACAGATTTGAACTATCAGTCAGATCACTGCGGGATGCAAGCAAGGGCAAAGTAATGACATTACTTTGCAGACTGACTCAGTATGTACTCGCACTGAGTGGGTGCGGCGTCGTTTCACTCCGCCGCAGAACAATAAATGCCGATTTCGGCAATGGACTTGCCGGATAGATCAACGCAAATGCCAATTACAGGCATACCAGACGCCAAACCAGTCAAACAGTGTATTGTCCAAATCAGTAATCAATACAGTCTTTGTCACAAGCCTACCTTCACGCTGATGAATTCTAAGCAGACTATCATTGGGCAGCCTTCCCTGAAAGTTGCGCAGGACCATCCAACATCTCCCGCAAACTCTGCTGCATCGCCGCCTTAAACGCCGCATCCGTGGCCAGCAGCCGATACAGCTCCAGCTCATTGCGCCGGTTATTCAGCATCACCTCATCAAAAATCTTGTTAAAGGCCAAATCCCGGTTATGGCGATCATCGGTCCCCTGGTACTTGGCGGCAAAGTCCGGATGGTTACGAATACTGCTGGCCATGCTCATAAACTTCACCCGTTGTTCTTCCGGCGTGGCGGACCATCCCTGAAACCACCGCTCATTAAACGACTGAATAATAGCGTCCAGCGGGTCTTTTTCCTCCTCACCGCCATGGGCTCCCCGTAAATTGGGGTTCTGGGGGTCAAGCTCGGTTTCGCTGGCATCCAGGGTAATGGCATGGTTCAGCTTTACCCGTTGCAGGCCGTAGGAGGACAGATCCACCGAGTTCAGCAACTCATCAATCTGGTCCGCCTCCGGGTCTTGCAGAATCAACTTGGGAATCAGGAATTTCAAAAACCAGAACAGCTTTTCCCAGGCGACGATCTCAAAGGGCATAATGGCCGCCATCTGGCCGTAAATCTTCACGAACTGCTTGGCCTTGATCTTGAAATCCGCCTTATCCAGCTCTTCCAGTTCCAGCTCACGATTAAAACGGTCCGCCGCCACATCAATAATCGGGCTTAACTGCTGGGCATCAGCATTATCAAAATACCGTTCAACAAACTGTTCCACCTCCGCCCACTCATACACCCCAACCTCATCCAGCACCGCCTTCAGTTCATGGAGCACGTTCACATCCGTCGCTTCCGAAAGACTGGTGGCCGTGTAAAACGGGTCAAAAGCCGCCTTGATATCTTCCACCTCGTTAAAGAAGTCCAGAATAAACAGGTCTTCCGTCTTCTTGTTCAGCTTGGGAGCCGCCCGGTTCAAACGGGACAGCGCCTGCACCGCCAGCACTCCCTGAAGCTTTTTATCCACATACATGGTGCACAGCTTCGGCTGGTCAAAGCCGGTCAGGTACTTGTTGGCCACCACCAGCAGCCGGTAGTCGTCCGTATCAAACCGGTCACGGGTATCACTCTCGGAAAACCCGTTAATCTCCGGCTCGGAATACTCAATACCGTCCACCGCTTTACTGCCGGAAAAGGCAATCAACACCTTAAACGGCTGCCCCCGGTCCGCCAGCAGCCGGGTCAGGGCATGGTAATAGCGAATCGCCGACTCAATATTCTGGGTAATCACCATCCCCTTGGCTTTGCCCTTCAGCTTGTGCTTATTGCTCACCACCTGCTCCATAAAATGGTCCAGCATAATCTCAGCTTTCAGGTTGATGGTCTGCTGATGGCGCTCCACAAAGGCTTTCAGCTTCTTTTGCGCCTTGCGGGTGTCAAACAGGGGGTTATCCTGAATGGACTTCTGAATCTCGTAGTAACTTTTGTAGGTGGTGTAATTGGCCAGCACATCGAGAATAAACCCTTCCTCAATGGCCTGCTTCATGGAGTAGAGGTGGAACGGGTGAAAACTGCCATCCGCCAGTCGTGTACCAAACTTTTCCAGCGTCGTACTTTTTGGTGTAGCGGTAAAGGCAAAGTAGGAGGCATTGCCCCGCATTTTGCGCGAGCGCATCGCCTTGAGAATTTTATCCTGGGCATCCAGCGCCTCGTCATCCTCATTGCCCCCAGTGCCAATCACCCGGTTCATATTGTCGTGGGCTGAACCGCTCTGGGAGCTGTGGGCCTCATCAATAATCACCGCAAACCGGTTGTCGCTCAGGTCGCTGATGCCATCAATAATGAACGGGAATTTCTGAATGGTGGTAATAATAATCTTCTTGCCCTGCTCCAGGGCAGCCTTTAACTCCGCCGACTTATAGGCCGGTGCCAGAATATTTTTAACCTCGGAGAACTCCCTGATATTCTCCCGCAGTTGTTTATCCAGCAAGCGCCGGTCCGTCACCACAATGACCGAATCAAACAACGGCTGGTCCACCGACCGGGCACCGGGCACCCCGTCATTGGCAGGATAGGCCTCAATCAACTGATACGCCGCCCAGGTGATGGAGTTGGATTTCCCGGAACCCGCCGAGTGCTGAATCAAATAGGTCTGACCAACCCCCGCCTGTGCCGCGTGGGCCACCAGCCGACGAACCACATCCAGCTGGTGATAGCGGGGGAAAAACAGCGTGCGCCCGGGGAGCTTGTCTTTCTTGCTGCCATCGAGCCGGACAAAGTGCTGGATAATATTGGCGACACTCTCCCGGCGAAGCACCTCTTGCCACAAATAGGCCGTTTTATGCCCCTTCGGATTGGGTGGATTCCCGGCTCCCAGGGCATACCCCCGGTTAAACGGCAGAAACCAGGTATGCTCACCGGCCAGTTTGGTGGTCATGTACACCTCATCGGTGTCCACCGCCATATGCACCAGACAACGGCCAAACTGCAACAGCGGCTGGCTGGTATCCCGGTCCTGCCGGTACTGCTTCTGGCCGTGGTAACGGGCGGTCTGCCCGGTCCACGGGTTCTTTAGCTCCAGGGTGGCAAAGGGCAGGCCGTTAATAAACAACACCTGATCAATGGCTTCCCGTCGGTTGGCCAGGGAATATTGTACCTGTCGGGTAGCGCTGAAAATATTGGCCGCAAATCGGGCTTTTACTTTCTCCGAACTGCTGGCCAGCGGTGCCGGGTAGAACAGCGTCAAATGGGCGTTATCCACATCCAGGCCTTTTTTCAGCAGATGCAGCAAGCCGTACTTCTTCACCAGCCGGTCATAGCGGTCGAGAATTTTTTGTTGCCAGTCCGCCCCGGATTTTTGCAGCTTTGCCAGTTCATCGCCCTGGGTCGCCTGCAGAAATGCCCAGAACTGTTGGTTATCCACAGCGTAATGGGCATTAAAATCCTGTGCATAACCCAGCCGGTAACCGTGGTTCGGTGCAGCGGTGGTGCCCCCCTCTGCTACCTTGTCCCTGTGTTCAAGGCAGGTGCCGGTAAGCTGCTGTTCGATGGCGGCCTCAAGTGCCTGCTCGTTGGTTTGGCTGACCATAATCATCTCTCAATTGACACTGGAACCTCAGGGGTTACACTTCAGCTATGATACTCAGTTTTCTGCACAAAGGGTTGGAGCGGTTCTATCGTACCGGTAAAACCTCGGGAATACAGGCGCAACATGCCAGAAAATTGCAGCGCATTCTCACCAACCTGGACGAATTGGCGCATATTTCTGACATGGATTTTCCCGGCTACCGTCTGCACCAGCTGAAAGGAGAACGGCAGGGTATCTGGTCGGTCACCGTCAGTGGCAACTGGCGAGTGACCTTCCGACTGACACAGGCCGGTGTCGAAATAGTCAACTATGAGGATTACCACTGATGGCCATGTACAACCCCGCCCACCCCGGTGAAATTCTGGGTGAAGATCTGCTGAAACCGCTTGGGCTTTCCGTTACCCAGGCGGCAGAACACCTGCGCGTCAGCCGTAAGACCCTGTCCAAAATCATCAACGGCCGGGGGGCGATTACCGCAGAAATGGCGTTGCGTCTGGAGAAGGTGTTTGGCAAACCCTCTGCCGACCATTGGCTGCGGATGCAAAATGCCCACGATCTCTGGCATCTCAAGCAGGGGGAGCTGGACGTTACCCCCTACCGGCCGGATGCCGCCTGATGTCCTCAGGCCACTTTGATTTTGCCGGTTACGGCGCTGTTGATCAGGGTGGCTTTGTACTCTTTTAGTCGTTCAATTTGTTGTTGGTGGAGGGTGATGGCTTTGTTGATTTTGGTGGACTTTTGTTCAATATAGACTGCAATTTTTAATTGCTCTTCCACTGGAACAATAAGGAGGTCAACCATGCAAAAGTTCTCATACCTCAGCGCTTGCCCATCCCTAACAAGATTAGATGTACTTTGTAACGCTTCTATATACCTCTGGGATTTGAACAGATACTTAAAGTAAGGCGCATGAATGTTTTCTTGCGGTATCAGTGGAACATAAGCTGAACTCACACACCCCTCGTAAAGGCAGTGCTCAATCCCGCCCTGAAAACTTCTCATACTGATCACAAAGTCATTTGCACTCACATGCTTTAAAATCTCAGGATTTAGGTCAACTTGAGTTACTTTTCTTCCTTCTAAGGCCATAAACTTCTGCTGAGGTATCACTCCATATTTTTGAGATGCTGTTAGCTGCTCATCACTCTTCTTGGCTTTTTCTCTTCTCTGTAGGAACAGCCACTTGCTGCGGGATGTTAGCCAATGCGCCGGAATCTCCCCAATCCAGTCAACACCGGAATCTTTCATCGGCACCGCTGGATCAAGGCCACGGGTCACGGCATTCTGAATCAGTATATGCTTGCGCTCTTTTAGCAGGGTGATCTGTTTTTCTTTGACCTGGATGGCCTGGTCGATTTGGGTGGTTTTGCGATCCAGAAAAGAAATAATCTCACCCTGTTCCGAAACTGGTGGGTATGCAATTCTGATATTACCAACAGTTTCCGAGTTTAAATTTAACTGAGTGCCATGTTTACCAAGACCAAGATATGGTTGCCCCGTTTCAAATACTCGATATATAAACTCAGGATTGTCTTTAAGTTCAGGGAAATAAACAAAACCATCATGTATACAGCATCGTATTTTCGAGATTATTGGCTTGCCTACTGTGCCAGCAATGCTAAGAAAAATCTGCCCAGGCTGAATTTTTACGCTCAGTGAAGCTCCAAGCCTTGAAAGCTTTTCTTTTGTACAGTTTAAATAGTGTTCATTCGCAGAAACATCAGCTATGCGAACCCATGAATATTCCCCTTTTTCAGAAAAATATCGCGGGTCATCAATTGGTCTTGGTGAAGCACCGCGCTTTATCATGCTAAGGGTCTTAATCCGTCTGACTTGCCAATGCTCAGGAATCTCCCCCAACCACTCAACCCCAGAATCCTTATAAGCCTCATACCGAGGCATAACCGCCAACACCTTATCCATGCTCCACCCCCGAAACCTCAGCAATACCCATCCCCAAGATGTCAGCAATCAACCCCTCCGCCTGCTGCTCCAGCGCCACAATATCCGCCGCCACCGCTTCCATAGAACGCAACGGCTTATGCCGGTAAAAGTACTTGTTAAAGCTGATCTCATAGCCAATTTTGGTGGAGTCCAGGTTGATCCACGCCTCCGCCACATGAGGCTTCACCTCCGCCACAAAGTAACGGTGAATATGGTCCTTCAGGGGAATGGATTCACTGTCCCTCAGGTCGCTGCAAGGCTCATAGGTCAGGTACTCACCGGCCTTATCCGTGGGATAGTAACCAAAGTCTCCCAGTTCCGACTCCTCACACCCCAAATGCTCCAGCAGCTTTTCCAGCTTCTCGCCACTGAGCTTCTCGGTTTTGCGAATCACCTTCTCCGCCTGCGGGTCATACCAGCTGACGGCATTGAGAATGGCATTTTTCTCACTGGCCCCCAGACGCAGCTGTGCCGTTTTCAGGTGCTGGTCTACCCGCGTTCTAAACTGGTTGAAATCAGTAAACGTCTGCTGCCCAATGGCTTCCAGCAACTGGTTGGCAGCATTGAACAGATGGCACCCCTTGACCCAGGTATCCGGGCTTAACAGTTTCTTCCGGTTTTTAGCATTCAGGCTCAATTCATTCTCTTCACACCAGCCCAGAATCCCCTGTTCATTGGCCTTCAGCGTTTCCGACTCATAAACCGCCTCGCCCCACTGACTGAATACCCACTCCATGGGCTCCCGCAGGGCTTTATCAAATCGCAACGGGGCAATCCGCTCCGGGGTAAACTGCGCTGAGCGTCGGTCAGGCCGTTCGATATTGACCTTGTAGTAACCAAAGTCGTCATTATCGAACACTTTGGCAGCAATGCCGCTACTGTCACCCTCCCGTTCTACCTGAGCCAGTGCCAGATAGTTACCGGTAATCGCCTGGATATGCTCCGGGGCAAACTCACAGTTTTTGTTTCCCAGGTTCTTGCGCAGTTTGCGGTACAGCCCGCTGGCATCAAGCAACTGCACCTTGCCTTTGCGATGTGCGGCCTTGTTATTGGACAGTAGCCAGATATAGGTGGTGATGCCGGTGTTATAAAACAGGTTGTTGGGCAACTGGATAATGGCTTCCAGCCAGTCATTTTCGATGATATGCCTGCGGATATTGCTTTCCCCGCTGCCCGCATCGCCGGTAAACAGGCTGGAGCCGTTGTGTACCGAAGCAATACGGGAGCCTGCATCGGTCTCCTTCATTTTGCTGACCATCTCCATCAGGAACAGCAACTGCCCATCGCTGGACCGGGGGGCGGCATCCTGCACTTCACCATTGCCCCAGTAATCCGTCAGGCGCACCCGAAAGCGACTGTCGATCACCTCAGAACCATCCTTGATGTACTTCTGCTCACCGGCCCAGCTTTTGCCATAAGGGGGGTTGGAGAGCATAAAATCAAACCGCTCCCGGGCAAACTCATCGGTAGAGAGCGTGGAGCCCACCCGAATATGCTCCGGGTTATTGCCCTTGATCATCATGTCCGACTTGCAGATGGCGTAGGTCTCATCATTGATCTCTTTGCCGTAGAGGTGGATATCCCGCTGGTAGCCCTCTGCCGGGTATTTTTCATCAATAAAATTCTGCGACTCGGTGAGCATACCGCCGGAACCGCAGGCCGGATCGTAAATGGAGAGAGTCAGGGGCAACCGCGCTTTGACCGGGTCAAACACCAGATGGGTCATCAGCTCGATCACCTCACGGGGTGTAAAGTGCTCCCCGGCCTCCTCGTTATTCTCCTCGTTGAACTTGCGGATCAACTCTTCAAACACATAGCCCATGCCCAGATTGCTCAGGGCAGGCAGCTTACGGCCATCCGGGTCTTCTGCTTCCTTTGGGGTCAGGTTGATCAGGGGTGAGGTGAACTTTTCCAGCACATCCAGCAGCACATCCTTTCTGGCCATATGCTCCATTTGCGCTTCCAGGTTAAAGCGCCGGATGATCTCCTTGACATTCTGGCTGAACCCGTGCAGATAATCCTCCACATTGGCCAGCAGAATCTGCTGGTTATTGGTGGCGGTTTGGTTCAGTTTGGTCAGGGTCCACTTGCTGGTGTTGTAAAACTTATAACCGGAAGCCGCCATCAGCGGGTCAGTCAGCAGCTCGGTAACGCCCATCTCCTTTTTTTGGAACTCAACCTCTTCCAGCACCTGCACTTTAGTTGGCTCAAGCAACGCATCCAGACGACGCAGGACCACCATGGGCAGAATCACATCCCGATACTTGCCCCGGACGTAGACATCCCGCAGGCAGTCATCAGCAATCGACCAGATAAACGAAACCAGCTTGTTGTGGGCACTGTGATCCATGGAGAAAAGGTTCCAGATAAAACGACGGTAAACCGGCAGGCAAGAGGACAGACAGCGCAGGTTGGGCAAGCAAAGCCAGGCCAATAAACTGTCTGAAGTGGGTGCCTGCAATCTTGATAGCGGCAGATGCTAGCACGAAAGCAAAACCGGTTGTATGACCGAAATCGTGAGGGTGTTTGACGACGATGATAATGACTGCCTTTGCTTCCCTTTTTATTCCTATACCTATGGTAGATATATAAAGGTCACCAGTATCTGGTACAGAACAAGGTCAAAATCGGCACCATCAGCACCAGAATCTGGTTCAGGTAACACCAATAGCCGGTGCAGGAAATAGCAAATTGCAGAAAAACCCACCCCGGCGCGTCCGCACAATCAACTCCTTGTCCAGCAGTTCCCGTGTTGCCTTGGTCAAATGATCGTTACTGCTCCAGCCTCTTGACTTCAGGCAACTCATGGTGGCTTGCAAATCACCATTGTTGTACCCGTCTGCGCAATCTGCCACAGCTTCGCCCGCTTGTCTTGGGCCGAAATATTCAACTCACGGCTGAGTTTGTTTTGCCGGGCACGAATTTCTGTAGAAATGTCAGCATTTGCTAACAATCGACTGCCCTGAACTCTGGCGGTCTTTGGACTATACCCAGCGGCAATGGCTGCACGGGTAGCGTTCTGATCGATAGTCTAGGATTACGTTTTTCACACGTTAGTGGAAATGAAGTGGAAAAAGAAATTCAAGTGATTTTGACGAAGAGAAAACAGGAGATAAAACATTGATTTTACTGGCGCACCCGAGAGGATTCGAACCTCTGACCTCTGCCTCTGGAGGGAGATTAAAATATATTATCCTGAATCTCCCCGAATAGAAACACCCTCCAAACCCATTGATTTACTTGACCTTTCATCCCATAGCGATACATTTACATTCAGGACGTGTATTTTCTACCGGGATACAGTTGGGATACAGTTTTGATCAATAATAATTATTTGGACCAGAGAACATGAAAGGCCTTCCTCCATTAAAAAGAAAAATCACCGAGACAGTTATCAAAAATATGACCAGCGGTGACCGTGTATATGATACCGATATCCCTGGATTTATGGCCGAGAAAAAGAAACGTGGTGTGGTATTTAACCTTCGTTACCGGATCAACGGTAAGCGCAACATGATAAAGATCGGCGACTACGGAGCCCTGACCGTAGCTCAAGCGCGTGAGCAGGCCAAAGTATTTGCCGGTGATGCGGCAAGAGGAATAGACCCAGCGGAGCACAAAAAGAAATTACGAGAAGCCGCCAAAGCCAAACCGGCAGCAACTTTGCGAAGCTTCCTGCATACTGAATTTCTGGAGGTCACTCCGGTAAAAACTGCCGCCGACATCATCCCTCGTGTAACCCGACATTTTAAAGAATTCCTCGACAAACCGTTATCGGAAATCACCCCCTGGCAGCTTGAGAAGTGGAAGCGGGCATTCAAAGGTAAAGCCTCATCCTGTAATCGGGAACTCACCGCGCTCCGAGGTGTTTTTTCAAAAGCTGTGAACGCTGGCTTATTAAATGATTCGCCCATGCCCAAGGTGAAAAAAATGAAAGAAGACAAAAACTTGAAAATCAGGTTTCTCTCCAGCGATGAAGAGAGCAAGCTGTTTGCTGCTATTGAGCAGCGTCAGGAACAACAAAAGCTAAAACGCCAGAGCAAAATAGAATGGTGTATTGAGCGTAGATATGAGCCACCGGCACCTCTGAATGACCAATTTACTGACCACATTAAACCCATAGTCATTCTGGCGATCAACACAGGCCTTCGCCGAGGTGAGCTGTTCAACCTTCAGGCCAAAGATATTGATCTACATGCCCGCATACTGACTGTCGTCGGTGAAGGTGCAAAGTCTGGACAAACCCGACATATCCCACTTAATGAAAAAGCATTCAGAACGCTAGTCAGCTGGATGAACCACATTCAACCATCCACCTATGTTTTCCCCAGCCCAAAGACTGGCAAGCGATTAGACAATATTGCTTCCTCCTGGGATAAGATCAGAGAGCTTTCAAATCTTCCTGACATTCGATTACACGACCTCAGGCATACATTTGGAACTCGCTTGGCTCATGCTGGCATTGACCTTGTGACAATCAAGGAATTGATGGGGCACGAAGACTTGGAAACTACTGCTAGATACCTCCATACCAATGATCAGCGAAAGATGAGCGCTGTGACCAAGTTGGAATAGCATGAGTATTTTTACAAAAAGTTGTTATAGATATTTTTTAATAATAAAAAAAATCTATAAAAAAATTATGTTTCCCTTTGTTCGCATTGTTTCTAGTTGTTTAAGAGCGTTCATACTCGTTCATTGTTTATTAAAAACATATATCTCCCTTATTTTATCTTCATCAAAAATACTGGCATATTGACCTTAGAGACTTTCAAACTGATACAACACACCTTTGTTTGAATTCTCATTAGCGAATCAGGATTTAAATCTGATTTATTGTTTAAACGGCTACGGAAAGCTATATGCCAAAAACCATCCCACCAGCACTGCTCACAGCCGATCAGGCTGCGGACTACCTGGGAATAGCGAAAACTGAAATCGCTCAGTCCCGAGTAACCGGAAGCCTGTCCGGGCTTGAGCCGCCATACTTTATCAGAATTGGTAAACGAGTTCGTTACCCTATCGAGGCACTGAATGAATGGCGGAACAATCTGCCTCAATACAAGACACTTGCTGAACAGGAGGCAGGCAATTAATACTCAAACAGAAAGAAAAAAATCTAAAGACAGTAGATTTAGAAAGATAAAAACGCTTTCAGTTGCCGCTGAAAGCGCTTACTTCAAACAACCACCAATGCGTCGATACTGGATATTACTATCATGAACAATCCAAGGATGGAAAACCAGTACTTTTATAGAACTCCAACACCTCCCAAGCCCATCAGCCGAACTGAGCAAGCCCTTCTGGCCTTGCTGGATGCAGGTACTCAGGGTTTGACCGTATTTGAAACCGTAAGGCAGCCTTTTGGTTACCAGTTTCAGCATATTCTCGGCTCATTCTGGTGCCACTGCCTGAGCAGCTACGTTGCGGCTTTAGAGGCTAAGAATATAGAAATAGCCAGACGTTCTGAAACAATGGAAGCTATCATCGGGAAACCTGTCTGCGTTACCCGTTACTGGATCAAAGACACAACCTCATCATTACGGGCCGTAGCGCTTTGTAACAAGTACCGGGAAGCGCGAGGAGAAGCCCTTATATCCTGGCCACTGCTCAAGGTGCTCAACGGTCAATTCCCGTCTTAGTCGCATATCGCCCAAGACTGAAGTTAACCACATAGCTCCAGCACCCTGCTGGGGCTTTCAGTAAAACCACGAACGGCAGGATGCCAAAGCCATGAAAAAACTCCCTCCCTACGGAAGGCGGTTGGTGGTTCCCAATAACAAAATTATAGTGCTTTTCGTTGGAGCACCGCACTGCTGGATTGCAGCCCGCGAAAGCATTAATAAGGGACACCAGAACATACTTGTGCTTCCAACAATAGCATCTGTAACACAATACCAATGGCCAGTTGAACACAAGAGTGTCATCGTCGTTGACTTCACCGGTGGACCTATTTCCGACTTAGATCGACTCGCCCAAGTACTAATGAACAATGGCGCAGCCTTTGTTGGGGCCAGCCAGCTTGGGTCAGACACATCATACCAATATGAAGAGAATCCCCATGGAAAACCGACCAATTAATCGCACAACCATACACTCTGACATGGATAAGATTGACGCCTCATCAACGAGCCCTGTCACACAAATTTACAACGCGTTAAAACCACCCCATCCTCCCATCAGCACTTCTACTGAAAAGAGGGAAGAGCATAACGAGCTCTATAATATCAACCCTCCTCCAAAAACCCCGGAAGGTGCATTTCCTCCGGACCTGCAATCAGCCGTCAATGTGGCTTGCCACCATACAGAAGCACACCCAATGGCAGTGGCCTTACACCTCATCACCTATTTCGCTGCCCACGTTGGTCAACAGCGGCATGTAATGATCGGGAATGAAAAGCACCCTCTGATTTTTTACGGGTTACTCGTTGGCGATACGGGCAGAGTCAAAGGCACCGCAGAGTCGCAAGCCCGATACATTGATCAACTCGGCACAAAAATATTGAAAGAAAAATTCGGTTACCAACCACCACGCACATTATCTGGTCTGTCATCAGGGGAAGGCTTGATACAATCCATTCAAGACCCTGATAACGATAACGAGCGGGAGGGCGTCCAAGATAAGCGCCTGATGATCACTGAATCTGAATATGCGAATGTTCTGGCACAAGGCCAACGGGGTGGCAACACGTTATCAATGGTCTTGCGGGATGCATATGATGGGAAAATGCTGGCCAATATGACGGTAAACCCAAGGATGGCAACTCACCCCCATATCAATATTATTGGTCATATCACTCCGGAAGAACTATCCGGCCATAAATCATTTCTTACCCAGGCGCAAAACGGTGCCCTGAATCGTAACCTGATTTTCTCAGCCAAACGTGAAAAACCAATACCCAATCCACGGCGCTACTCATCCCAGGAAGCGGAAGCCCTCTCCAAGTGGTATGCCGAAGTAATCATTAAAGCAAGAGATCAACGCCCTATCGATAATGCCTTTAATGATGAAGGCAAAGAAATAACGATGTCAGAGGAAGGCCTGAAAATCATTGAGGCTGAATATATTCAGAGAGAATCGGATCTGGATAGCATGCCAAGGATTCTGTCGTATCTGGCATCCCGTCACCGAGTCTTTATATGGCGGCTGTCAGCTATTTTTGCCCTGATGGATTATAGTGACGTCATTACCGCTGAGCATGTCAGCCAAGCCTATAAGTGCATGGATTATTCACTGGATAGCCTCAGGTACTTGCTGAAAACGGCAAGACAAGAAGCCCAGCAGGAAGAAGCAGCCAGTCTGGCTGAACGCATCCTTTATGCCATAACCTTCATCAACAATGGTAGCGGCTGCACACTGACCGACATTCATAAACATTTTAAAAATAAATTGAAGTCCAGTGATATGGAAAAAGCGATCTGCACACTCCTGGAGTCAGCACCGCCGAAAATTGAAGAAGTCGTCAACCACTCTAAAAACAAGCGAGGCCGAAGAGCAAAAATATTTCGCCCCACCTCCACGAAAAAAACGAATTAACGAATTAATACCCACAGGCCGGTCTGTATGTGGGTTATTTCATTCGAACAGCAGGTGGCGAATAAAACCCACCTTGCGAATAATTCATCAACCAGCAGTCCAGGCGATAAAACATTTCTTCGCCATCCCCATTCATTCGAAAAATCATGAGCGAACAATATAACGCTGTCACCATAAGGCTTAGCGCTATTTATTCTATAATTCATTTCTTCGCTACTGATGTCACTGAATAACCAGACATTCAGGCTCCTGAACGGCCATTCAGTAGGCGCTGTTTATGCGCCTCAAAAGGTTCACCCACTAACTAATCAAACAATGTTGGCGGTACCACCGAGCTGAACACTTTCAGCCGGTAGCCACCGTTTTCCCGCAACACATCAAAATCCATAACAAATCGCGAGTCGTCGCTGAACACAGTTCTACGCTGCTCAACCATACTGTCCAGCAGTTCACAGAAAAGTACCCGAGACCCGTCGATATCCTCATCCTCGTCATTGCCGGATGAAGCCATATGTTCCCTGATGATCTGACTCACCATTTCATCCAGCATCTCTTTACCCTCATCTTCAGGGTAAGCACCTATATTCCAGCACATCGTCGCCAGGCTGACGGCCGACTCCACCACTTCCTGGCTCTCGTCACCGGTCACACTTAAAATGGGCTGCGCAAATTCCAGCAGTGCCTCTGAAATCTTGCATTTCCCCTTGGATGACTGACTGACATTGCCTAAAAACTTGTCCCGTTTTTTCTTCCGGATGAAGGCCTGAACGAATTGCTCACTGAAGGATTGTTGAGTCATGATGAAGCCCACTCGGCTGGAGAAAATAAAATTCATCAGGTGGAGTATAGGCTGTGTCGGTTGAAACTTTAGGTCAGTGACTATCAGACTTCACTCTATTCTCTCGATGACTAACTTTTTTCACCTGTACCGAAAATAGGCACTATTAAACGAAATGTACGACCATAAAAGTTCGATATCTCATAATGGTTAAAAAAGAGAGGTTTGTGAGAATCTACCAGCCCAATCATCCATCCCGGAGTACCTGAACGTTGATCAACAAGATCAATACACCGCTCAAGCTGGTAATCGCTGCACTGGTCGTAATGACAACCTCAGGCTGCACATCCGTAGCCCGGAAGGTTGGGGAGCTTCAAGTCGCTGTATACAAGACGTATTACAATGCCTTTGACCAGATGGCACGTAATGGAGCTGTAGAAAGCTGTCAGAAGCAGCAGGAAGAATCATCAGGGCAAATGGATTCTCTTGCCTACGAACAGTGTCTGGCCTCTGAATATCAGCAACAGATGGATTTCTATGTCAGTACCATGAATCGAGGTATTCAGAACTCATCTGCCAGAAGGGCGACACAGTCCAGCTACGGCACCAAAGTCTACCGAGCAGACGAATGCATTGGGTCTATAGTGAACGGCGTGTGTCACGGCTCTATTCTGCCCAAAACAGCGAATCATCCAACCTGCTATGGTCAGATGATTAATGGTCATAGCATAGTATTGGTTTTTCGCCTGGATAAACGTGTTCGCGTCCAAAAGGTATTGCATCAACAGCTCATCCTACATTAAGAGACTATCCATTCAGAGACTTGGCAAAATCGTTGAGAGTACTGATCTTATTGATATTCAAAAGCCGGGAAGCATCCCTGAGTAACAAGCGCCCTTCCATTGCAGCCCCCACAACAGCCGTAGAAAAAAGAACGCCATTGCGTGTTTTCAGGTTCAGATTAAAAGAACCACCACCGCCTTTTTGATTCCGGAACTTTTTCAGCTCAGCATGATAAAAGTCCAGATACTCCTCGCGGGGAATCAGACCAAGATCATAGGCACGACGTGCCAACACCATGGGGCTGACCTTATAAACCTTTTTTAAATCCGCACAGTTTTCCACCAGGCTGCGCTTTGCCTGCCAGTCATTCACAAACTCTTTACCAGGCACCAGAAACTCAGCAGCAACCCGATTACAAAATGCCTCTTCCTTCCTCTGGTGGCCTCGTTCAGAAAAATCATCCAGCGGAACATTAGAAATACCACTGTTACCCACCCACAAATGGGCAAGTTCATGAACCAGGGTAAACAGCCGCGCGGCAGGTGCATCGGCCGCATTGATAAAGATCAGCGGGGCATAATCATCACTGATGGCAAACCCCCGAAACTCTTCCACAGACAGTTTTCTATTAGAACTACTGCCGACAATGCCGCTTCGCATCACCAGAATGCCCACGGCTTCCGCCCTTTCAATCAGCAAGCTCAGGTATTGCTCCCAGTTCCGGGCACCTTTCCGTAAAGCGGCCGTTACACCCAACGTACGAGCGATATCCTCAGCCACACTGGCAGCGTCGTCATTCAAAGAACAGCGGCCTATAAACTCAACTTTGTCATTCCCGTTTTCAATCTGGTACTCCCGAAACCACTCTTGCTTGAGCAGCACATTATTCAGGAGATCACGGAAATTCTGCCCCAGCTCAGGGGATACCCGACTGCCCACGGTACGCAGGTCAGGTATGGGCAAAGGAGCTTCAGGAGGCTCTTTAAGAAACAGATAACCGAAAGGAACCCGGAGGTGGCTTGCCAGCTTCTGAGCCTGGGAAAAACTGGGCCGACTTTTGCCCTGTTCCCACTCAAGCAGCTTTTCGGGCTTCTGTTTTAACTTTCCCGCCAGATCAGCAGGAGCCATCCCAGCACGCTCTCGCGCCCAGTGGACAATCTCCGGATTGATCATGGCTTCGTTCATTATTGAGGTCCATCGTGTAATGGTTGGAATGGTATCATTATGAATATTCCATCGGTAGGCGTTCGTCGAGGTTTACTGCCATCGTCCAAAACAGATCCCATACAGCCTTGTCGTGAAACCTTATGTGGTTCCTGCTGACAGGTGCAGATCCTTGCTCTTGCAATCTCGTTCCCATGCTCTGCGTGGGAATGCATACCCACTGCCTCAGAGTCTTCGGAACTCGAATCTGCCACCCCACTTCAGGGAAGTTCGGTAGGCATTCCCACGGAGGACCCTGGTAACGAGGTCAAAGCTCTCCGGAAAAAACTTTTTGGCAAAGAGAGTTAAAAAGAGGTAACTCATTAGCCGTGCGCTTTACATCTTTAATTGACTCAAGCTTCAATTTAATGGTTTCAAACGCTTCCTGCAGTTCTATAGGAGGCACTCTGACCTTAAATTTTTTACATTCAGGAACGGAAAGGTGAGTTACTGTAGATCCAGAACTTAACTTCCTAATCTGCTGCTTTATACCGCCACCCATCAGCTCATATAATAAGTATGCTGGCTTTACCAAGTGCTTGTCAGGTCTGAAGTGCATAGTCCTCTGTCCAAGGAAAACCAGATCATTTGTTTCGATGATACCGGCCTCTCCCGCTGGAGCTTCACGGGTAAAGATAATGTCGCCCTTCTGTGGACGAAGCCGCCTTATCCATTTTTCATAAATATCTTTATCAACACACTTCAAGTCGAACAGGTGCAATTTATAGCCACGAACATTGGTTGTTCTAATCATTTTATAAGGTGTTTCATAATCAACTGTTGGTGCTGTTCGGTTCACACAGTCAACTATGTCCGTACAAACATCTGAGATATCCTTTACCTCCCACCTCTTCGGGTTAGTGACCGGGTCGCCAAACATATCCAGAAAGACGCTGCGGAGGAAGTCGTCGGCTAGGGCGATGGCCTGCTGGCGTTTCTGGCGTAGCTGGTCGGCTTTATCCAGAATGGCGGCAATGCGTTTTTGTTCGGCCAGTGGAGGAAGCGGAATTTCGAGTTCTTTAACAACATCCTTATTCAGGTTCTTAACGACTGCCCCAGCAGCTTTTCCTGCCAGGCGGTTATACACTATCTCTGACCCCAAGTAGTGATAAAAGTAATCGGTAAAAATCTGATCAGATTTTGGACTCAATATTAGCCATCCATCGTGAACACATCCTGACGTTTTCATTATGTACGGCCTGCCAAAACTCATTGAGTTAGTCAGCAAAAAATCCCCGGGTTTTACCTGACGGGTTTTCTTAAGCCCTTCTTTTCTGATTTTCTTGGCCGTGGACTCAATGTATTTAGAGCCCTTTTTTGTATCACCAATCATGACCCAGTTATAACCATCAAGATCATCTGTCAGGTAATCCTGAATGGGTCGGGGTGAGCCACCTCTGGCCACATCGAATACATCCTTTATTTTTACAAGAGGCCAGCTCACAGCATTCCCTCCAACGCCAAAAGCTCTTGCTGAATATCAGCCTCCAAGGCTTTCAACCGGGCAAGAATCTCATTAGGCGGTTCATACTGCTCCTCCTGATAAACAACCTCTTTATAGCGGTTGATGGAAAGATCGTATTTATTGGTTTTCAGGTCTGCTTTAGGCACAACAAAAGCCTTCTGAGTGCGATCCTGAAAATCCGTTGCAGCAATCCCTTTCGGGTAGTCTCTAATAAAATGCGACTGCAATTTATGGCCCACAAAGGCATCCACCGGTCGGCCTTTGCCCTGGCGATACTGCTTCCAACTGGCAATCAGATGCGGCAGGTCATTTTTGGCAATCGGTGTCCGTTTATCATCCAGACTATAACCGTCGTTTGCCAGGTCATAGAACCAGACGTCATCAGTCTCACCACCCTTGGTAAAAATCAGAATCGCCGTGGCCACACCGGCATAAGGCTTAAACACACCGGAAGGCAGGTTGATCACCGCTTCCAGCTGGTTCTCTTCCACCAGCTTTTCCCGCAGGCTCTGGTGCGCCTTGCTGGAACCGAACAGCACTCCCTGGGGTACAACCGTGGCACTGCGACCACCCACTTTCAGCATTTGCAGAATACGGGCGCAGAACAGCAGCTCGGTCTTTTTGGTTTTGACAGTTTTCAGCAATACCGGGTCAATGTCTTCTTCATCCAGTGTGCCGGTAAAGGGCGGGTTGGCCAGAATCAGATGAAACGCATTGTGGGAGGCTTCCGGGAATTTGTCGCTGAAACCCTGGCTCATGGTGTCCTGGTAGTGGATATCCGGCTCGTCCACCCCGTGCATAATCAGGTTCATGGCGGCAATGCGCAGCATGGTGGAGTCAAAGTCATAACCGTGGAACATGTCGTAGTCCACATGGTTCCGGTATTCATTCAGCAGATCACCGGAATAGACATACTGGGCTTCGGGTTCGCCCTTCTGGTTAATAACCATCTCTTTATGGACGGAATCCAGGGAACTGTATTTTTCCAGCAGGTATTCGTAACTGGACGACAGAAAACCACCGGTCCCACAGGCAGGGTCACAGATACGCTCATGACGGGCCGGGTTAGGCTCCATCATCTCCACCATGGCCCGGATGATATGACGTGGGGTACGGAACTGGCCGTTGATGCCCGCCGTGGTCAGTTTACTCAGCAGGTATTCGTACAGATCACCCTTGGTGTCCCCCCGGTCCAGCGGTAACTGTTTGATCATCTCTACTGCTTTTACCAGCAAGCTGGGCTTAACGATTTCCAGCCGGGCATCTTTCATAAAGTTGCCGAGTAAAGACCCCTTCTCACTCAGCGTTCTGAAGTGACGAAACACCTCATCCCGCACCAGCTCCATCATTTCATCCGCACCCAGGTTGGCAAAATGGCTGAACCGGTAGTCTTGCTCATGGGCAGCAAAACGGGGCTTGAAGTCAACGCCTGCCAGCGCCTTACGCTGCTCGTCCTTGCTCTCCTGCATATCCAGCATGCGGGAGTACATCAGGTAGGTGATCTGTTCAATCACAGTAAGCGGGTTGGTGATACCGCCCACCCAGAACTCTTCCCAGAGCTTGTCGATTTTGCTTTTCAGATCGCCGGTGATCATGGGTGATGCCTATTTCACTTTAAAGGGGGTAGAAAATGGTGGGAGTATACGGATTTTGGTTTGTAATTTCCCGACATCCTGTTTCACAGGGCCAGAGATGAATCTTACCTGGATGGGTTAAGCCAATAATGCAGTATTGTACTGGTCAAAGATACGTAGCGTCTTGAATTTGGCACCAAGTTACAGGCGAAGGCATAGAAGCCCACTGTTTTCTTCAGCCAGAAACTGGTTGATGCAATCCTGATTATCCATAATCAGAGACTGTACCGCAGCCAGTCGAGCATTCCCGATCTGAATATGGATGACTTTAGGAGGAGGGCCAAGGCGGCTCCAGTAATCGACAAAATCCCGGTCTTTAGTCACAATTGCCAGATCCTGGTGTTTCGCATAGTCCCAAACGCTCTGATCTGAAGCACCTTCCCCCAAAGTCGCTACCCTTGAAACGGCAACCGCTCCCCTGAAAGGCTTGCTGACCATCCTCGCCAGCTTATATGACAGGTTTTCATCAAACAGCAGCACTACGCAGCATTCCCTTTCGGCAGGTGGCTCGCTGCATATTCCAGCGCTGCCCGGATCCTGGTTTCATCCAGGCTGGGAAAATCAGAAATAATCTCCCCATAGGTCATGCCTGAACCCAACATTTCCAAAATGCTTTCCACTGTAATCCGGGTACCTTTGATGCAGGGTTTGCCTCTCATTACATCGGGCTTACACTCTACCCAGATATTACCGTTAATCACTTGCCATCTCCTTTCGCCGTGATTTATTCCTGACCTATTCTAGTCTTGCAATGGCTCAATCGCCATTACTCTATACAGGGCTCAGGTTGTTGCCTTGCCAATATCAACCGATACCCCATCCACAATGGCTTTAATGGCCATCACCTGATCCATATCCGGGAACAGGCCGGTAATGCCTTCACCATGGATGCGGGTAAAGGGCTGATCAAACAGTTGCGCCATTTCGATGGTGCCGTAATCCCGTATGTGGTTTTTCAGCAAATCCAGAAAGCGAATCTGCTGGCTGCTTAGATTGTATTGAGCGGCAAAACCGGCAAATTTTTCGGCTACAGCCTGGCTCTCCATACCAATCAGGGTTCGCAGAATCTGATCCAGCCCAGCAGAGGCTTCGGGGTAGAACTCTTTCAGTACCCGGATATCCACATTCGGATTCTGAACCAGCACCAGTTTTGCCAGCTCATCCAGCTCTTTGGGCTGTACCGGTTCCCCCCGACGGATTTTCATCAACACGGGGTTACTGGTGAACAGGGGTTCCAGTGCGCCCTGAACCTGCTGACGGTAGAGTTTAAAGTCCACCGACTTGATATTGGTCTCCCGCCGTTTGACCTCGTACTTGCCCTGATCTTCACGGATATCCGTTTCCACGGGGGGTGTAGGGGGCGGAGTTACGTCGCCCTCCATCAGGTACATGATCCCCCTGAGGCGGGTACGGGCATGTTCCAGTTCGGCAAAGCTGGCGTTGTGCCACCAGTCCAGGTCCCGGAGCTGGTTAATGATGTCACCCTGCTGCTGGACCTGAGCCAGATGTGGGGGTAGCTGATCCAGTTTCTGGGTAACGATGGACCACTGTTTTTCCAGTCCGCTTTTGTTGGTGTACAAGGCAGTCTGGGCGGTAATCATATCCAGATCAAAACGCATGGCATTCCCCTGCCCCCTGACATCCACCCACTGCATCAGAGGACCGATGTCATCCAGCAGTTGCTGCTGGGTTTGGGGGGCAAACTGTTCTAACCGTTTCAGGTCACTCAGCCGGGCACGAGTCTGCCATTTTTCCTGAACGGCAATGGATTTTTCATCCAGTGCAGACACCTGCTCATGAAGCTGTTTGGCAATGATGGCCAGACTGCCCTGTTCAAACTTTTTCTGTGCCGCTTTGGCCAGTTCGACCCAGGCTTCCAGACGTTTCTGTGCCAGTGGCTTGCCGGTGGTTGGCTGCACCTGGGGCGGCTCCTGCTCGAAGTACTCGAAGTTGGCCCAGTGGTCGAAGATACGGAATTTGTCCTTGTCTTTCCCTGCCCCGTACAGGTCTTTGCAAAGACGAGTCCCCCGGCCAATCATTTGCCAGAATTTCACCTTGGACTTCACCGGCTTGGCAAACACCAGGTTGACCACTTCCGGCACATCAATACCGGTGTCGAGCATATCCACCGAAATGGCAATGGTCAGCGTTTTGTTGGTGCTGAGGTCACCGCCTTTAAAGTCTTCAATCAGTTGTTCTGCCCTCGGATCATAGTTATCGATGACCTGACAGAACTTACCGGCAAACTGCGGGTACATCTCATCAAAAACGCTTTGCAGCAGAACCGCATGCTGATGGTTGCGGGCAAAGACAATACTTTTGCCCGGAAGCTGTTCATCCCGGTCACGGATACCATGCTCCATCAGGTTGCGCATAATGGCCCGATTGGTGTCCCGATTATAGATCGCCTTATCAATGACCTTGGCATCAAATTCCAGGGTGTTCGGGTCGATACCCTGCGCTTCCAGTTGGGCAATCTGTTCATTGCTGAGGTTGTCTTTTTTAATACCCTCACGGAGGAATTGCGTGGTGTGGGTAATGACCTCAAAGGGCACCAGATGATTGTCGTTTATCGCCGCTTCCAGTGAGTATTCATAGGTGGGTATACGGCCTTCGCAACCAAACAGGCCATAGGTGGTGTGGCCGATCATATCCACGGGCGTTGCGGTCAGGCCAACCTGAAGGGCATCGAAGTATTTAAACAGGTCCCCGTAAACGTTATAGATGGAACGATGGGATTCATCCGCAATGATCAGGTCAAAATAGCCCACATCGTACCGATCCATAATGTTCATCATTCCGGGATAGGTAGAGATGAAGATGCGGGAGGTGTCCTGGTACTTTTTATCCGTTCGACCTACCACATAGATAGGGTCACGGATGAATTCATTAAATGCATTCCGTGCCTGCTTACGTAGCTCTTTTCGGTCACAGAGGAAAAGCACCCGCTTGGCCCATCGGGCATCGAGCAGCCGTTTGGTCAACGCAATGGCAACACGGGTCTTACCGGTACCGGTAGCCTGGACAATCAGGGCCTTGCGATGTTTATCCGTAAAGCGTTCACCGACTCGGGCAATACTCTCCAACTGATACAGACGACCGGCAATATGGGTGTCAACCGGCACTTCTGCTAACGGTCGACAGCCCGTACGTTGTTGAACCAGGTAGGCCAGACTTTCAGGGCTGTAGAAACCAAAGAGTTTTCTCGGTGGATAGTTTCGGGCTGGGTGGTCATCCCAGAGGTAAATATCGTAGCCGTTTGTATAAAAGATCGCAGGGCGCTGACCGTACTGCTTTTCCAGCCAGTCGGCATAGAGCTTGGCCTGGGTACGACCTTTTTCTGCCGCCACCTGGGTACGCTTGGCTTCCACGACAGCTAACGGTTTACCGGTATCGTCCCAAAGCACATAGTCCACGTAACCATCGCCACTGTTGGTGGGTTGCTCTTTGACCGGATGCTCCTGGGTGACCTGGGCTGTATCCTTTACACCCTCAGCGACATCCCAACCGGCAGCGATCAGGCGAGAGTCGATCAGGCGACGACGGGTTTCGGCTTCATCCAGCTCCAGAATATTGGCTGCCTGCTCATTTTTCTGACGCAGAGCCTCCATCCTTTGCTGGAACTCTTCGGCTTTTTCTTTTTGAAGCTGCAACTCACGGAGAATACCCATTTCCCGTTGCTGGGCAACTTCGAGTTCTTCCTTTGCCTTTTCCAGTTGGGCCTGTTTCTGCTCCAGCTCTTTCTTGGTCAGCGCGGTATCCGTCTGATCTGACGAGGCCTTGGGTAACTGGAATTTAGTAATGTCGTCTGCATGCCCATTGCCATAACGCAGGTAGATCCATGCACCCATGATGAAGGCTTCTTTCAACAGCCACCGGGCATCATTCACCTTGATCGCATCACCATGAGCAGCCCGGTTACCATGAATACGAATGGCATCCATCTTCACCTGAATGGCCTCGGGAATCGTACTTTTAAAGGCATCCGCCTTCATCAGGTCATAGAGACTGGAACGATACCCTTCAGGCAAACGCTCCTGACGGTAAAGCCACCGGATAATCAACTCAAGATAGTTCCGGAGCTTGACCAGACAGCTCTCAGGATCAGTGTGGACGTACTCTTCTGCCTTACTGCCCAAGTTGGCCAGTTCCGGCCAATGGGTGCGCAGCATTTCAAAGTTCAATGACTTCTGCATGGCTGACCATCTTATAATCAGAGTGCCTGCCAAGCGATAAAGGCAGGAAAATAGACGACAAAGAAAAATATTGTATCCTCAGGCTGCCCCGATATTCCATACCGAAATATGCTAACTGAATAGAGGGTGACAGTGACCAAGCTACCAGGCCTGTGTTATTGGCAGGGGGATTCCGCAAAATTTTTTTCAGCCATAGCGATATAAGAAAGGTTGCCAAAGTATGGGTAGATGATTTATCCCCCCCCTCCAGTTATCAATGGCAAAGTGTGCATGCATTACCCCTCGACTGCTGACTTGGCAGGCGTGGGTGTCAGGTCCGGCATACGGGGTACTTCCCCCCCTATTTCATTTAATACTCACTGTTCAGCCAGTTGCTGTCCTGGACCTGTTCAACATGACCTTCAGGGCGATCTTCCGAATCGAAAATCTGGATAAAGTTAATACGGCTCTCTTCCTGAGCCTTTTGCTGATAGTCACCGTCCATCTTATTCAGTTCAGCAATGGCGGCCGTGGCAGCTCTCGGGTTTCGCATCCGTAAATCACCCTCTGGCGTTTCGATCACTTCACCACAGAACCGCGCGATCTCCCAGAGCTTGGCACGCTTGTCCCGAGCAGTGATATTCAGCTCACGACTGAGCTTACCCTGACTCACCCGAATTTCGGTGGCAATGTCAGCATTTGTTAACAGCCGACAACCCTGAGCTCTGGCAGTCTTGGGACTATAGCCAGCGGCAATGGCAGCTCGGGTCGCATTCTGGTCAATCAGGTACTCATCAACGAAGCGGCGCTGTTTGTCATTCATGGCAATCATCCTTGATGGCATTGAGATCATCATACCATGCAATCCCTGAACTAAAGACTAAACGGCTATAAGTCAGCGGACGTGAGTTGCAAGAATAAAAAAGGGTAGGGCTCTGAACAGTAGTCTAGAATTGCTGTTTCCACTTGTTACTGGAAATGTAGTGGAAAAAGAAATTTAAGTGCTTTTAACGAAGAGAAAATAGGAGATAAGACATTGATTTTACTGGCGCACCCGAGAGGATTCGAACCTCTGACCTCTGCCTCCGGAGAGGTACTTTGGTGCATTTTTAATGTTTGATGCATTTAAAAAATCTCCGTAACCCACTGATTATTTTTAATTTATCTACCTTTATCATTATAGATCTAAAGTACTAATATCGACCATAATTGATGCCATTTGTAGGCTATGCGTAGGTTGCAATGCTGATATATGAAATCAGTCGTTTATATTTGATTCATAAAATCAAGTAATACTATCGACTGTAACTCTTCCATGCTTTCAACGTTTTGCCCCTTTGCGATTTGATACAATCTTTCGATGGTCTGAGCCGCATCTGTCAGCCCTTCTTTTTCGCAAAATACTTTTAATTCAGCAGGCCTGATACTGTGTTTGATCATAACTGCCAGAGCCTGGACCAAAGAAGGTTTATCATTCCAATGAAAATAAGCAGCCAACCGGTCTTTTACCACATCTGCGGCCAGCAATATTGGAATTTTTCTGGCACCTTGTTTAACGATGGTTGTTTTTTGGATGAGCTCATCTCCAACTGCCAATGGTGCAGGTGGAAACTCAACACAGATCGGTAATCAACCATGATCAGACTCATCCCCTGTTTTGCCTGAGCGGACTCTTATTGTCGGCTTTCCTATCGCCCTGGGTTTATTTCGATTCATCACCAGCTCCTGAATGACTGCCTCCGGGTATAATTGGATAGCGGCTTTCACCAGTTCTTTCATTGTCGCCAGAAAGACATACCTGGGGTTAAGGCGATACTCTCTAAGCCTTCCAATCAGGTGACTGACAACGACACCATCCTCTTCCATTCTAACCAGCTGTTTTTGTACTGAATTTTGAGAAAGGCCAAAAAATTCGGCAATACCCTTTCCGTAGCCAGAGTTCCTGAGCATCAGGTATATCAGTATCTTTTCCTGACTTTCAGCGCGAAGCACTCCCTTTAAGGCAAACATTCATGAAGCTCGTAAGGTATAGATGATACTTCAAGTATAAATCAATACTTCTATTTTAATAACCAATATATGGTTTATTTAATAGATGTATTGGTTTATTGGGAACTCATACTTCGAGGTATTGTTATTAAATATTTACGATTCAGGGCCCCACACTCTGCAATAACTCGCTTTCCGGAACCAAGTTCATAACTGCTCACGTTCAGGCGGGCAAGCCACGGATATTGGTGGCGCTCTGCAAGCCAGAGAAATAACCGTTTTACCTTTATACTCAGACACGCTTGCAACACTTGATCCAGCTTTCCTGGTGACAGGTTTACCAGGCTCTGCATCAGTTCGTCTGCATGTTCAAAACTGAACTTATCAGGAAGATCAGCAATCACTTCCAATATGGCCTTTTCTGGACAAGAAAAATAAAGCGGAGGCAGATTGGGGGCGAACTCATGGGATCTCAGAAGGCCAGAGGTCTGCATCAGCGATTCTGGCCAAAGCCGCCTGGAACTATTTACCGTCAACATCGCAGTCGTTTCTACGCGAGATACCCAGGAAGGCAACTTAGTGGTGGAGTAAAGCTGGACAGTCTTACGGTTTCCGGGAGAGATATACTGAGCAAGTCCGGACAGAGCCAGAGCGGATACACCACCTACGTGCACCGCGGTTGCTAAAGGCGTTGCCTGCATCCGCTGTATAGATGCAACCACGCCTTCCCAACGGAGGTTAGTCGTGAATTGGGAGTAGACGCCTGATGCCAGCTGCAGTAACTTGCCACTCTTAACGCCATTATCGAGAGAGTGAGAGCTAAAACCCTGTTCTATCAACCACTTTCGCGTAGCCAACGGCCCATAGGGTAAAAGAGCATTAAGCTGCTCTTTACGGCTATTCAGTCCGTATTCTTTATCACTTGAGCTTGATATACGAACCATGCCAGTGCCTTACCGGTTTAAAATAATTAAAATCATCGGCAAAAAAAGCCGAAATATTTATCAAATATAAACTAAATCGGAAAGAATGGTTTATATTAAGCCATTTAATCGGCGATAAAAGCAGGAAAAATAAATATTTTAAAACCATCATCTTATAGAACAGTCTTTCTTTTGGTACTGAAATATAATGACTATTAACAATCAGAGCCTGCTTGATTGGGCTCCAAAAGTACTTAAAAGTGGTATCCCTGCTCAACCCAGTAATGCCAGTCACCAATGGCCTCAACAGTTTCTTCGTCCAGGTCATCGCTGCATGCTTCGAGTTGTGCCAGCGGAACTGCCAATGTTCGATCCAGCCACTTAACCTGCACCTGCATGGTGGACTCACAATCGCCCTGATCCGCCATTTCGGTAACCATCACCCGCTCATTTATTTTCAGTGGTGATACCTTTAACTCCTGCCAACACTCGGCTTCAAAGGGAAAAGCCAGCCTGTCATCAAGGTAACAATGCCAGCCGGTGCTGCGTTCGAGCTCATCGTAGCAATCCACAACAATATCGTTGTGAATCCGGTCCTCTATTTCAGAATTTTCGGGTGAACTCATTACTGATTCCTATACAGTATGTTTATCCCATCCAATCAATCACCAGCCACTGAAAACAGTCAGGCTTCAGGCAAGAAGTTATTCACTCAAGTAATGAGCCCTGAACCGTCTCACTGCCCTGATCAGCCCTCTCATCGTCAATCAACAGTTCTCCTTCCTGTTCACCCTGCCCATCCAGAACCCGGTAGAGCAGAGAATAAGCGACCCGCCACTGCCCTTCTGACACCTGCAGGGTGACCGATTTAGTATTCAGACGGAGGACATGGCCAAAATGTTCCTCCCCATGCTTATCTTTAAAACCCAGCAGATCGCCTACAGCAATGGCATGGCGACTCAGGCCTTGTTGAGTTTCATGATTAACGCGAGCATCGGCACCTTCAAGATTGAGCATGTAATAAGGCACCGTCCAGCGTTTGCCATCGGTAAAATCCAGAACCAGTGCCCGTTTTTGCCTGAGCTGCAACACCTCGCAGTCACGCAGCGAATTGCTGTTACGGTCAAAGTAGCTCAGCTTCTGTCCTATTGTCAGAGCAGCCCTGATCCGGCCAATACGCTCTGACGACTCCAGCTCGCGATCAATCATGGCATTCAGCCGGAACAGATCAAAGGTGCTGGCCTGGTTTAACGCTTCCAGCAATTGGGCATAATCCATGGCTGGTTTTGCTGGGGGGTTACTGTTATTCATTGGTCATCATTACTCCAGAAAAGAACATTCCACTATAATCACATCCTGAACTCAGGAGACTCACCCTCACCATAAAGCTCTTCCCTCAATCGACTAAACAGTTTTTGCAACGTCCCTGACAAGTAGCTTTCAAATTTCTCCTTCCCCAGTGTGCGCTCATAGACATCAGAAGGTAAAAATCGCCGCATTTCAGCTTTAAGCCCACCACCGGATACCATTTCAGTTATATTCGGAATAAGCTGATCCAGGCGCTGTTCAAAGTCATCAAGCCGGTAATCATTCACTTTGTTCTTCACCAGCTCAACATTTACTTCAGCGCCCTGCTGCAGAAGCCAGGGCAGGTCCCATATATCGCGGTAGCGAATGTATTTTTGTGTCGCAGGTAAAGCAATCAGCTTGTCTGCCAGCACTTCATCAAGGGTTTCAGTAAATACCAGGGTGTCTCCATAGCCATCGGGGAGAAACGGGTAATTCACTCGCAGCGGCAATGTTTCTCTGGTGTATGCAGGCACATTAGCGACTTCAATCTTGATTTTTTGTCGGGGAATATCTTTACGCTTCGGAGAGGTTATTACCGAGATTTGCCATTTATCTATGTTCATTTCCCCATAACAAGGCTCTTTTCTGAGCATCGCCGGCTCTTTAACCAATACCTCCAACCCGTACCTGGTACCGACATAATCCTCAATACACATCTTTATATCGGCAAGAGAGGCTGATGAAAAATCCACGCCTCCAACAAAATCCAGATCCTCGCTGAAACGGCTACCGCCATGACACAGGCGTAACGACGTACCGCCCTGAAACACCAACTGATCCAACAGGCCTTCCTGATCAAGACAGAACAGAATGTCATAGTGAAGCAGCTCTTTCTCAACGACTGGACGCATTAGCGCGAGATGATTATTTTGCATAATCCTCTCAACCAGCTGTGAAAAATCCTCAGTGGTCATTTTCATAACTCTGTGCCTCCTTCACCAGATGACTATTCCTCCCCACACGCCGCAGATCACGCATTGCCGCCTCAGGCGTAGCAATTTTTAACGGTCTGTCACGATCAACGACACTGTCCAGAATATCGGCGACTGAACGGCGGGTGTGGGTAAATTCAAGAACCCCAAAAGGGGTTTTATACTCTCCCTTCCGGCCTGTGGTCATAATGGTCAGCCGATCGACAGGGATTTGGGAAATAACGCCATACTCCGATAGCGCTGATTCCAAACTGATGTAGTTGTACTCCCCCCTTCGCAAGGCTATGGCAATGCGCTCCAGCATATCTGCATTTTTGTTGCTTGAGAGGGTGAACGTATAAATCCCTTTAATCATCCGACGAAGAATACCATTCTTCACCAACCGAACCAGTCCAGCCTGAAAGGCTCGCGGGGAGTCTTCAATAAAGATTTTGCCCAAATCCCTGGTGGTAAAAACCGAATATCCCATCCGATCAAAAGCCGATAGCCGGTGGATTGCCGTGGCCTGATCCATCGTTACCACTCCTTTATGTAGACGCTTTAATCACTTAAATGGTGTATATCTGTCTACATAATAGCAAAATACACAGCATATAAACGCGAACAACATTAAATAGTGGTATTTATGTCTACTTATTGGCTAGTTGATTAAGGTCAGTTACCGGTACCTTAATCCCTGCCAGTGGCTGGTTTTCTTGGCATAGCGTTGTTTCAGCTCTGCCAGCTTCTGGTCATAGGCTGTTTGTCTGTTCAGCATTTTGGCCATCAGCTGAAGATCGCCAAGCTTTGTTGACAGCTCGGAATACACGGTAGATGAGCCTCTTTGCTCAAACAGTTCTTCCACCCGACGCCAATAGGCCTCTTCATTGGCGGCAACGCTTTCGGCCTTTTGCTGCTGTTGCAGCTGCTTTTGCATCATGGCCTTTTCATCAGCCTTTTTCCGCAGCTCCCGGGCAGAAGCCAGCAGATGGCCAACCGTGACTGAACTGCTGCGTGGTATTTCCTGAGCCTTATCCACCAGAGCGGCAAACTGCTCTCTTCGTGCAGTACCGGTTTCATCTAACAGTAACGCTTTTAGCTGGGCTCTGGCCGTCGCTTCCGGGAGTTGCATGACATATTGATCAATTAACACTTCAGGCTGCACAGTGACATAATCCGATTTAACCTGAGCTGCAGCCACAACCCGTTGAGTATCCAGCTTCAAAAAATCACACAACGCACTCTGGCTGGCAGAAAGATCATCAAGGCCCGGAGGGATGGCGGGGGACAGCGCATCCGGTTCCAGCTCATCCAATTGAGACAACCAGGCCAGATACAGTGAACGATAATCACCGTGCATCAGCTCACTGCGAATGTTCAGCAGGCTGCCCATCCAGCCATCGCCTTCATCCCACTCATCGTCGTAGCCGTCTTCATCTTCATAGACAAATTCAATAATCCAGTGCGCGCCAGACGATTTGTAAGTGCAGATATCCCCCAGGAGGTAACGCAGCAGTGTCGATTCATCAATAAGATGACGAGGCACCTTAATCGCAAAAATTTTGCAGCCAAAATTGGAGACATAAACATAAGCATCGAAAAACCTGCTCAGTAACTGCCTTGGGTCGGCTTTTAAATCACCGTAGTTATAGGTGTTACAGAACCGGGTAGACGATATCTGTGCCCGGCTGGAAATCCCCCGAAGATACCCCATCTCTTCTTTGGACAACTGCCGGTCAACGGCCACCAACTCGTAATACTGGTATTCACTCATGGTTGTTATGCCTTCTGCATTTTCTTACGCTTACGTACCTCATCAAGGCTGACCACATTATCTGGCAAAGCCAATGATCTTTCCTGACCGATAACTTTAGCTGCTGCTGCAGGGAATGGGTTCGGAAAATCCCCATCCGGCGTTTGTGGATATGCCCACTCAGACCAACCTCTGGCAAACCGGAGCAGCCAGTCATCCACCATCCGCGACATGGGAATAAACGACTCCATTCGTTTTGCACCGGGAAACGCCCTGGCCTTTTTGTGAACACAGTTGATGCGGTGCATACCCAACCCGATTTCTTCACTCTCGTCCAGTTGATCCACCCCATAATGATCATAGGACTGGCTCAGCCACTGCTCCGCATCCGCAACATGTCCGTTGACGCTGAGGTCGGTATTTCTGACAAACCGGATCCCCTTCTCCATATCCAGAAACTGGTCATACATGGTCTGAGCCTGCGCTTCTGTGGTAGCGCCACTCTCTATGGCCATATGGATACACTCTCTGGCCCAGCGTTTGGTGAACCGCTCAGCAAACTCATCTAAATCTGAAAACATCGGGTTAGAAAACAAAATGGCATAACGACTGCGGGCTTCTACGGCAATAACATCTGTGTACCCTTCTCTATTCCGGTAGCCCTTAATCGCATGCACCTGCCAGGCAATGACATTATCGCCAGAAGCAATAGACTGAGTGCCTATGCGCTTACCATCCGGACTGGGTAACCGATCCAGATTAACCTTCATATATTTACAAAAGGCATTGGTCGCAGAAATTAATATTTCAAGCATTCGCGGTATCTTTTGGCTGTTCTCTCGCAGGAGGGCTTACTGGCTGAATATGACAGATTTGAACTATCAGACAGATCACAGCGGGATGCAAGCAGGGGCAAAGTAATGACATTACTTTGCAGACTGACTCAGTGTGCACTCGCACTGAGTGGTTGCGACGTCGTTTCACTCCGCCACAGGACAATAAATGCCGAATTCGGCAATGGACTTGCCGGATAGATCAACGCAAGTGCCAATTACAGCAAACGACCCATAAAATTTAAGCGTTAACCACTTTAAAAGCACATCAACACCTTTCTGAAAGTTTCTAATTACCTTAGAGCACCAACATATCCGGACAAAAAAATCATCCCTTAACGTTTTCCCACCCTGGGCCACGGTATCCTATACATCAAAAAGGACGACCATCATGGAGAAAACCAAAACAATCCAAATCCGGGTAACTTCTCAGGAAAAATCTGCAATCCGGGCAAGAGCAAAATCACTGAATTTGCATGTATCAGAATACCTCCTCTCTCTGCATCGGAACACAGCCTTACCTCCGCCACCATCAGAGATTGAACGACGGCAGCTGCAAGAAGTGGCCCAAATCGGGAATATGGTCAACGCACTTATAACAAGCGTACGCAGCGGAATAGTCCCAGATACATATGAGCTCCAGCTGGTGATTAAAGCGATCAGCCTCTTTGTTGAGTTCCATAGTCAGAAACGATGATCGCTGATGCCAAACTGACCGGAAGTATCGCGAAAGGAATTTCCGTTGCACGCTATATGTTGGACCCAGATGCAAAACAGCAAGATTCTGACGTCAAAACAATGCAAAAGGCAGAGAGTAGTGAGCGAGTACTGCACATAGAGACAGACCTTGCCAATCCAATCTTGATAACCGACTCTCCAAAAGCATCTGCACAATCGTTCATCCGCGAGGTCGTAGACTGGAACCAGCGTAACCGGCCAGGCAAGAAAGCTCAGCAATCACAGTGGGAGCACCGTGTGATTAGTTTTCACCCATCAGACAGTCAAAAGCTTAATGCCCATACTGCCTGTAAAATAGCCAGAGAGTCATTAGGGATAGTGGCACATGGTCAAAGACCTTCCCTCTTCGTTGTCCACGGAGATACGGCTCACCTGCATGTGCACATGCTCTACGGAAGTGTGGACCAAACTGGAAAAATCCATAACCCGCATCAGGACTTCAGAATGTGGGAGCAAGCTATGGAGCAACTTGAAATAAAGTATGACCTCTATCGGGTAGACAAACGGTTAGCCTGCGCTGATAGGGATTCCACACGAATGCCGGATGGTACGAACCCAAAAAAATCAGAGTATAGGATGACGCAGAGAACCGGGGAACCTTCCTGCAAACAAAGGCTGCGCAGGCTCCTGGATGAAGCAATTGGTGATAGTAAATCTTCTCCTCCAGAGCAGCAGTTCGCACGATTCTTAGCCGGCCTGCAATCTAAAAAAATTGGTGTCTCTGCAAATATACAGAGCACGGGGCGTGTGGCAGGTCTCCGATTGCATTACGGAATCTTTTCTAAAAAAGGCATCAAAGCTTCAGCACTTGGAAAGGCCTACAGTTGGAACCAATTGGCCAAAAGAGCAGGTTTTGAACACAATAGCCCCTTTAATACAACTCTACTAAAACTATCCGACAGGCGCATCAAAGAATGGATTCAGCACGATTCAGGCGGCAAAAAAAGTGCATCTCAGATGCTTTCCAGCATTCATGGTTCAGGCAACAAGGCTGCGCCCAGAAGCAACGTCAAGGCTTTAACCTCAACTTCAAATCAGGCTTTCATCATCAGCCCCGAATTCCCTGATGAATACCCAGAGTTCCTGAAAGAGTACATCAGGGCAATTGTAAGAGCTGCAAACTCTGAAATGAGTAGACAGCAGCAACGTAACAACCAGCTCAATGACTCTATAGAAACTATTCTCGAACTGCTGGCGTCATTCCAGCAAAGAGCCATAAAAAACCATTTGAAGCACCATAGACCGGATAATGTTTATCCAAGTACAAGTGACACCCCGACTAGCTAATTAGATCATTATCCTCTAAAAGAGAACGATTCAGATAGAATTTGGAACTTCAATGCATTTTGATTATTCTGATCAAAACCAACAACAGGTTTCACCATGCCGTGGCTGGACCAACCTTGCAGCAAGCACTTCACCTACCGACAACTGATTGAGTGCGGTGAAACCTGGCAATCCTCGTCAATTGATAACCTGCCGTTGGCTGACGAGAGCTGGCATGCCCTTGCCGATTTGGCGACTCATATTCTCGATTCAATTTATGAGCAGTTTGGTGCCCTGGAAATCACCTACGGCTTTTGCTCCCCCACATTGGCAACCGCAAGAAAAAAACTGGCCAAAGAACAAGGCGTGCTGCCCTCTATCTACCCCACCCTGGATCAGCACAGCTGCTTTGAAACAAACAGGAAGGGAGACATCATCTGTTCCCGGGGAGGAGCCGCCTGTGATTTTCGGGTGCCGTGCACCTCATCACTGGAGGTAGCTATCTGGGTAGTGAAACAGCTCCCCTTTGACAGGCTCTATTTTTATGGACACAACAAGCCCATTCACGTTAGCTATAACAGAGGCTCTCAAAATACAGCCATCAGCATAATGACACCCAAAACCAACGGACAGGGCTACATTCCCCGAAACCTCTCCCCTGAACGTTTTCTTGAACAATTTCAGCTATAAATAAAAGCCATGAATGAACAAGAATGGTATGAAACGGTTGCACAACTTTCTTGCCATAAAGAGCTTGGCAAAAAACTGCCTAAAGCACTCTATCTCCACCGTTCGGCGCTGAGTGAAACCGCACCGGATTTTTTCTCATGGATTCACCAGAAAGCCACAAACTCAGGCATACCGGAACAACACTGGAATATCGTTCGCTTACATAAAGACTGCTTCAAAGTCACCCTGCTCTACTATCCGGATTTCTACGACGAAGCCTATCCATCACTGCACTTCAGTTATGGGTTAGACTTCGCCAGCGAGAAAATAAAACCCACTGACTTTACCAGCTCAACCAACCCACCTATCCTCCATCGCAAAGAACACATGATCCTCCCCTCAGACCCTAACCACGCTGACTTTTGTGAGATTACCCGGGAAGGCGAAGCGGCAGGGCTGTATGAAAACACACGCATCATTGGGTTCCGTAACAGCTGGGAAACCCTGATCAAAGACAAAGGCTACGAACTACTGGATGGTCGTCTATTCCGAAGAGCAGCCATCGACTTAACCGAACCACAAACACAACACAAGGTCGACCGCCATAAAACCGCACTGAGCAGGGACAGCCTTTCAAGCCCCATGAAAACACTGGCCAATAATGGCTACCTGAAAGGGCAATACACCCTGTTTGACTACGGCTGCGGCCATGGCGATGACCTGTCGGAATTACAGGCCCATGGCATCACCGCCAGTGGCTGGGATCCAAACTGGCGACCCGAGGGCGAAAAAACAGAAGGGGACCTGGTCAACCTTGGCTATGTCATTAATGTAATCGAAGACCTGGAAGAAAGGGCTGATGCAGTACTCGGAGCCTGGTGCCTGACGGGCAAATTACTTGTGGTATCCGCCATGATTGCCAGCGAACAGCACATCCGCAAATTCAAGCCCTTTAAAGAACGCGAAGACCGACTTTTGACCCATAGATCAATAAATAACACTACATGGTCGGCCGAAACGGCATTTTTAACAGACGCTCCCTAATCATGCCCGAAAACCGCGTTTTCAAGCAGTTATTAAATTCTCAAACTGAATAGCAGGCTTACCAGCTTGTACATTTAGGAATACACCTACGTTGTAAGCCAGTAACTTGCGGGCCATTCTTGCTGTCATGCGCCACATATTACGGCAGCCACTGTGCTCAATATCGAAAGGGTGAAAGTCTGATATTGACTGGTACTTTCATACAATA
>NZ_PJPV01000162.1 GCF_002864045.1 Endozoicomonas acroporae
CTTTCCATGCTCGGTAAATGCAGCATTACCTGCCATGACAGCATGGAGTTATTAAGTAGCTAACCATATGAAATCACATATTTCTGACTCCTTGTTCAGGCACTCTGCTTCGTTACAACTCCGGTCACATAGCTACGGCTATGCTCCCTCCGTTGTGCCTCGCATAGCACCTGCCCAAGTAGCCAGAAATATGTGATTCCATATGGCCAGCTACTTATCCAGACGCGGCAGAGTATAGTTGCTCTACTCAATACGTGGCTGAAAAACCGGATAAAGGATTCCCGAATCCATTACAGGCTGCTCTTTCTCTTTTCGGCCTGATGATTTCGAGCTGAAATGGTGTTGGTAAAATAAATGCAGCGAAATAAAAGAAGGGCTGTGAAAGCCCTTCATGGTATTGGGTATTTTGGGAGTTACACCATCATTCCCATATCGCCGGGGCCACCGGGAGCTCCTCCGGGACCACTCTGGGGGCGTGGAGGGGTGGATGTTGAAGAAGTCTGGTCCTGCTTTGACTCATCCAGCTCACTGACACACCATTCCAGAGTGTTGACGAACTTTTCCAGGGTGGACTCGAATAAACCGTAATCGCAGGAAGCCTGCAGGGAGCGAATCAGCAGTACTTCAGTTTTGTCATGGTTCAAAGCCAGAAAGGCACCCTGCATACTATGGTGCTGGAGGTTCAGTGAACACATTTTTTCCAGCAATGTGGTTTTCTCCGGACTGTCATGGGTAATCATGGGTCGAACAGAAGCAACAAATACCAGCGCCTCATCATCTTCCAGATACTCCATGTTCACGATCAGGGTGTCGTCAAAACACAACCCGCAGGCATCGTGTTCGTTTAATTTGAGTTCTCCCAGGCCGATGCTCTGGGCAAAGTGTTGTAGATGCTGTTCTACATTCTGCTTGAAAGACATCAGGCCCTTCCCTCCAGTGATTTATTTTTCATAATTCAGCAATTTATTTTTGATAGGCTATTTATAGCTTAGACACTATATATAGCTCAGACATTCGCCATGGGAAAAAATTCCATAGATTTAATCGGCGGATTGTCAGATTTCATAAAAAGCTGAAAATAAATTCACCAATCAAGGGATGAAAAGCCTGCCGTTTTACTTCATGATGCAAAATCGCTCAAGATTGTCAGGTTTGGTAGATAGTTTGTGATTGATGACACCATTTGGATGAAAGAAGCCCTGCTGGAAGCTAATAAAGGCCGTACCCTGGGCGAGGTTCCCGTCGGTGCAGTCGTGGTTAAGGAGGGGCAGATTATTGCCCGGGCGTGTAATCAACCTGTTTCATCCTGTAATCCCGTTGCTCATGCTGAAATTCTGGTACTTCAGTCAGCGGCTGCTGCCATTGGCAACTACCGTCTGCTGGATTGTGACCTCTATGTTACGCTGGAGCCCTGTACCATGTGTGCGGGGGCTATTGTCCACAGTCGGATTCGTCGGCTGATCTACGGTGCAACAGAACCCAAGGCCGGAGCCATTGTCAGTGCCGCAAGGGTTCTTGAACAGCCTCAGATGAATCACCGGGTAGAGGTTACCGGAGGTGTCCTTCAGGATGAATGCAGTGGGATGATCAGCGAGTTTTTTCGTTTTCGCCGTCAGCAGATTCGTGAACAGCGGGGAAAGCAGCCTTTTGTTGATAAATAGCCTGTGACTGCTGGTTTCCGAAGGCTGGTTTCGATTATTATAGGCAGCCTTTGAATATCCCCCTGAGTTGAGAGGCTAAAGCATAAGGACTGGCTTGTAATCCAATCAGGAAGTGGCCACTCATCCGGGCTTCCTGATGTTTATTATTAGCTCACCCAGGCTGTAGCTCCTCACTAGCTGTTAATTGGCCCGAGGACAGACCAGAACATGCTGATACTGCGTGGCACCCCTGCACTTTCCCAGTTCCGCCGTCAAAAGCTGCTTGCTCAGCTGCAGAGCCGAGTGCCAGAGATCTCCTGTGTTGTTGCTGAATTCCAGCATTATGTAAAAATCCAGTCGTCCTGTGCGGAGGGTTTGAGTGAGAGGCAGACTGATATTCTGGCCAGACTGTTGACTTACGGCCCAAAGATTCAACAGATAGAGCCTGACAGCTTTTCTTCCAGGGCAGAATTTCTGGTGGTTCCCCGTCCGGGTACGATTTCCCCCTGGTCCAGTAAAGCATCCGATATTGCTCACAATTGTGGCTTCGGTATGATCCAGCGAATCGAGCGAGGCGTTCGGTTTGTGGTGTTTGCGGATACCCGTTTATCAGAAGATCAGGAAACCCGGATTGCAGATTTGCTCCATGACCGTATGACCCAGGCCGTCTTCCGTGATGCGGGTGAAATTACCAAACTGTTTGCTGTGGCCGAGCCAGCCCCAATGACCACGGTGTCCGTTCTGGAAGGCGGCAGAGAGGCACTGGCTGCGGCTAACCTTTCCCTGGGCCTGGCACTGGCTGAGGATGAAATCGACTATCTGGTAGAGAGCTATCAAAAACTCCAACGGGATCCTACAGATGTTGAGTTGATGATGTTTGCCCAGGCAAACTCGGAACACTGTCGGCATAAAATTTTTAATGCTTCCTGGAGTATTGATGGTGAAGCTCAGGATCTTTCCCTGTTCAAGATGATCCGCAATACTCACGCCCTGCACAGTGAAGGGGTGCTGTCAGCTTACAAAGATAACGCCTCGGTTATTGAAGGTTTCCACGCAAAACGGTTTTACCCGGAATCTGACAGCCGTGAATATGGTTTCAATGAGGAAGATATTCATATCCTCATGAAGGTAGAAACCCACAACCACCCGACGGCCATCGCACCCTGGGCGGGTGCCGCCACCGGTTCTGGTGGTGAAATTCGTGATGAAGGTGCCACCGGTAAGGGATCCAGGCCCAAGGCCGGTCTGACCGGTTTCACCGTATCTAACCTGAAAATTCCCGGCTACGAACAGCCCTGGGAACAGGATTATGGCAAGCCAGACCGCATTGTCTCGCCGCTGGAAATCATGATCGAAGGCCCATTGGGCGGTGCCGGTTTTAATAATGAGTTTGGTCGTCCAAACCTGTGTGGCTATTTCCGTACCTTTGAGGCCAGCGTCAAAGGCGTTGCAGGCTATGAGGTTCGTGGCTATCACAAGCCCATTATGCTGGCCGGTGGTCTTGGCAATATCAAAGCTGAGCATGTTGAAAAAGGGGAGATTCCGGTGGGTGCCAGGCTGATTGTCCTGGGCGGTCCCGCCATGCAGATTGGCCTGGGCGGCGGCGCGGCTTCCTCCATGACTTCCGGTGAAGGCCAGGAAGATCTGGACTTTGCCAGTGTGCAGCGAAACAACCCGGAAATGGAGCGTCGTTGTCAGGAGGTAATCGATCGTTGCTGGCAGCAGGGGGACAGGAACCCCATCGCATTCATTCACGATGTGGGGGCCGGTGGTCTCTCCAACGCGCTGCCTGAACTGGTCAGTGATGGTGGCCGGGGCGGTCACTTCCAGTTGCGTGCCATTCATAATGATGAACCGGGCATGTCGCCGCTGGCGCTCTGGTGTAATGAGTCCCAGGAACGTTATGTGATGGCGGTGGCGGCCGAAGACCTTCCCCGCTTCGAAGAAATCTGTCAGCAGGAACGCTGCCCTTATGCCGTGGTGGGTGAAGCGACAGCAGAGCAGCGGCTGCTGCTGGATGACAGCCACTTCAATAATCACCCGGTGGATATGCCGCTGGATGTGCTGCTGGGTAAACCACCCAGGATGCACCGTGAGATTCAACGTCAGTCCTTCGAGCGTGAACCCCTGGACCTGAGCGACATCAAGCTGCTGGAAGCGATGGAGCGGGTATTAAAACTGCCATCCGTTGCCAGCAAGAACTTCCTGATCACTATTGGCGACCGAACCATTACCGGTCTGGTTAATCGTGACCAGATGGTGGGTCCCTGGCAGGTACCTGTGGCGGACTGCGCGGTGACCGCAACGGCTTTTCAGGGCTATACCGGCGAAGCCATGTCCATGGGGGAACGCACACCGCTTGCCCTGATCAATGCCCCTGCTTCCGGGCGCATGGCGATTGGCGAGGCGATTACTAATATTGCTGCTGCCCGTATTGGTAAAATCGGCGATATCAAACTGTCGGCTAACTGGATGGCCGCAGCAGGTCATCCCGGTGAAGATGAAAACCTGTTTGATACGGTTAAGGCGGTGGGTATGGAGCTTTGCCCGGCACTGGGTATTGCTATTCCGGTGGGTAAAGACTCCATGTCCATGAGCACCCAATGGCAGGAAAATGGTGAAGATAAGCGTGTCACTTCACCATTGTCGCTGGTTATCTCGGCATTTGCCCCGGTCCGGGATATTCGCAAGACGGTGACGCCCCAACTGAGGACGGATCAGGGTAATACTGATCTGCTGTTGATTGACCTTGGCCGTGACCATAATCGACTGGGTGGTTCAGCACTGGCCCAGGTCTATGGTCAGGTAGGTGACTCGGCACCGGACGTTAACTCTCCGGAAGACCTGAAAGGATTCTTTAATGCCATTCAGGAACTGATGGATAAAGACCTGCTGCTGGCCTACCACGACCGCTCCGACGGTGGCCTGTTCACCACCCTGATAGAGATGGCGTTTGCTGGCCATACCGGTATTGCGGTTGATCTGGATAAGCTGGCTGGCAACAAGTCCATGGTTCTGCCTGCTCTGTTTAATGAAGAGCTGGGTGCGGTTATCCAGGTGCGCCACCGCGAGAAAGGTCTTGTTAAGGATATCCTGGCTCAGCATGGTCTTGCTGCCTGTTCTCACACCATCGGTACCCTGGCTGCTGGCCAGCGGGTATCGTTCCGGTTCAATGGCTCCGAGCTGGTCAGTGAAAGCCGGATCAAGTTCCAGCGCTGGTGGGCAGAAACCAGCTACCGCATTCAGGCGCTGCGGGACAATGCCGAGTGTGCACGACAGGAGTTCGATAACCTGCTGGATGATCATGATGATGGGCTCCATGCCTCTCTGCCTTACGATATCTCTCTGGATGTGGCGGCACCCTATATCAACACCGGTGTTCGTCCAGCCATGGCCATTTTGCGGGAGCAGGGTGTCAATGGTCAGGTTGAAATGGCGGCGGCCTTTGACCGGGCTGGTTTCAAAACAGTTGATGTGCACATGAGTGATATCCTGTCCGGTCGACGCACTCTGGATGAATTTACAGGTCTGGTGGCCTGTGGTGGCTTCTCTTATGGGGATGTTCTGGGAGCCGGAGAAGGCTGGGCCAAGTCGATTCTCTTTAATGAACAGGCCCGTGATCAGTTTGCCCGCTTCTTCGATCGTCGTGACAGTTTTGCCCTGGGTGTATGCAACGGCTGTCAGATGCTCTCCAATCTGCATGACCTGATTCCCGGTGCTGACTACTGGCCTCACTTCGTCCGCAACCAGTCTGAACAGTTTGAGGCCCGGGTGGCGATGGTTGAGGTTCAGAAGAGCCATTCAATCTTCTTCCGGGGGATGGAGGGTGCCCGTATGCCAATTGCTGTTGCTCATGGGGAAGGGCATGCCGAGTTTGCCGATCCGTCTCATCTGGAGCGGCTGGCGAACAGTGGTCAGGTGTCTTTGCAGTTTGTGGATAACCAGGGCAGGCCCACCACACGTTATCCCTACAACCCCAACGGCTCGGTGCAGGGAATTACTGGCCTTACTTCCGCCGATGGTCGGGTCACCATTATGATGCCCCATCCTGAGCGGGTATTCCGTACAGTTCAAAACAGCTGGCATCCGCAACACTGGGGTGAAGATGCACCGTTGATGAGAATGTTCCGGAACGCACGGGTCTGGGTCGGTTAACAGGAAAGCTCTTTCCTGTTTTACCAAAAGGAGTTAACGACATGAATTTGAGACGCTATTGGGCCATATTGCCCCTCACTTTTGCCGCTCTGCTGTCAGGGTGTATGACGGACAGCAAAGGGACAACCTATTCAAGCAGTGAGGCCCGGAGAATCCAGCAGGTCAGTTTTGGCACTGTTTCCGAGCTGCAATATGTGACACTGGAAGGCACTGAAGGTGCTGTGGGTACTGTGGCCGGTGCAGCTATTGGTGGTATTGCAGGATCCAGTGTTGGCGGTGGCAGAGGCAGTGATATTGCGGCTATCCTGGGCGGAGTTGCCGGTGGTGTGCTGGGGAGCAGGGCTGAAAAACAGCTGACCACAAAGCAGGGCATTGAGATGACCATCCGGCTTGATAGCGGAAAATATATTTCAGTGGTTCAGGAGGTTGACCCTAAAGCGTCTTTGCAGGTGGGTGATGCGGTAAAGATTTTGACGCAGGGTAACACGACTCGGGTTGTTCGAATGCGATAGTTTGATGGAGCGGGGATTCGTCTCCGCTCTTGAATAAGTTTTGGCAGCTTTTCGGCTATGGGTGAGGATGGGCATGAGTAACAAGACAATTGCAGTAGTGCTGGCGGCTCTTCTGGCTCTGGGTGTGACTGGCTGGTTTTTGCTGGCTGAAAAGGATGAGCCTGAACCATTGCCCGTAACGGAAGTCATTTCGATACAGCAGGAGATCATAGACACGCCGGTGGAAGAGCCTGCTTACTCTCCGGGCATCGAATTTGACGAGTCTTCCGAAGAAACCCGAATCATTCTGGAAACGCCGGATAACGGCGAGCTGAGCAACCTGCTTTCGGAAAAAGTGCTTCGTGATGACAAGGTAGTGGACAAGCCTGCAACCGGAAAATGATGAAAATGTGAGAAATGTCTCACATTTTTTCGCGTAATCACTGCTATTGCCATCACGAGTGTATTGATAACGTAAAACTTGCATGGATGCACTTGTCACACGGATGTGACCCCGCCAGCTCTGCTGGTGGGTTTTATTTCTCTACTTCCCTTTTCGCCGAACTATTCCTCCCTTCGAACCACGGTTATCAGGACTGGTTGCAAAGCCACTGTCATTTTTTTACTGTGTGATAAGAAAAGTAAACCTTCATAAATGTTTCATAGTGGTGTGTTAGCAGCCAGACAGAGGTAATTGATGCCTTTATTAATAGAGCCGGAGATGCTGGCTACCCTGTTGAACGACCAACATCTGGTGGTTCTGGATGCTCGATTCAGTCTTGCTGACCCGAAACAGGGGCGGGTGATGTATCACCAGGGACATATTCCGGGAGCACTCCATGCTGATCTTGAAGCAGATCTCTCCGGTTTGATTATTCCCGGTAAAACCGGCAGGCACCCACTGCCCGAGTCGGCAGACTGGCAGGCAACACTCCGTCGTTGGGGAATGGATAAGCACTCTCAGGTCATTGTCTATGATGATGGCGGCCATGCCATGGCCGCCAGGGCCTGGTGGCTGTTACGCTGGGCGGGTATCTCTCAGGCTATGATTCTGCATGGCGGCATGAAAGCCTGGCAGGCAGGCCGTTATCCTGTGACCAACGATGCGTCTGAGGTGGCAGAGAGTCAGGCTGATTTTACCATGGGACATATGCCAACGGTTTCAGCGCAGGATCTGATGGCGCAGACAGAAACTGAAGGAAGCCTTAGTTATAAACTGATTGATGCCAGGGCTTATGAACGATTCCGTGGAGAAGAAGAAACTCTGGACTCGCAGGCTGGGCATATTCCCGGGGCGGTATGCCATCCATTCGCCAAAAACCTGGATGAAGATGGCCGCTTTCTTTCAGCGGATCACTTGCGGGAACTATTTACTGCACTGGTTGGCGACGACTCCCGGCCTGTCTTCTACTGTGGTTCCGGTGTTACCGCCTGTCACAATATTTTTGCCATGGAGCTTGCGGGTTTGTCGGGTGCCACACTGTACCCCGGCTCATGGAGCGAATGGATAACAGACCCCCGGCATCCAGTCGCCAGAGGCCAATAGTTTAGTGTCATTCAGAGTAACCCCCGGGATTTTATCGGGCTCAGCTCACGGATGTGTTTCTGCTGAGCCAGCCTGCCAACAATCTGATGCTGACTGGTAAAACCGGAAACGCACATCTTGATTTCATACTGATCTTTTTTGCTGTTCAGCTCAGCAACAAAACTTTTCAGATGTAACCCGTTCTCGCTGCTGCACTGGAGAATTTGTTCAAGGCTGCCGGGATCACTGTTGGTGATCAGTCGAAGGTTCAACTCGTTCACGCTGTCATTTCCTGTCAGTGGCAAATGGTCATAAAAAAGCCCCCGGACCGATTAGGGTGCGGGGGCTCGTTTCTGCTTTTCAGCTATCCACGATAACCCCCCCGGAGCATCATCATAATGGTGCCGGGTTTCATGGTAATCGTGGCAGGCAGTGAAGAATTCATAGTGATAAGTATGGATACGTATTGTTGTTCGGTCAGAACTTATAACAAACCAGATAGGGTATGTAAAGTCTTAAGTTCGGCTAATCAGCGATAATTCTTGATATATCTTCCATAATTATTCATGGGAAAACCTCTCAGCCTTGATGATGTATTCAGGTAGAATGACTGTTTTTAGCGAGTGTGAAAGAGCTGGTGACTTAATGAATTCATGGACTGTTGATAGCTGGAGACATATGCCGTTGCTCCAGCTGCCGGAATATCCCGACCAGGAAAAATTGAGCCGGGTTGAACAGGAACTGGCTGCCATGCCACCGCTGGTTTTTGCGGGTGAAGTGAATGAGTTGAGAAACCGCCTGGCAGAAGCGACCGAAGGCAGAGCATTTCTGCTGCAGGGGGGAGACTGTGCAGAAAGCTTCCTGGAATTCTCGGCCAATAACATCCGTGACACCTTTAAAGTCATGATGCAGATGGCGGTGGTGCTCACCTTTGGCGCTGCCTGCCCGGTGATCAAGGTAGGGCGTTTGGCCGGCCAATTTGCCAAGCCAAGAACTTCTGGCACTGAAACCATCAATGGTGTTGAATTGCCGATCTATCGCGGTGATATCATTAACGGCACCGAGTTTACCCCTACGGCTCGTAATCCGGACCCCCAGAGAATGCTGCAGGCCTATCACCAGGCTGCTGCCACCCTCAACCTGCTGCGAGCTTTTGCCCAGGGTGGCCTGGCCTCTCTGGAACAGGTGCATGCCTGGAACCTGGATTTTGTTGCAAACAGCCCGCAGACTGATCAATACCGCAACATGGCTGACCGGATTGATGAATCGCTGGATTTTATGAGAGCCTGTGGCATCTCAGCAGAGCATTCGTCCACCATCCGAGAAACCGCATTTTATACCTCCCATGAAGCGTTGTTGCTGCCTTACGAACAGGCGCTGACCCGCCGTGATAGCCTGTCCGGTAACTGGTATGACTGCTCAGCCCATATGCTCTGGGTGGGTGACCGAACCCGTCAGGTCGATGGTGGCCATGTTGAATTTGTTCGTGGTATTCAAAACCCGATTGGTTTGAAAGCAGGCCCAACCCTGCCACCGGATGACCTGATTCGGCTGATTGACCGGATCAACCCGGAGAATATTCCCGGCAAATTGAACATCATTGTCCGCATGGGAGCTGACAACCTGGAGAAAGGCCTGCCGCCATTGCTGAAAGCGGTTCAGCGTGAAGGGCGCAATGTGCTCTGGAGCTGTGATCCAATGCACGGGAATACCTATAAGGCCAGCAATGGCTATAAAACCCGTGAAGTGTCGAAAATTCTCTCAGAAGTTGAGCAGTTTTTCGCGGCCCATCGCGCCGAGGGAACCTATGCCGGTGGCGTTCACTTTGAAATGACCGGTCAGAATGTGACGGAGTGTGTCGGTGGTGCCAATGCCGTGACGGAAGATCATCTGGGCAATCGATATCATACCCACTGTGATCCTCGCCTGAATTCCGATCAGGCGCTGGAGCTGGCATTTCTGATTGCTGATACCCTGAAAAAGTGCCGCACGTTGAGAGATAGAACATAGTTTAGGCTCAACCATGCAAGACCGCATTAGCATCATCCTGAGAGATATTACGACATTAGCTCTGGATGCCACTGTTAATGCGGCTAACATATTCTGTTTAACCTGCAAGTTTAAAAAATAGACATCGTTTACTGATAGCTATTGACTTATCGTTCAAAAACAATATGATAAGTCCCATCTGACGGGGTATAGCGCAGTCTGGTAGCGCGCCTGCTTTGGGAGCAGGATGTCGGGAGTTCGAATCTCTCTACCCCGACCATTTTTCCTTTCCTTACTTCTCTTCTTACAAGCTTCATTGAATTCTTCTCTGCTGCCATTGACAGTTTCGTCTGCATGTCTAGAATAGCTCTGGCTTCGGCGTGTAGCGCAGCCTGGTAGCGCATTTCGTTCGGGACGAAAGGGTCGGAGGTTCGAATCCTCTCACGCCGACCAAGGAAATCAAGGGCTTACGAGAATTACATAAAAAATTATTGATTTGAAGCCCTTTTGAGAACACAAGTGAGAACAAAACAATTGTTTAGAAAACCTGTGTTGTTTACTTGGAACCCTTGATTTTTGGTGCCTTCCGGATGTAAATTTTTCTGCCTGTTTCGGTTCTGTGTCCTGAATACTGCCCTTCGTGATCGGATACGGTTTATGACAATCTGGGGTGCTGGAGTTTCAGTTAAAATTTCACTTCGATCATCGTTTTAAAAGACTTTTGCATAGCGTTATTATTCCAGATCAGCCATCAATAAAATCCATTTTAGTCGGATTATAAATCCATAATGGTCGATTTTATAATCCATATTAGTCTAAACTAAAATCCATATTAGTCATGACTGGATTGCTATGGACTACATACCAAGAGCCATTGAGCGTAATTTGCGGGAATGCTTGAAGGATACGCCGGTAGCCATTATCACCGGTCCCCGGCAATCTGGTAAAACGACCCTGGCGCGACATCTGCTGGAGACGCTCAAGCTTGAGGGCTCCGGAAGTTATCTGACCCTGGATGATGAAAATATCCTGACGGTTGCCCGCAATGACCCTATTGGTTTGCTTCGTAATCAGCCGCGTCCGGTCATTATTGATGAAATACAGCGGGCTCCGGAATTGATTCGCACTATCAAACTGCTGGTCGATGAAGATCGTCAATCCGGGGCTTTTATCCTGACCGGCTCCGCCGATCTGATGACGCTGCCGACGCTGGCAGATTCAATGGCAGGCCGGGCAGAATTTATTACCCTGTACCCCTTCAGTCAGAGTGAGTTGATGCAGAGGCCTGCTGGCGGGCAGGGAGAGCATGATATTATCCGGCAGCTACTGTCTGTGGATTTTACTCCGCAGCACGGGGCGCTGCTGGAGCTTGACCAGGTGATTTCGGCCATAGCGTGTGGTGGTTATCCGGAAGCAATACAGCGTTCTGCCAATCGCAGGACACGCTGGTTCAGATCGTATGCCGATGCAATTATCCGGCGGGATATCAGAGAAGTTTTTCAGTTGCAAAAGCTGGATGAAATGGCGCAGCTACTTAAATCACTGTCTTCTATCTCTTCTGAGGCATTGAACTATGCAAGTCTAGGTAAAGCGATAAAGATGGATAGCAAGTCTGTTCAAAAATACGTTGCAGCTCTTGAAAGCCTGTATCTGGTCAAGCGAATTCCCGGGTGGCATCGGAATGAGCTCAAGCGGGCAATTAAGCAGGCAAAGGTTCATTTTGTGGACACTGGGCTGCTGTGTTCCCTGAGAGGCATAAATGCAGCAGCTATTAAGGCTGACAGAAATCTTATGGGATCGTTAATGGAAACCTGGGTCTGCTCAGAACTACTGAAGTCTATCGCCATCAGTGATCAGGACTGCCAGCTTTTTCACTATCGCGACAAGAGTCAGCGGGAAGTGGACTTTATTCTGTCAGGGCATGATGGCCAGGCCACAGGCATTGAGGTCAAGGCAGGCATGACGATCAAAAAAGAGATGTTCGCGACTCTGGAAATGCTAATTGCAATGGGCAGTATTCAGCGGGGGGTAATTGTTTACAATGGTGATAAGGTGCTGCCCTTTTCGGATAAACTGGTGGCTTTGCCGGTAGGGTGTCTGTTTTGAATATAATTTGAATATAAGCTGTATGTCGTGCAAAAAACAGTGAGAACAAAATCATTTCGCAGCATAAAGAAATCAAAGGATTACAGAACCTGGTGAGAAGTAAGAATTCGGTGAACCCATAGCAGAGGTCACTTTGTGGCCTCAATCGACTATATTTCATTCATGCTTTCCACTGACCCTTCCAACACCGAGCTTCCGCCGGGTTCGCTTAAAGCCCCTTTCGCTAACGCCCAGGTCACACTAAGCAAAGCGGACTTCATCGAACTGAAAGCCCAGGCCAAACAATGCGCAGCCAATGGCAACGAACCCGAACACGGGAGCAGGAGGCGCTTGATCGAATCAAACAGATGAAGGTTGAGCACTCCCGTGAAATTCAAGCGTTTCAGGAGCAGATCAATACCCTGAAAGGCCAGCGGGCTCCGGATCTGGATGACAGGATACCTGCAAGCCTGTGCAGAAAATGGTCGGAAGCCACCAAAAGACTTGTCAGTCTGGCTACCTTGGCTGATGACAGATGAGCGTCTTCAAGAACTCAACTCAAGAGTCACAGCCCTCCTGCGTCTCTACAATAGCTCTGTCGACAACGAAACCAAGGTGCACCACCGGCTCAGAAGACCCGGCGGTGGGCTATGGGTTCACCGAATTCTTACCTATTGAGTCTGCCGGTTTAAAGTGCCAGAGAGTAGAGTTATCGCTGAAACCGTTAGCGGCAGTTGCCAAGCCATGCAGAGGAAAGGCTTTCAGCAACTGTAAAACGATTGCAAAAGGCTGCATAAGCAGCCTGTTCAAATCCTATATGAGCGTGCTGCTATAGGATCCCCTTTCCTCCTGCTGCTGAACCTTGCCCTCAATAAAAGCCCCTCCATTCTTCAATCCGCGAAATAAAACCTTGCCTGCTTGCAATGTTACTGTCTACAGGAGAACCTCCGTCTTGCCGAAGTGTCTACATCGTATATACTGGTGTATCTATATAGTAGATACGGAGGGGGTTATGCGGACAGAATCCACCATCAAACGCTGGGGCAATGGTCTGGCCCTGCGGATCAGCGGGCCGATGCGGGATATTCCCGGGTTTGAAGAAGGTATGGGGGTTGAGGTTGAGATCCATGCCGACGGGTTGTTTATCCGCCGCAAGGTGCCCGCCGATCCGCTGCCTTATTCAGAAGAGGAGCTGGTTGCCAGTCTGAAGGAGACACTGGCAGACAATAACGTCAGTGACTGGCTGGAAGATACACGGCCAGGGGAAGAGGACTTTTGATGGCTTCCTCCAGTTCCGGGGTTTACATACCCGAAAGGGGTGATATTGTCCTGCTTGATTTTCATCCGGGCAAGGGGAGCGAGATCGGTAAGCGTCGGCCAGCCCTGGTGCTTTCTTCGCGCCTTTATAACGAGGCCATTGGTCAGGCTATCTGTATTCCCATTAGCTCCCAGGGGAAAAAACGGCCCGCCAATGTGGAGATCAGCGGTCTGGATATAGAGCCATCCTTCGCTATTCCGGGGCTGATCCGTACCCTGGACTGGCAGCACCGCCGGGCTGAACGGGTTGGGCAGGTGGATAAAGCCGTATATAAGGAAGCGATCCTGAAACTGCTGCCCCTGATTGGTGCTGAAACATTCCTTGACTAACCACCAGACAATTACTTAAGAGAAGGTTCTGAACAACTGCCGTATTTCCGAAGCTCCAGGCCCCGTTTATCCTGAGGCCTGTCGAAATCAACTAAGAGTTCGCCATCCTGACCCTTGATTACTACAAATTACATCTGAATTTTCAGTAAGAATTAGCTTTTTATCTATTAAAAAATACGTAATATTGTATTTTAATGTATGAAAAAGTATAGAAAGTCGATTATTATTCTATAATAAACACAAAGTAACCGCTTTGGATGACTTTCGATAACCATGGACAGATTACTCATTACCCAGCTATTGAGCTGGAAGAATCAGCCAAAGCGCAAACCTCTGTTACTGGATGGTGCCCGCCAGGTGGGTAAGTCTTATCTGATCGAAGAGTGTTTTGGCAAAGACCACTTCCGCCGGGTTCTTAAGCTGGACTTTCTGGCTAACCCCAGCCTGGCAGGGCTGTTTGGCGCCAATCTGAATCCGCAAGACATACTTCTGAATATTGAGCTGGAACTGGGTGTTGATATTAACGCCAAACATGACCTTCTGTTTTTTGATGAAATTGGCGAGTGTCCTGCAGCATTAAGTTCGTTGAAGTTCTTTGCTGAGCAACGCCCGGATCTTTACCTCTGCGCGTCTGGCTCAAATATTGGTCTGCTGAACTCGTTTCCGGTTGGTAAAGTAGAAGCTCTGGAGCTGTTCCCTATGTCTTTTGAAGAGTTTGTCATAGCATCGGGAAACGAGAAAATTCTGGAAGCCTTCAGGCGAGGACTCCAGATTCAGGCCTCTCACAATAAACTGTGGGATTTGCTGCTGGATTATTATTTTGTCGGCGGCATGCCTGAAGCAGTAGAAACCTGGTTTGCTGATGGGGGAAAGTTCAGTGGCATTAATGAGCGATGTAGCCGGATAAAAAGCATCCACCGAAGTCTATTATCCGGCTACCTTCGTGACTTTGGTAAATATGGCGGCAAAGTCAATGCACAGCATATAGAAAGGGTCTTTCGTAATGTGCCGTTGCAACTATCCAAAAACATGGATGCATCGGTTAAACGTTATCGGTTTAGCGGTGTGATCGAACGTAAACGCAGTTATCTGGATTTAAGCGGCCCTATTGAATGGTTGGAGAAAACCAAATTGGTGTCGCGCTGTTACCCTATTGACTGCAAACCGCAATCGCCCCTATCTGCCTATCGGAAAGACAATTTATTTAAACTGTTTCTGTTCGATATTGGGGTATTAGGATATATGCTGGATATCAGTTATCAGGAGCATCGTCAGCAAAGTTATGAGTATAAAGGTTATCTGGCTGAGAATTTTGTTCAGAATGAGTTAAGAGCCACCGGCTGTTATCCGACCTATTCCTGGGACTTCAGGCAAGCTGAGATTGAGTTTCTTTTCAAAACCAATAATGGCGAGATCATCCCGGTGGAAGTGAAATCTGGCAAGCGCACACGGGCAAAGAGCCTGAAGACTTATATAGAACGTTACAAACCTGCTCGAACGGTCAAATTAATTGGCTCAGCAGGAGGGACTGAGCAGCCCGGGCAGAACATAACCTGGCCTTTATATTATGCAGGCAGGTTAAAGACTTTGTAGAAAATTGATCCATGGGGTTCACTTTTGAGGATGGCAGATAAAAAGTACGTATGATCCTTTGCGGATGCAAATCTTCCTGCCAGTCTCGGTTTTCTGTCCTGAGTATCGCCCTTCATGATCGAATACACCTTTGGCGTTCATATCATGAAAAAATCTGGAGTTTTCTGAATTGTCATCAAGAGTGACCGGAACAGGTTACTCTTCAGGTGCTCTGGAACTGATCAATTCAGAGTGCTACTCGGCAAAACGGGATAAATAATCTTTTTCAATCCAGCGCGGACGTTCCAGTTGAAAATGTTCTTCCAGCATCAGTTCGGTGCTGGTCAATGCGCCCTCCACCCAGCCTTGCAGATCGGAATAAGAGTCACCGCAAATGTGAATGGGTAAACCGGGCAGGTGGCGCATACGCTTTTGAGTAGTCAGGCTCTTTTGTCCGGGCTTCCACAAACTGTATCCTCCCCCATAGGGGTCTTGAGACCAATCCATGTAGGCCGCAGTATAAGGTTTCGGAATGTATTTCAAGTCATGAAGCGCCTTGAGTTCCTTTTGGGCTTGCACAACCTGGTTATTGGTGGCCCGGCTCTCGTTGGGAAGAGGGCTCTGTCCCACTGGAACAAAGGGGTTCTCTGCTCCGGCAAACTCATTTCCCCTGGCCAGGGGATGCCAGTAATCCAGAACCCGGCCATCGGTATAGGCTGCCAGCAACAGGGCGTTGGTGTTGCCAGCTTCACCGGCAGGTCGATCCTCTTCTGTACCAAAATAATAGGACTGTTTGATCTGAAGGTCAGTCACCGACTTACCCCCTCTGATCCCGAGCACCTTCCACCAAGGGTAAGGGTAGCCAAGATAAAGTTTAATGGCCGGTTTTGAAATGACTGAGTCAATGTCCGACCGTATTTCGGCGGTGCGTAAATGAACTGAATCCTGATCCAGTAGCTCCAGTGAGCGTTTTGGTAACCCTAAAATGGCGTGCCGGGCATTAACCACCATTCTGGTACCCCGGGCATTCTCGAACACGAGTTTAACCCGGGTCTGTCCGTGCTGTTCAAATGGGGTTATGGCACATAACCTGTGACGGGAGTGGTACCGGCCTCCTTGATTAATAAATCCTTGCACCAGGGCTTCGGGTAACGATTGAAAGCCGGTTGCAATCATCCTTGAGGGAACATCCCAGCCCGGTGCATTATTTCTGAAGACATCCATCGCCACGGCGGCATTCCAATTGCGAAAAGGAGCGTCGTAACCCCCGGCATCATTGATCAGTTCAATCGCTTCTCTGGACAGTACCCAGTCCATCAGACTCCACCATCCGTACTCATAGAGCCTTTTTCCTTCCAGGGTATGGGATTGTCGGAAAGCTCTCCACTCATCAGGGGATGCACGGACGCTTTGAGGAACCAGCGTATCGATCACATATTGAATCAGTTCGCCAGGTGTTTTACCCCGCTCATTGAAACTCAGCCGGTAGGGGACTTTATCCGGATCACGAAAGTCCAGGTCACGGAGATGGTGGTTGCGCACAAAAGAAATATTGCCCTGAGTGCCACTGCCTGGAAAGTCCAGAGTGGGTAAGCCCAGAGTGTTGACCAGTTCCCGGGTCACTGCATGACTGGAAAAGTAGCGCATGCCCCCCAGCTCTGCCGGTACGTTGGGCATTCCGGGCATCTTGAGGGAGTAAAGACGGCCGCCAATCCGGTCACTCATTTCAAACAGGTCAATTTTCTGGTGTTCAGGAGCTGAAATTTTATCCCTTAAGCGCCATGCTGAATAAGCGCCGCCCACTCCTGCCCCAACAATCGCGATATCTGTCTCGTAGGCTTCCTGATTCATTATTCCTGGATATCCTGGTCAATTGAGCCTGGTTGGTTGTTATGAAATCGGAGGAACCAGTCTGTTATTCATGATGCCAGCACGGGGAGCAACAGTGATGACCTTTCTGAAAAAACGAAGTGATCCTGATTGATTCCAAAGTGCATAAGTAGTTAACCAAATGAAATCATATATTTCTGACTAAGTTGTCAGTCACTCTGCGGCGTTGCAACTCCGGTCACATAGCTACGGCTATGCTCCCTACGTTGCGCCTTGCATAGTAACTGCCCACTTAGCCAGAAATATACGATTCCATTTGGCCAACTACTTATCTGACTGAAAAAGAGCATCACCAAAGGGGATATCGGCAGGGAAAAATAGTCATTAATGTAGATGATAGTGAGGACAAAACCATTTGCCTTCAGCTGCTCAGTGCAGCTTGCTGGCAATATAACGGTTCAAACTTACACCGGATTCTGCCGCCTGAATAACCAGATGCCGATGAGTTTCCGGTGGTACTCTTAGCAACACTTTGCCGCTGTAGTCCCTGATGGAAAAAGGTTCCGGGATTGTCTCGTTAGCCGCTTGCATATCCGCCACGGTGTCTGACACCAGTTTCCGAATACCGTTCAGCGCTGCTATCTGGTCTTGTTCCAGCCAGCTCAGGCCGGGAAACTCAGAACACAAGCCCACGTATTCCTGATCTTCTTCAGACCAGGTGACCCGATAGGTGTATTTGTCGGTGGATTTATTCATTGCTTTGTTGCTCCATACGTTCTATTGCCTGCAATACTTGTCTTACCTGATAAGGTTTTGCCTTGCCCTTTCTGTCCTGGATATTTACCCTTGGATCCCCTTGCCAGGGAGTTCTGTAAACCCGATGGCTGGAACCTGTTTGTCGGGGAGCCCCAAAGTATGCATCGCAGACTTTACATAAATCCTTGAATCTGACGCCCTTGGGGTTTTTGCTCATCAGTTCGAGAATATCAGATATACTTGCCATTAAACGATAGTAGCACTATTGATACTGATTTCAATACCCCCTGACGAGGTCAAAAGAAACTTAATGCTTCGGATAACCGGTAATATCCCGAATGGATTTATACAGCGGCTGCAGGCGTTTATAGATCTTTTTATAAACCTCAGTGTATAAACGGTCATACAGCTGCATGGTTGGCAGGTCCGGCTCAAACACATCGCCTACCCGGGTCATTTTATCAATGGCTTCGTTATAGTCTTTATGAATGCCAAGGCCGACACAGCAGTTAATGGCTGCCCCAAGGCCGGAAGCTTCGTAGGTGTGTGGCCGTTCTGCCTCCATGCCAAAAATATTGGCCGTCAGTTGCATGGCGGCATCACTCTGGGATCCACCACCGGAGACCCGTAGCCGGGTGATCGGTGTGCCACTGCGTTTTTCAATCTGCTCTTTACCGGATCGCAGTTCGTAAGCCAGCCCTTCCAGAATCGCACGGTAAATATGCGCCCGTTTATGAACATCGCCAAAGCCGATAAAAGCGCCTTTGCCTTCAGGGCCGGGTTGACGTACGCCCGGGGACCAGTAGGGTTGCATCATCAAGCCCATTGAGCCGGGTGGTACCTGGGTTAACAGGGCATCGAAAAGCTGCTCGGGCTCTACACCCAGCTCTTTTGCTTTACGCTGCTCGGCCTGGGCCAGCTCATTTTTAAACCAGCTGACCATCCAAAAGCCCCGATAAATCATCACTTCGGTGTTGTAACGCTTTGGCATCGCCGCTGTGTAGGGTGGAATAAAGGGAACTGTTTCAAAGTATCGGGACGTTGTCGTACTGATGGTGGCTGTGGTGCCAAAACTCAAACAGCCAATATGAGGGTCAACACCGCCTGCGCCCAGTACTTCGCAGGCCTTGTCCGATGAGGCTGCGATCATTGGTAACCCCGCTGGCAGACCGGTATGCTCTGCAGCTTCAGCGGTAATATGACCTAACTGCTCTCCGGGTTGTACCAGTTCCGGCAACATGTGTCGTCTGGCGGCCAGCAGTTGCCATTTCAGATCGTGCTTGCCAGCCCATTTCTGACGGCGATAGTCGTATGGCAGGTAACCGGCCACTGAACCACAGGCGTCTTTCATTTCGCCAGTCAGTTGATAGGTCAGGTAGCCGGATAAATTCACATAGTAACGGGTCTTCTGCCAGATATCGGGCTGATGTTGTATGATCCAGTTATCACGGGCTTTGGCGCGCAGATCTTCGATCAGGCTGGTCTGGCCGATGGTCTTGATTAACAGTCCCCAGAGGCCGCCAACGGGCTTTTCCGGTTCGGCTTTGCGCTGATCCATCCAGACAATGGCGGGTCTCAATGGCTTTTTATCTTCATCCAGGTTAATCATGGTGTAGCGCTGTGTGGTCAGTGCCATACCTTTGATCTGCCCGGGCGTTACAATGCCCTGGTCCCATAACGCTTTACAGACTTTTCCAAGCTGTTGCCAATAGTAGTCAGGGTGCTGTTCTGCCCAGCCGGGGTGTTGTGAAAAATAGGCCTCCAGCGCAACTTTGCTTTTGGCGATCTCATTGCCGGCACTGTCAAATACCAGGGCCCGAATGCTCTGTGTGCCATTGTCGATGGCCAGCACATAGTCTGAATCACTCACTACACACTCACTTCTTGTTTCTTATTATCGAGTATCAGCGTTCTTGCGCCGTTTCGGAATACTGTAATAAGTGTTCCAGATGGATTGATAACGGCTGACTTCCTGTTGCCACTGCTGTTCGCTCCAATCCAGTTCTTCCTGGCAGATGGCCTTGATTCTGTCGGCAAAAATCAGGCCTCCCTGTTCCAGCAGCAAGCCCAGGCGGGTACGGCGGAGTAGAAGATCATCCAGGTGCACAACGGCTTCATTACCGGCCGACCAGCGCAACTCGGCCCAGAGGGCACGGGCACCGGGAATAACGTCCTGTTCATCGGGTTGGGTCTGTGCCAGTAAGCGATCAGCGTCCATGCCGTAATGGCCCCGGATACGTTTCTTTAAATAGTCCGGCAGCTGGTTAAACAGAGAACTGTCAGGCTCGTATTGAGTAAACATCTCCGCGCCGGTATCACTGAAATCAACGCCGGGCAGGTACTCTTCAGCTGCTTTTAAAACATCCAGGGCAATCAGCCGGAAGGTGGTCAGTTTGCCGCCACTGATGGTCACCAGTCCGTTATCGTTCCAGATACTGTGGTCACGTTTTTCTTTTGACGGGTTCAGTGTCCCGGAGCTGACCAGTGGGCGTACACCGGCCCATGAAGAGATAATATCCTGTTCGGTTAACCCGGCTTTCGGGAACTGGGCACAGGCGGCTTTCATCAGGTATTCCAGTTCATCACGGGTCATGGCCACTTCATGGTTGCCAATAGTGCCGTTGTCCAGGTCGGTTGTCCCAACCACGGTTCTGCCTTCCCAAGGGTAAATAAATATGGGTCGTTTATCATCCGGGTGCATGGCGGTGTACGATTGAGCCACCGGCAGTCGCCAGCCAGGTACGACAATATGGCTGCCACGGGCCGGGCGAATATGCTGCTCTGAGGTCATCTCACCCCGAAGTTTATCCCCCCAGGCACCTGTGGCATTGATCACCACTTTGGCTTTCACCGGCATTACCTGACCGGTTTCGCTATCCTTCAGTTGAGCACCCGTCACCTGACCATTGTTGTTAATCAGCGCATCGACACCAACATAATTGATTACCGTGGCACCGTCTTTCTGAGCTTCGCGCAAAACCCGGATAACCAGGCGTGAGTCATCGGTAATGGCATCGGCAAACTGGGTGGCACCGAGCAGGTTGTGCGCATTAATGAGCGGGCTCAGGTTTTCAACGTCGTGTAATTTATGAAACTTACGGTAACGCTTACCGGCAAAAAAATCATAAATACGCAGCAGAATATTAAAGACCAGCGGCCCTGGAAACCCACCTTTGTAATGGGTCATCAGATAGCCCATTTGATCGACAAGGCCGGGAGCCTCTTTCATCAGGCGTTCCCGTTCGGAAACTGAGTGCATGGTGGTTTTGATATCGCCGGAAGCGATGTAGCGAAGGCCGCCATGGATCATTTTTGATGAACGGCTGGAGGTTCCCCAGGCGAAATCCTGACGATCAACCAGCAGTACCTTCAGGCCCCGGCGTGCCGCTTCACGGGCAATGCCCGCACCGGTGATGCCGCCACCGGCCACAACGATATCCCATTCCTTGTCAGTATTGTGTTTTAACGCTTCCAGTAACTGATTCCGGTTACTTGTCTGCCAGGAGTTCTGCCACATGGGTTGGGTACCTGATTAATTCAACTTATTCGCTGTCCTGGAGTAACACGCCGGGGTTCAGTCGTTTGTCCGGGTCAAAGTCATGCACCAGGGTGGCAATCATCCGCATCCCCAGCTCACCTTTTTCTGCCGGCATATAAGGCGCGTGGTCACGGCCAGTGCCGTGCTGGTGGGAAATGGTGGCATAGCCCCGGGCAATCACTTCAGAGGTTTTGGCCTTCAGCTTTTTCCAGCGTGCCAGAGTGGCTTCGTAGCTGTCAGCGCAGCGGAAGAAATAGGTGGTATAGATACTCGACCCCTGACCGTAGATATGAGAGAGGTGAGTGAATGCCATGACATTTTCCCCTTCATCCTTTAAGGCGTTTTCCAGGCTCGCTTCCATCTGATGCATCAGGCTGTCCACATTTTCCCAATCGGTGGAGGTCTCCAGTGTATCGACTGCTATGCCCCGGGCCCAGGTGGTTTCCCGCAGATAGGGGAATTTGAAACGGCCATGGGCCCAGATGGTGCCCATGATATTGGCCAGTGCACCACCAACGCCGCCATGTTTTTTCAAAATCTTACCCAGCTGTTTCAGGGCTACTTTATTTTGGTATTCAGAGCCGGTCACGCCAAAGGTCAGCATGCAGCGATTGTCGTCCAGCCCGCGAAAACGCAGATAGCCATCCAGCAGTTTGAACTGTGTCAGTGAGGTACCAAGATGAGCGTGGGCGCGGGCCTCTTTAGCGTTGCTGACCCGCATCATGGAGAGCGGGATCTTCTGCTGTGCAACTTCCCGGGCGACGGCTTTACCTGCCTGCCAGTTTGGCATAAAGCAGACCATAAACTTTTCTTCTTCTGCTGCACGTTGTACGCGAACTTTCACTTCGGTAAAGATACCCAGGCGGCCTTCGGTGCCCATGGTGAGCTCCCGAATGTCCAGCCCTGCGGAAGAGGCGGGAATCGAAGGAATATCCAGTGTGCCCTGCAGGGTTTCCATACGGCCACCGGCAAACATCTGTTCAATACGGCCGTAACGGAGTGACTGTTGGCCTGAAGAGCGGGAGGCGATCCAGCCGCCAATGGTGGACAGTTCCCAGGATTGGGGGTAGTGCCCAAGGGTATAACCCCGTGCCTGTAGCTGTGCTTCAACCTGTGGTCCGGGAGTCCCTGCACCAAAGGTGGCAATCTGGCTCTCTTCATTCAGATCCATTAACTGGTTCATGTGACCCATATCAATGGTCAAAATGGCTCTGGTATTTTCCTGCGGCGTGATGTGACCGGCAACGGATGTTCCACCGCCATAGGGAATCACAATAAAATCGTGTTGGACCGCAAGGGCAAGAAGTTCGCGAACCTGTGCACTGGTTTCCGGATAGGCGACACCGTCCGGGAAAACCCCAAAATCACCACTGCGCATGGCCAGCCAGTCCGGAAAGCTCTGGCCACGGGCATGGCGAACCCGATCTTCTGCAGCAGTGACAATCAGTGGATGTTCAGGCAGACGGGATGGCGGTACCCTGGCTATCACGCTCTCCAGGGTGGCATCTTTCAAGGGGGTCGGTTCGCCGATAATACGGCGAATCAATGCATCCCCATGGTCGGAGACTTCCTTAATGTAACTCTCATCACCCCAGCCATTCCAACGGCGCATGGTCTACCCCTGTTCTTTTTATTCTGCTAATGCGCATAACTGCCATGTAGAGCCATGAAGCAGCTAACGCCTATAAACTGACGACGGTGTCTGTTTTTAGAGTTGCTAATGTAGCAAGTTGGGTTGTTATATTTCAACAATCAGCAAGGAGGGAGCAAACAATACAATATTGTTAATGGCAAAGACTCCAATGTTGATGCTTGAGTGGAGGGGTAAGCTTAACACCAGGCCTTAAAACAGGAATGTTAAGCGCCATCAACCCCAACACCCATTGGCCGATGACCTGTAACAACCTCTAACTCAGGGCCATCCAATGAATGAACTGATTACCACACTTCAGGCAACTCCCCCTTCAACCTGGCAAATCCTCTCTTTGTGTGCCTTGGCCTTTGCCCTGTTTATGTCATTGATACCTGGCAAATGGGATCCCACCCGTTTTATCAATGACAAGGTGAAACATGTGCTCACCTTTATGGTGCTGTCTCTGCTGGTCGATCTGGCATTTCCAGCGGCCAGCGTCTGCTGGTGGAAACCGGCAGGGCTGATGGCGTTTGGCGTGTTTATCGAGGTCTGTCAGCACATGACCCGTTATCGCCGTTTCAGTTTTGGCGATATTATTGCCAATGGGGCAGGTATTGGGCTTTATATGGGGATCAGTCTCGGTATCCCTGCATTGGTCGCCTCTGAAGGTGGCTGCCAGCCCTGGCCTGAATGTATGAGTGTGTTGTTTAACCTTTAGCCATCTAAAAAGTGAACCTGGTCCTTGAGCAGGGCCAGTCACCTGCTTCTATGACCATAAGCTGACAAGGCTCTGGTCAGCATGGATTTGCCATTGTTTTCCTGGTGTAAAGTCTGCAAAATCACCGGACATCAATAACAATAAACAAGAACTGGGTGAGAAAGTCATGTCTTATCTGCTGCAGGCAGGCTTTGCCGCCCTGGCCCTGAATTTGCTGACCATGGCGCTGGGCTATCTGGTGGGCAAATGGCTGGTGGATAATGAACGACAGGCCAGAGCCATCAGTCTGGAAGTGGGTCTGCAGAACGGAACATTGGCTTTGCTGGTCACCGTTACCATTCTGGACAGTGCCGCCATGTCTATTGGCCCCAGTGTTTATAGCCTCCTGATGCTTGTTAAGTAGTTGGCCAAATGGAATCGTATATTTCTGG
>NZ_PJPV01000163.1 GCF_002864045.1 Endozoicomonas acroporae
AGTTAAATGACTTCCGGCATAGCCGGAAGCTTATTAGGGGACGCCCTCAAAGGGCTATTATTGCGCCCATGGGCGCGAGTCAAAACCCAGTTTCAGTTGATCCCGGTTTTCGTCGTTCTTTTCTTGATTTCGGATATATTCCCTGACAACTTCTTCATCCAAGCCGACCGTACTCACAAAGTACCCTCTTGCCCAGAAATTCTCTCCGTTAAAATTCCTTTGTCGCCCTTTAAAATGCCTTGCTATAGCAATCGCGCATTTACCTTTTAAATACCCAACTACATTGGAAACAGAGTATTTTGGTGGAATGCTTATGCAGATATGGACATGATCTCTCATCAGGTGTCCCTCAACAATTTCACAGCCTTTTCTCCTGGCAAGCTCATGAAAAATTGAGCCGAGAAACTTCCTCAAACTTCCGTAGATGACTTTTTGCCTTTTCTTGGGAATGAACACGATATGATATTTACAATCCCAGCGAGTATGAGTCAGACTTTTGTAGTCTGGCATAAGTTAAACCTCTTGATTCGTGGTGGAATCTTCGAGGTTAGCTACCGAAGCGTCGGTAAAACCTATGCGAGTCACCCCGGCATAGCCGGGGGTTTACCTAATGATTAA